>WSYE01000008.1 GCA_009773665.1 Desulfovibrionaceae bacterium | reverse complement strand
CTGCTCTACGACCGCGAGGCGGCCGGGCGGAGCGTCGCCTTCCTGCTGGAGGCGGCGGGGCGGGGCTAGCCGCCCAGCATCTCCATGAGTTTGGCCTTGAGGGCGTCTGGCTTGAAGGGCTTGGTCAGAAACGCCGTGACCCCGGCCTTGGTCGCCATGTCGCGCTGGGAGCCTTCGGACTCGGTGGTGACCATGAGGATGGGCACGTCCTCGTAGCCCAGGGACCCGCGCAGCTTGCCCACCAGCTCCATGCCGTCCATGACGGGCATGTTCATGTCCGTGATGACCACGTCGGCGAATTCCCCGGCCTCCACGAAGGCGTAGGCCTCCTGGCCGTTGGCGGCCATGAGCGGCTCGAAGCCAAGGTCGGTCAGGATGCTGCGGTAGAGCGCCAGCATGGACTTGGAGTCGTCGGCGGCCAGGGCCTTGCGCGTGGCGGCCTTGGCCTTGGGCAGGCTCAGGGCGTCGGCCTTGGCGCGCTCCGTGCCGATCTCGCCCAGGCGGGTGGCGAAGTCGGCCAGGATCTCGGCGTCCTGGGACTTCCGCAGCTCCACCAGGAGGGCTGCGCCCACGGCGTCGTCCTTGTAGAGTTCCTGGAACAGGCGCAGGGCGCGCGAGGCGATGACCGCGTGGGCGATGCGGGCACTGCGCTCGTCGCCCTCGGCGATGCGCTCGGAGATGGTCTTGACGATGCCGGGCGCGGCGTGGCGCTCCAGGCCCGTGACCACGGCCATGAGGATGAGCTCGTCGGTTTCCGAGAGGCCATCCACCAGACAGACCAGCCCCTTCAGGGTGCCGATGCGGCCCAGGGCCTCAAAGGCGGCGTAGCGCACGTTGGCTTCGCTGAAAAAGCCCTTGTCAAAGCCCTGCACCAGGCCGTCCGCGCCCTTGCGTGAGCTGATGAAGCCTGTGATGTTGCAGGCCAGGATGCGCTGGTCCACGTCGCCCTGGCTGTACAGGGGCTCCAGAAAGGGGATGGCGGGTTCGCCCAGGCGCACCAGGGCGTCGGTGATGAGCCGCCGGGCCGTGGGGTTCTTGTGGTGCACGTTGGCGGCCAAAAAGGAGATGGTCTCCGGGCTGGCCATGGTCGCCAGGGCGTCGATGGCCTTCCAGGTGGTGATGTCGCACTGGTCGTAGGTGCGCTCCGCGTCCGTGGCCTCCACGGCGGCCTTGAGGAAAACCACGGCCTGGGTGTCGGCGTAGACTCCGGCCATCTCCATGGCCAGGGCCGCCAGCATGGGGTCGTCGTGCCCCAGGAACGAGCGGAACACGCTGGCCCCGCCTTCCGGACGAATCTTGGCCAGGGCGGCCAGAATCTCCGTCAGGCGGTCGGGGTCGGTCTCTTCTTCGGCCATCTCGGTCAGGGGCTCGGCGGCGTCGTGGAAGAGGTATTCCCCGCTCGCGCGGATGCACAGGGTGCGGAAGGCTGCGCTCTGGCTGCCCAGGCCCCGGACCACGGCGTTTTCGTTGGCGCCGAGCACGGCGTTCAGGGCGTTGACCACCATGTAGTCCACGCCGGTGTCGCCGATGGGTTTTTCAAGGAGATCCAGCAGGCCGGGCAGGGCGTCTGAATCCCTGCTGCCCGCAATTTCGTTGAGGGTGGTGACCTGTTCGAGGAAGTCCTTGTCGCGGAATCCGTCCAGTTTGCTCATGTGTCTCGTCGGTCTCAAAGGGGATGGCCATGATGGGGGATTTGGCCATGTGCGTGATGCTGTGGTTGTCGCCCATGATGACCGTGGGCGTGGAGCCGGCGAACACGAGGCCTTTTTCGGAGAGCCCGGCGCGGGCCTGGCCGGAAATCATGTTGGTGATCTCGCCCACGGCGTCCTTGACGTCCTGGACGATGTCCTGGATGTCGTCGCCCAGCATGTTCTTGACCATGGCCACGGCGCACGGCTTGGTGAATGAGATGGACACGCTGCCGCGCTTGCCGTCGCCCGTGAGGCCCACAAGCCCGGTGACGTCGCCGGTGGCGATGGTGTTCTTCTTTACAAAGGGCTTGCCCGGCCGGGGCGTGATGAAGGCCATGGTGCCGATGACATCCATGGCGGCTTTGACGAAGGGTTTTGCCAGTTCCACATCCATGCGGAGGGTCTCCTTGAGCGTGATCATGGGCCAGGTGCTGAGGCTTTCTGGGAATACCTGGTGCATGTCGGGTTCGGGTCCAGGCGTGCTGGCGGCCAACGAAATGCCTAGAACGTGCAGTGTTCTCGTACGTTTTTCCAGTGGGCCGGTCAAGAACTTTGGGAAAACGTCCGCGCGCCGGAAGCGTTGCCCACCGGCCGCGCGCTGGCAAGACCAGCGCCTTGACACCAGGGGTGGGTTCTCCTATGAAATCCACTCCCGTGCCGGGATGGCGGAATTGGTAGACGCAGCGGACTCAAAATCCACCGACCGCAAGGTTGTGGGGGTTCAATTCCCCCTCCCGGTACCACAGTAATACCAAGGCTTCGCAGGCGTACAGAGGGTACGGTAGCGAAGCCTTTCTTTTTGCCAAATTCAGATCCAGTCCCCTATCAGTCCCCCAATCCACGCGAACTTTTGCAAATATGCGGGGGTCGGCATGAATGCCCCCCGCCCCAACCGCGTCATGCCACACGACCTGGACGCCGAGCAGGCTGTGCTGGGTGGGTGTTTGATGCGCCCAGCCGCAGCCGTGGACATCCTTGAGGGCGTTTCGCCCGACATGGCCATTGGCAGTTTGGTGCGGGCCGGTGGGCCGGTGTATCTGGCCGAGTTGGCTAGCTCTCCCATAAGCGTGGCCAACGCCCGCCACCATGTGGGCATCGTGCGCGGAGCTGCCCAGCGTCGGGCCATGATCGAGCTAGGCATGGGGCTTTGCGATGCGGCCTTTGACCCAACCGCCAGTCCGACTGAGTTTGCGGCACATGCCCAGAAGACCATAGACGCGGTCCTGGAGGATCGCGTCAACGTGCCCAGCCAGCGCCCCAGCCAAGTGGCCTTTGACGCCCTGGCCTATGTGGAGCGCCTTAAGGGCGGTCATGGCGATCTGATCAAGTCCTCCATCTACGACCTGAATGCCCTCATCGGTGGCTACGCTCCGGGAGAGACATGCGTACTGGCCGGACGGCCTGGGGCCGGGAAGACCGCCTTTGCTCTGTGTGAGGCGGCACACGCCTTGGACAAGGGCGTGCCTGGCGGCATCTTCTCCTTGGAGATGAGATCCGTGCAGTTGGCCCTACGTTTATTTGCCAGGCAGGGCGGGGTTGACGCGCAGCGTTTCCGTGATGGTGATTTCACGGACGCAGACATGACCAAGGTAATGGGCGGGGTTCACTGGCTTGGGCAATTGGACCCGCGCCTGCGTCTTTGGGACAGGCCAGGCCTCACCATTCAGGAGTTTCGCTCCCAGGTCCGCAAGTGGAAGCGCGAGATCGGCATCCGCTGGGTCATCATCGACTACCTTCAGCTCATGCGCGCTGACCAACGGTGCAGTTCGCGCGAGCAGGAGGTGGCTGAGGTCTCGCGCGCCATCAAGAACACCGCCCTGGAATACGACGTGGCTGTGATCTGCCTGGCCCAGCTCAACCGCGATGCCGACAAGACCAAGCGCCCCCTTCTCTCGCAGCTCCGCGAATCTGGCGCGGTCGAAGCTGATGCGGACATCATTCTCTTTCTTGTTCCCTGGGACACGCGAGGCAAGGGCGTGGTCAGGGAGATCGAAATTGACGTGGCCAAGGGTCGTAGCAACCGCACGGGCACGATCAAGGTCGACTTCCAGCGATCGTTCCTGCGGTTCGTGAACCAGGACTATCTACGGAAAAACGAGAGGGGGCTCTGATGCCGATGGCATCAAGAATTTCAAGCCATGCACAAGCGGCATGCACCTGTGCTGGAGAACATGGCAGTTTAGCGAGTGGGGAAATGAAGTTGTGGCGTGACTATAAAAATGACTTGTGCGGCATGGCCAGGGCCTTGCCCAGGCGCTGGGCCATGCCCAGCCCGATGGGCCGCACCTCGCGTTCCATCTCGGAAATGTGCGACTTCTGTGCGCCCACGGCCTGTGCGAGCTGCTCCTGGGTCAGGCCCCGCAGGCCCCGCGCCCCGCGCAGAACCTTACCAGGCGTCATGTCGGGCAAAACCTCCACAGCGGGCACAGTGGCCTCGCCGGGTGTTTCAACGAGACGCAGGATGCCCTCGACCGCAGCAGCAATGCCGTCGGCCTTTTCGCGGGGCACGTTGATGGTCAGGCAGACCATGCCGTCAGTAAGGGGCGTTCTCGTGAGTTCCAACATAAGTCATCACCACTTTTTTAGTTGCTTTGAAAGCTTCCCAAACAGCCACGTAGGTAGGCTTGCCTTTTTTCAGGTGGCAGTGGTGCGTTTCCTTCTGCCCTTTGATCTTGCCGTAATTGGGCATGGTGGGCTGGGCCGGGCCGCTGAACTTGAGGGCCTGCACCAGCGCCATCAGCCTCTCGCTTATGGACTGTGGCAAAGATTTTGCCTGCTTCGCCGCCGCGTTGGTGAATTGCACATCCCACGTCATGGCTACCTTGTAGCCTTGGGATGGTTACAAGTCAACATCAACCGATTGATTTTCGCCATGCACGTCAGAGGGTGCCGGTGAGCAAGCCCTGCGATGATCCAGCCATCGCTGCCAAGCTGCCATGCGTCGGGCCGGACGCCCGCTGCTATGGCCGTTCGTGCTGGGATAAGTGCCCGCTACCGGTGGGCGGTGCACAGAACATCTGGGATCTGGACGTGTGCCCTTGGCGCAAGGAGTGCCGGGAGTGGTGGCGGACATCCAGGAGGACAAGGGGGTGAGCATGGACACGCGCCTCAAGTGCCGGGCCGAGCTGTGTTCCCAGGCCGCCACGTGCCTGCTGTGGCTTGAGCCAATTGAGCCTGGCCAGGTGGAGATCAACCCGGACCCGTGGCTGCGCGGGACAGACAGGTGCGCGAGGTACGCGCCCGTTGCGCCGCTCGCAAAAAAAATATGTAGCGTCGCAGGGTTGGGTGCTCAGGATACGAAAGTAGTAGGTCCGTACTAGGTGCGTAGAAGGAAACGGGCGGCGCGGGATAGGGGGGTATGCGCCGCCGCCGCGCTGGTGGAAAATTTCAGGGCTGGGGTTCGCGCTTGATTCATTCATGGCCGTGGCAAGAGCTGGGGGCAATGTGGCTAAGAAGCTGGGGAATTATGTTCAGGACCTGCGCCTGCCAAAGGGGTTCCATCGTGAGCTTCGTTTCATGCGCATGGTAAGGCGGTTCGGCGGTGACGGAGCTTACGCCGTATTCCTGCTTTGGAGCTGGGCTGCCGAGAATTGTCCGACCACGGGCCGTCTGGAGAGAATGGGCGTCGAGGATCTGCATGAGGTGTGCTGCGTAAGAAAGGACGAAGCTGGATTCATTGAACTTTTGATTGAAGAGGAGTTCCTGGCGAGGGGCGAGGATGGGATATTCTACCTGCCCAATTGGCGCGAGGAGCAACCCCACGTGGCCAAGGCAGAGGAGCGCAGCGAGGCGGGCCGCGTCGCCGTGCAGAAACGTTGGGACGCAAGGGCTGTGGGAAAGGAAGCATCCAAGGGTCTGGCACCTAATACGAAAGGTAATAGGTGTGTTGCAGGTAAGAATTACTCCAATACCAATTCCAAAACTCTAAAATCCCCCCCACCCCCCCCAACGGGGGGAAGGAGCGAGCATGTGCCCGTGAGTGAAATCGTCGCCAGGTACCGCGAAGTGTTGCCCGAGCTGCCTGAGCCCCGCGAAGATGCCGAGAAGCTGGGCAAGGACATCGCCGCGAGGTGGAAGTCCAAGCCAGAGAGGCAGAGTCTGGAGTGGTGGGGCTGGTTCTTTGCCCTGGTGCGGGAGCACCCGTACCTGATGGGCGAGGTGGAGCAGTGGCGCGCCGGTTTGGCTTGGCTGGTCTGCCGGGCGAACATGGACAAGGTTCTGGGCGGGCACTACCTGACGCGCGACCAAATGGGAGACCCGAAGCGGGCGCAAGGTGAGGTGGTCCGGGAGACTAAGAGCTGGAGCCTGGAAGAGTACGAGCAGATGCGGGCGGAACGGGCCAGGGAGCAGGCCCAGGACACGTCCGGTTAAGGGCTTGACCGTCAAAGCCGGGGAGAAAGTTAAGGTTTGGTTAAGAACCTGGGACAAGGGTAAAGACAGGGGTAAACGAGAGTTAAGCCGGGTGGTTAAGCAGTAAATACGGGGGGGCAAGATGGGCGAGCAAGACGTGGGCGCGGATCTGGGCGAGCTGAAAGATCACCCTTCACGGGGTTCCGGTTCCATCGACCGGAAGGTTTTGACGGAGCTGATGGTGCGGCATGGGTGGAACCAGAGTCAGGCCGCAGAATATTTCTCGGTCAGCGGCCCGGCGGTGTGCAAGACGCTCAAGCGCATGGAGCTTGCCGTTGCCCGGAATATCCCCGCGCAGCAGGCCGGGCAGGAGCTTATGAAGGCCCAACTTTCGGACAGCGGCGCGCGCCTGGCGTCCTTGGCCGAGCAGGCCCAGTACATCCTGGACCTGGTCAGCGTGGTCATCAAGACCGACGAGAACGCCGAGGCTGGCCGCGAGGCGCGCTACAAACTGCGGCGGCTGGCCGGTCCCAAGGGCAGCCTGGGCGACCTGGCCGTGAAGCTCCTGGGCGAGTCCAGGAAACAGCTTGAGTTCATTTTTGCCATGCAGCGGGAGGCCTTCAACATGAAGCGCGTGGAGGAGTTCCAGGGCGTGGTCATGGACGAGATCAAGGCCGCAGCGCCCGAGGTGCAGCAGCGGATCATGGCGCGCCTTGTCCAGGTGCAGGCCTTTCGGTCCAGCCTGGACATCCCCGGCGGCAATGTGAATTTCGCGCAGGATTAATCAACATGAAAACGACCGTAAAGAGGCAGCATAATAATGCTTAAAAACGTTTGCTTTCGCGCCGTGAATCAGGCACAAAAAAGCCGTGGGAACGGTTTTGACGCAGCGGACCTGAAAAACGGGGGCGAACATGGCGACCATAGCCTATTTGCGGGTGAGCACGGACAAGCAGGACATCTCGAACCAGAGACTGGAAATTCTCTCCTGGGCCAACCGGGAAGGCGTGCAGATCACGGACTGGATGGAGCGCGAGATGTCCTCGCGGCGCTCGGCCAAGGAACGCGGCCTGGAGGAGCTTGCCGGTCAGCTTGCGGCTGGGGACACGCTTGTGGTGGCAGAGCTGTCGCGCCTGGGGCGCAGCTTGGGCGAAGTGGTGCAGACCGTGGACAAGCTGGCCGCCGCCGGGGTGGGGTTGGTGACGCTCAAGGAGAACATCCGCGTCAACGGCGGCAAGCGGGATGTGCAGGGCAAGATTCTGGTGGGGCTCTTTGGGCTTCTGGCCGAGATAGAGCGCGACCTCATAAGCGAACGGACCAAGGCGGGCTTGGCGCGGGCGCGGGCCGAGGGCAAGACCCTAGGGCGGCCCAAGGGCAGCACCGGCAAGTCGGTCCTGGACGGTCGGGAGTCGGAGATCAAGGATTTTCGCGCCAAGCGTGTGAGCAAGGCCAGCTTGGCGCGCATCCTCGACGTTTCGGACACCACGCTGATCCGCTTCATGCGCTCGCGCAAGCTGGAGTAGCGAAGCTCAGCTTCGCCCTTGGCCGGGGGTCTGCATGAAGAAGCGGACCCTCGGGCCTGGCGGCGGGGGCAGCCTGTTGCAAAACTTCGTCCTGAACCTGCAAACCAGTCTGCCTGCCGCAAACGCCGAGCAGCTCGTCATCAAGCCGGAGATGAGCTACCACGACTTCATCCTCCAGTCTTGGCACATCATCGAGCCTGCCCGGCCCTTTGTCGACGGCTGGCACATCGGGGCCATCTGCGAGCACATGGAGGCCGTGGCCACGTTCGAGATCCGTGAGCTGCTGGTCAACATGCCCCCGCGCCACATGAAGAGCATCGGCATCAGCGTGTGCTTTGTGCCTTGGGTGTGGACCTGGGCTCCGGGCAGGCGCTCTTTCAACTCCTCCTACGAATTGACCCTGGCCCGGCGCGACAACCAGAAGGCCCGCACCATCATCGAAAGCCCGTGGTACCAGGAGCGCTGGGGCTCTAAGGTCAGCATTAAGAGCGACCAGAACGAAAAGAGCAAGTTCGAGAACACCCACGGCGGCTCGCGTTTCGTCTCCTCCTCCGGCGGCAAGGCGACCGGCGAGGGCGGCGACTACGTGTTCTGCGACGATCCGCACAACGTCAAGGACGTGAGCCAGGACCGGGAGACAAAGCGCCTGTCTGTGCTCGATTGGTGGGACAACTCCATGTCCAACCGCCTCGATGACCCGGAGCGGGGCGCGTTCGTGGTCGTGGGGCAGCGCGTCCACGAGAATGACCTGTCTGGGCACCTGCTCGAACAGGGCGGCTGGGTGCACCTGTGCCTGCCTGCCGAGTACGAGGGCAGGCGCTACGTCAAGACGCCGCTCGGCTTTGAGGACCCCCGCACCAAGGAAGGCGAGCTGCTCTGGCCGGAGCGGTTCACCGGCGAGGCCCTGGAGAAGATCAAGCGCAAGATGCACGAGGCGGAGTACGCCGGGCAGTTCCAGCAGGAGCCCACCCCGCCGGGCGGCGGCATCTTCAAGTGGGAGTGGTTCCAGACCTACACTGAGCTGCCCCGGTTCGAGCGCATTGTGGACTTTTGGGACACCGCGCAGTCGGTCAAGGATGGGGCGGCCTATTCGGTGCGCGAGCGCTGGGGCGAGGCCCAAAACGGCTACTACCTGTTGCACGTGCTGCGCGAGCGCATGGACTACCCGACCCTCAAACAGCGCATGGTCGACGACTATGAGGCCGGGGGCGTGGACGAGGTTGTGGTGGAGGACAAGAGCAGCGGCACCAGCGTGATCCAGGACCTGCAAAAGGACACCAAGGTTCCGGTGATCCCCTACGTGCTGGGCAAGGACGGCAAGGAGACCCGTGCCCGCGCCCAGGCGTCCACGGTTAAGGGCGGCAACGTGTGGGTGCCGGAGAGCGCCCCGTGGCTTCCTGCGTTCAAAAACGAGGTGGTCATGTTCCCCAACGGAAAATTCAAGGACCAGGTGGACGTTATGGCCGAGGCCCTGGATTATCTCAAGAACGGTTCCGGGCTCACGCAAGACCGGGACATGAGCTAGGAGGCCAAACGTGGAGACGCAAAGCATCGCAGACATCGGCATCAAGCAGAACCCTTTCAGCCCCGGCCTGATGCAGTACCAGAACAAGGCAACCAAGGCCTTGTACCGCCGCGTGGTGGGCGCTCTGGCCTGGCCGCGCGACATCCGGCCCGGAGCGCTCGTTGTGCTGGTGGAACACCAGGAGCCCATGAGCGGCCTGGACATGCGCAAGGTCGAGATCGCCGCCGAGTACACCCATGATGACCCGGACCAGCTGCTGCGCCGCGCCAGCCTGTGGAGCGAGGTGCTTTCCTGCCGAGCCTGGATGACCCCTGTCTCCGCGCCGGAGATGCGCCTGGTCACGGACTACAACGACGGGCGTCGCCGTCTGCGCCTGCCCCAGCTTGACCTGGCCCTGCCCCCCAGCGTGAACGGCAGCCGCGACTGGGCGGCCTATGACCGCTTGTTCGAGCGGCGCACCCGTGGCGTCAAGACGCTGTTCTTTGGCGAGGGCTCCATGGTGGCCAGGGAATACAAGAGCAGGCAGCGTGCGGAACTTTCCCGCAGCCTGGAATTGTACCCGCTCTTGGCTGCGTTCCTCTGGGCGCTGGCCTCTATCGACCTGGACAGCCCCGTGACGGCTATGGGGCAGGGCATAACTCGCCAGACCTCAAACGGCCCGGCAGACGACATCGGGGGGTACTAGCATGGCCAATGAGACACAGAACGGCATGCTGCGCGGGCACAGGGCCATCCGGGAGTTCCTGGGAGTGCGTATGGGGGTTGTCTCCGTTCTGGTTACCTACGACGCCGAGCGGGGTGGCCGGGTGTTCACCCAGCATGGCCAGGCCAAGCGCAAAACCGTGCGGGCGGACAAAGTTGGTGTGCTCGGCCTGTACCGCGAATGGTGCGCCGAGTGCCACGGGGCCGAACCCTAGGTGTGATGCCGCTCCCGCCCATGCACGGGAAAACATACGCGAAGATACAACGCGCGTTTCCCGTCCAACAGGAAGAGGCCCCGCCCAGGCGGGGTTTTTCTTTGTTCAAAATGTTGTCAATGGTTTTTTTTGTTACCCGACGTTACCCCATGTTACCCGACGTTACCCCACGTTACCGCCCCCGTCTGACTCAAAATCCCATGATACGACTTTGGCTGCGAGCCCCTTGCCACGGTTGAGCGATGCCCCGCCCAACGTCGGCCCCTGGTGCATGCCGGGGGCCGACACAGCGGGGGAAAGACAGGAGAGGACGGCGGATGGAATTCAACGCACTCACAGCCTCGCTGCTCGCCGCCCTGGTCGGGCTTATCAGCATCGTGGTCACTGTCTTTGCCATGAAGGGCAACAGCGACACGCGCTACGTGACCAAGGATGAATGCGACACGCAGCGCAAACTGCAATGCCAGGAGCGCGCCGTCTTGCGGGATCAGTTGGACAGCGTGAAGCGGACCCTGCGGGTGAATCTCAACATGAGCCGCGCGCTTGTCGTGCACTCGGACATCCCGGACGAGACAAAGGCGGCCATCCTCAATAACGACGGAGGTGTCCAATGAGCCTGATCTCCAAACTCAAGCTGCCCCGGCCCGGCCAGTTGCTGGCCATGCTGCTCGGCGCGCTGATCATCGGTCTTGTCGAAGCCCTGTTCGCCCCGGCTCCCGCCATCTACCCCGGCGGCGTGGTGGTTATCGACCCATGGGCGCTGTTGCTGCACAAGGCCTTCGTCATGTGGCTCGGCGCGACTCTGGGCCTGATCGTGGACATGATCGTGTTCCACTATGCGCGGCCTGGCAAGTTCAAGGACTTGGCCGACCGAACCATGCACCTGAACAGCATGCACCGTCGGGCGCTCTTTATGGCCGTGTTCGCCTTCGGCTTCGGGCTTGCGCTGTGAGCGCGCGGCGGATCCCGACTGCCGCCGTTTCGACGCTCCTGGCCATTCTGATGGTCGGGGCCGTGCTGGCTGCTTTTGCGTCCATGGCCCATGCCGCGTCCACCCCGCCCCAGGCCGAGCGCTACCGCAGAGACCTCATCCGTTCCGCTCGCTACGTGTTCGGCATGACTGCGCCTGTGGCCCTGCTGGCTGGCCAGGTACACCAAGAGAGCGCCTGGAACCCCATGGCCAAGAGCGCCTACGCCTCGGGCCTGGCGCAGTTCACGCCGGGGACCGCGCGGGACATGGCCCGCCTGCATCCGCAGGATCTGGGCAGGTCATCCCCGAGTGGTGCGCCAACGGACCCGCGTTGGGCGCTCCTGGCGCTTTGCATCTACGACAAGTCGCTCTACGACGCTGCGGCTTTCGCGGCCACGGACGGGGATCGTTGGCGCTTTGCCCTCTGGGGATACAACGGCGGTTGGGGCTGGGTGCAAAAGGACCGCGCCAAGGCCAAGGCCCTGGGCCTGAACCCGAACAGCGCTGCCGATGTGGCGCAGGTCAATAATGGCCGGGCCGCTGAGTTCTTCAGGGAAAACCGGAACTACGACAAGGCCATTGACCGGCACCAGTGGCTCTACCTGCCCTGGGGTCCGGGCGTCGCCATGAGAGGGGTGCCGTGATGTTGCCCGGACTGTCCTTTCTCGACCCCTCCTCCGGCTACCGCAAGCTGGCCCTGATCCTGGGCCTGCTTTTGTTCGTTGTTGTGGTCGGTCTCGGGGCCTGCTGGTGGGGCTACGGGCAGGGCTTTGATAAGGCCGAGGCCCTGGGCAAGGCCGAGATCAAGACGCTTGAGGCTGGCTACGCCAAGGCCGGAGCCAACGCCACCGCAGAAGCCATGCAGGAGACCGTGCGCCTGGCCAAGCGCGGCAACGAGCTGGCCTTCGATCTCATCACCACTCGCAGCGAGCTGGCCACTGCCCGCGCGGCCATCACCCGGAGGATTAACGATGTTGCGCAGACTGTGCCTGCTGCTTGTGTGTTTGGCCCTGAGTATGTCGGCCTGCGCAACGACGCCTTCTACGGTGTTCATTCCAACACCGCCGCCAACGCGACTGATCCCGGCGGAGCTCAAAGCCGACCCGGTGAAGCCGGACGAGTTCGCTCCGGGGTACGCGGCGTCGCATCCGTAGCCGACTCCCTGACCTGGGACCGGGACATGGGAACCTATGTGCGCAGCCTGGAGGACGTGAGCGCGGCCAGGCTCAAGCTTTTGGAGGCGTGGGCACAATGAGTGAAGTTGCGGTCCAGGCGCTTGGGATAAAGCTGCGCGGCGAGTTCACGAACAACGCCGCGTTGCGCCGTCCCTATGAGGAGCGCTGGGCCATGGACCTGCGCCAGTACCTGGGCATCTATGAGCCCAAGGTGCTCAAGCGGATCAAGAAGAACCGCAGCAAGATCTACCTGCGCAAGACCAAGACCAAGGTCGATGCCCTCACCGCGCGCCTGATTGACCTGCAATTTCCAGCCAAGGGCGAGAAGAATTGGACCCTTGAGCCTTCAACCACGCCCGAGGTTCACCCCGACCTGCTGCGTGAGGTTGTGCTCATGGAGGAGTACCGGCGGGCGGCCAAGCTCGAAGCCGAGCTTGGCCGCCCGTTGCGGCCAGGCGAAGTGCCCCATTTGAGCGAGCGGGAGCTGCGTGACCTGACGCTGTCTCTGGCCAATGACGCTGCCGAGAAGATGAGCACGGAGATGGAGGGGCAACTGGCCGAGGGGCCGGGCCGGGCCTCCTACCGCTCCATCTGCGAGCGCATGGTCTTTCAGGGTGTGCTTTACGGCTGCGGCGTGTTGAAAGGTCCCCTGGTGGAGCGCCGCAAGCGCGAGAAGTTCATGTACTCCGGCGAGGCCGGGTGGATTCTGGGCCAGGAAGAGGGCGAATACTGGCCCTTCCGCGAGTTCGTGTCCATCTGGGACATCTTCCCCGACATGACGGCCCTGGAGCCCTCGGGCCTGCGCTTCGTCTGGCAAAGCCACCTCAAGACCTTGAAGGATCTGAAGGAGCTGGAAGCCTGGCCGGGCTTCGACACTGCCGCCATCAGCGAGCACATCAAGGATCATCCCGACGGAGACGCGGAGCTGGAGGAGTACGAGTCCAACCTGCGCGGCATGTCGCTTGAGGACTACAAGGCCAGCGCGACGGGCGTTCCGGGGCGCTACAGGCTGCTGGAGCGCTGGGGCTATCTTTCCGGCAAGGAGCTGGCCGACGCCGGGGTCGAGGTGGCCGATGAGACCGGGGCCTACGCGGCCAATGTCTGGCTCCTGGGCGAGCGCGTGGTCAAGGCCGTGCTGGCGCCCATAGAGGGCATCGACATCCCCTACTGTTTCTTCATGTTCGGACGCGACGAAACCGGGTTCTTCCCGGAGGGCGTGGCTTCCGTCATGCGCCACCCACAAAGCGCGTTCAACACCGCCGTGCGCATGATCCTGGACAATGCGGCCGCCTGCGCCGGGCCGCAGGTCGCGGTGAACATGAGCGCCCTGCACGAGGGTACGGACCCAGACGACCACTACCCGTTCAAAACGTGGAAGTTCAAGAACGTCGAGGACATGAAAACGGCGCTCAACTTCTTCACTGTGCCCTCGAACGTCCAGGACCTTTTGATGGTGGCCAAGCTCATGGCCGACTGGAGCGACGAGCTGACCACGCCCCGGTTCATGGGCGGGGACAATGCCGTCGGCGGCGCTGCGGAGACGGCAAGCGGCCTGTCCATGCTTATGGGCGCGGCCAACATCGTCATCAAGGGCCTGGTGGCCCAGTTCGATATCTCCGTCACCCGCCCGCACATCACCTGGTCCTACTACTGGAACATGCGCTTCAACCCGCGCGAGGACATCAAGGGTGATTTCGTTATCAAGGCCATCGGCAGTAGCGCGCTCATCGCCCGCGAACTCCAGGCCGAGCAGATGCTGAAGGCTATTCAGATGACCGACAGCCCGCGCTTCCACCGCTATGTGAAGGACCGCGAGCTGCTGGTGGAAGGCCTGAAGCTCATGGACCTGAACATCCCCGTGCGCACCGAGGAAGAGGCCCAGCAGTATGAGCAGGAGCAGCTGGCCAAGGAGGCCCAGGCTCAGGCCATGGCCAACGTGCAGGCCTTGCTTGGCGCAGCGGATAAGCAAGGCGTGGCCCTGCCGGACGCCATCATGGGCATGTTGAACGGTGAAATGCAGAAGCTGGGCCTGGCGGCCTAGAGAAGGGGGCGAAAGTGGCGAAGCTGGTGAACATGGCTCTCCCCAAGCCGAAGAAAGGGGACAAGAGCACGGCGGGCGGTTGCGTGCCGACATGCTGCGGCAAGGAAGATGACGGCCCCAAGTATCCCTACGGGCTTGAGATTAGCCTCGACAGCGATGCGATCAAGGCGCTCGGCCTGAACATCAAGGACTTCGATGCGGGCGCGGTGGTGCAGATCCAGGCCAAGGCCCAGACCACCCGCGTGAGCGACGAGGACACGCAGCACGGCGGCAAGCGCCTGGGCCTCGGGTTCCAGATCACGGACATCGCCATCACCCGCGAGGGCGAGGACGGATTCCAGAAGGGCTGGGACGACGCCACCAAGGGCAAGGCGGCGGACAAGGCAGCGAACAAGGCTGCGAGCAAGGACAAGGGCAATGGCTAGCCTTGAGGCGCGCAAAGCGCAGGCCCTGCGGGTCTGCCGCGACAGCTACGGCACGCATAGCGTTTTGGGCGTGCGCGAGTTGTGCGACTGCCTCATCGAGGAGAAACGCGACGAGCTTGAGAAGGCCAAGCCGGAGCGCTTCCAGGCGCTGCAAGGCAAGATTTTAGGTCTGCGTGAGCTGTTGGAGGAAATGACCCCCCGGCAAAACGCACAGGCCGAAAGCGACGAGAACTAACCAAACGACTGTCGGCTACCGCGCATAGCGGCCCGAGGGGAGGACACAATGAGCGAGCTGAACAAAGACCAGGAACAAGAGGCACAGGGACCCGCCGACGCCGAGGCGTTGGCTGAAGCCGAGTTTGCCGCCGCCTTTTCCGAGGCTGCGGGTGCTGCCGATTCCAATGCGGAGCCGGGCACCGGCGCTGAGGAAGACAAGGCCGGCCAGGGCGAAGAAGGGCAGGGCGCAAAGCCCGTTTCCGCAGGCAACGAGGCCTCTGGCGAAAACGGCGCGGGCGCAGGCGCAGAGCCCCCGGCTGAAGATGACGCGGAAGCCATGCGCCGCAAGGCGCAGCTCTATGACGCCGAACAGGGCCGCTTGCGCCAGACCCAGGACCGCCTGCGCCAGGCCCAGGAAGAACTGAAGAACCTGCGCGCCTCTGGCGCTGGTCAGGCCGACGCCGTGGGCAAACCCCTGGCCGAGGTGCCCGAGGACATTCGCGAGGATGTGGAGGCCTTTGCCAAGGCCAAGCCCAAGTACGCGGCCTTCATGGCCGAGGACTCCGGTGACGGCGAACGCCTGCGCAAGGCCCTGGCCGAGTACGGCCCGGACCATGTGATTGTGGAGGAAATGGCCGACCGCATCGCCGACAAGCGCGGGCGGTTGAACGGAACCGTGGCCGCAGTTGAGCAGGCCGCAGCCGACCTGCATGAGGCCCACTTCGCGGTCATTCACACCGCGCACCCGGACTACGGCGCGCTTCAAAGCGCCGACATGTCTGTGCCTGAGAACAAGGCCAAGCTGGATGCGTACAAGGCCCGCGTGGATGCCTGGGCCGAGGCCAAGCCCGGCAAGGACTACGTGGAGATCCAGCGCATCCGCACCGAGGGCACCGCGCAGGAAGTCTGTGCGCTGCTCTCGCGCTTCAAGGAAGAAACCGGCCCCAAGGCGCGCCAGGAAAAGACGCGCCAGGCCGCAGAGGCCGCACTGGCCCCTCCCTCGCGACCCAGCCCCACGCCTGTCGTCGGCGGTGGTCCTGACAAGGACGACTTCGAGGCCGGGTGGAAGGCGGGGGTCAAAATAACCAAGAAATAGGAGTTCGTCATGGACCCGACCACCTACGGAAATATCAGCCCGAACACCGCTGGATACCTGTGCCCGGTGCTTTTGGAGCACGCCACCCCCTTCCTGGTCTCCGAGCAGTTTGTGGACGGCAAGCCCCTGGAAAAGAACAAGACCGACATCATCAACTTCGGTCGCTACAACCCGCTCGACTTCACCCCCAACTACGTGGTCGAGGGTGTGACCCCGGCGGGCAAGAAGCCCACCCGCGAAACCATCACCGCCCAGTTGCGCCAGGTGGGCGACTGGCTCGGCCTCACCGACGTGGTCAAGGATCTGCACACCGACAACGTGCTCCAGGAGATGATCACCCTTTGCGGCGAGCAGTCCGGGGCCATGCTGGAGACCATTCGCCTGGGAACCATGAAGGGCGGCACCAGCGCGTTCTTTGCCAACGGCGTTGAGCGCGCCGCCGTGAATACCGTCATCTCGCGCGACCACGTGACGCGCGTTGTGCGCTTCTTGAGCCGCCAGCACGCGCGGCGCATCACCAAGCGCGTCAAGTCCGGCGCTGAGTTCAACTCCGAGTCCGTGGAGCCCGCCTATGTTTGCCTGTGCCACACCGACTGCGTGGGCGACGTGCGCAAGCTGGACGGCTTCGTGTCCGTGAAGGACTACGGCGGCGGCTTCATCTACCCGACCGAGATTGGTGCCTGCGACGATGTGCGCTTCGTGGCCTCGCCGCTGCTCTCCCCCTGGCCCGATGCTGGCGGGGACGCTGGCCTGATGCTCAGTACCACCGGCGTCAAAGCTGATGTGTACCCCTACATCTTCCTGGGCCAGCACGCCTTTGGCTCCGTGGTGTTCAAGGGGCCGAACGCCGTTACCCCCAAGGTGCTGAACCCCGGCGTTCCGCGCGAGGGCGACCCCATGGGTCAGCGCGGCAGCGTGGCCTGGATCACATACGTGGCCAACGTGTTCCTGAACCAGTCTTGGGCGGCGCGGCTTGAGGCTGGCGTCAAGGCCTAGCCTGTAACCGGAAAGGCAAAAGAGAGGATACTCGCCATGGCTGAGACCAAACAAAACGATCAAAACTCCCCCCCCGCTGCGCCTGCGCCGGACGATGCCAAGCGCATCAAGGACCTGGAGACCCAGTTGGCCAAGGCCAACGCCAAGGCCGATGAAGTGGCAGACCTGAAAACCCAGTTGGCCGAGGCCAGCGCCAAGGCGGAGCAGGCCGATGCTCTGGCAGCGAAGCTGGAAGAGGTCCAGGGACAGGTTGCGGCTGCTGCGAAAAAGACCTCGAAGGCCGAAGCCACGGCCTTTCACGAGGTGCGCAACGACGCCAAGGTCAAGATCAAGATCATGAACGGCGAGGGGACCAGCGGGCGC
The DNA here is from genome assembly GCA_009773665.1 of Desulfovibrionaceae bacterium. GTDB lineage: Bacteria > Desulfobacterota > Desulfovibrionia > Desulfovibrionales > Desulfovibrionaceae > Fundidesulfovibrio. The sequence continues at coordinate 38,789 of WSYE01000008.1, read as the reverse complement.
AAGCCCGTGTTTACCTGCGTCAACGGCCTGGAGTTCATGGTCCCCCGCGACATTGAAGTCGAGGTGCCCAGGTGCGTCTACAAGAACCTGCTGAACTCCGTGGCCCCTGATCCGGGTGACGGCCACGACGTTCAGAGCCTCAACATCCAGGTCATCATCTAGGGGGCGCTCATGCAGGCTGCGGAGCTGGTGATCAAGGTCGCACGGGACCTGAACGACTACGAGGAAGGCCACGAGCATACCCGCTGGAAGGCGGATGCGCTCCTGGGGTACTTAAGCGACGCCATGTGCGCCGTGGTGCTCCTGCGGCCCGATGCGTACTCGGTGACGGCCCCGGTGCTCCTGACCACCGGCTCCACCAAGCAGAACCTGCCCCCCGGCGGTGCCAGGTTCTTAAGCATCGTGCGCAATATGGGGAGTGGCGGCCAGACCCCCGGCCTGCCCGTCACTCCCGTTTCGCGTGACGATCTGGACGCCGCGAACCAGGACTGGCACATTGAGGGCTTTTCCAGCGTCATTGACCACTTCGTCTACGACGATACCGTGCCCACGGTGTTCTACGTCTCGCCACCGCCAGCCGCAGGCGTGTACGTGGACGTGTCCTACGCCCGCATCCCACCCGCAATTTCCAGCATGGAGGCGGAACTGCCCGTCAACGCCATCTGGGCCGAACCCCTGCGCGAGTACATGATGTACCGGGCCTACTCCCGCAACGACGCCAGCGGCGAGGACATGACCAAGGGCGAGCGCCACCTCTCGCGCTACTACCTGGTGCTGGGCGAAGAGGCCAAGGCCAAGCTCGTGTTCTCGCCCAACTTCCAGCAGGAGCAAGGCAGATGATCTTCACCTCCTGGCGCAATTTCGTGCCGCTGGTGCGGCAGTCCACGGCCAAATGCCCGGTCTCGGGCATGGCGGCTCAGGTGCGCGAGGCCGCGCGTGAGTTCTGCGCCCGCGCCCGCATCTGGACAGACAAGTCCCTGGTTTCCGATGTGCTGGCCGGAGAAGGGGCCTACGGCCTGCGTCCGCCCGACCAGGCCGACATCCGTTGCGTTTTGTCCGTGCGCTTCCAGGGGGCACGCCTTACGCCGCTCACGCCTGATCAGTGGCGCAGCCTGGCGGAGCAAACGGCGTGCGCACCCACGCATTTCATCTTCACCGAGCCGAACGTGGTGCGCCTGTACCCGACCCCGCAGGAAGACGTGCCCGGCGCGCTCCTGGTCGAGGTGGTCCTCATCCCCGCAGTAAATAGCGCCCAAGGCCCGGAGTTCCTGCTCTCCAAGCACGGCACAACCATCGCCCACGGGGCCATATCCAAGCTCATGCTCATGCCTGACCGGCCCTGGAGCGATCCGGGCGGCGGAGCCTTTTACGAGAAGAAGTTTGAGGACGGCGTGGCCGGAGCCACCATCAATGTTGAGCAGGGCGGCGCTGGCGCGCCCGCAAGCTCGCAGTACAGACCATTTTTTGACTGACCTTTTGAGGAGGAACACTCATGGCCAAGAGCAAGTATCTCGCCAGGAAGCTGCTGGACCACTCCCTGGGCGTGGCCGCGTTCGCCAAGCCCACGGTTTATCTGGCGCTGTTCACCAGTGTCACAGGCCTGGAAAACGGCACGCTGACAAATGAGGTTTCCGGCGGCGGATACGCGCGGGAAGCCTTCACCATGCCTGCCGCCGTGGCCTTCGGCTCTGGCGGGAAATCGACCAGTGATGCTTCCGTGGACTTTGACGTGGCTACGGAAGACTGGGGCCAGATGCAGGCCTGGGCCATCATGGACGCGGCCACGGGCGGCAATGTGCTGCATTACGGCGCGTTGCCTCAGTACGGCGACCTTGCTGAATTCAAGAAGGTTTGGGCGGGCGACAGCTTCCGCGTCCGCGCCGGGGACATGAATCTGACTGAGGAGTAAGCGCCTGTGCCGACCCTTGGAACATACCGCGTGGGCACCGTGCCCTTTGCCGGGGAGCATCTGGTGGAGGGTGAGATTGCCTCTACCGGGCAGACACAGGTCTCGGTCCTTCCATTGGTGCTGCGAACAGTTCCCTGCGTTGCTTCTGGCCAGGCGGAAGCCGCATTCGATCCCGCCCTGCTGGTGGGCGCGGGCGTCTTCGGCGTTGGGGCCGGGGGGAGCCAGGTCATTGGGGCAGTGCCGGTTTCGTTCTCGATTTCCGGTGTTGGCTGTGCCGAGGCTGAACTGTCGCCCGGAGTTGTTCTCGCAGCCCAAATGCAGGGTCAGGGTGATTCCTTGGGGCGTGTGTTGCCAGTTCTTGTGGCTTCCAGCCCCTTGGAAGGCGAAGGGCGGTCCACGGACGCTGTCCTGCCTGGCGTTTCGCATGTGGCCGTGACGGAGACGGAGGGCCGAGCCAGTGGGGTTGTTTCGCCGTCCGTCGAGTCGTGGACGGAGGTTTTCGTCAACGGCGCTTCGGACTGTGATGTGGCCGGGGCGATGCAGGTGGCGGGCGAGGTCTTTTCTGATGGGAAATCCACGGCCATGGCCAGAGGCTACCCACTGTTCAAGGGTGTTGGCGTACGGGTGGACTTTATCGCTGGGGGCGAGCTTCCCCAGATTCTTTTCTAGGAGAGGTGCCGCATGATCTTCATGTCCAATAACGCAGGCTCGACCCTGGTGGTGGCCATCTCCGCCTCCGCAACGGAAGTGCAGGTTCAGACCGCAGATGCTGCGGAGTTTCCGGTGCTGGAATACCCCGGAGACGTGTTTCCGGTGCGCATCAGGGATAATGCGGGCAACTACGAGTACGCCCTGGCCACGGCCAGGGACGGCAACCGCATCACCATCATGCGCGGGCGGGAAGGCACCACGGCCAAGGACTTCCCGGCTGGCGCGGGCTTCGAATTGGTGGTTACTGCCGAGGCCTGGGAGCGCCTGGCCGAAGGGCGCTGGGTGCGCCCGATGGACGCCTCCAGGAACCTGCTTTTGCCTACCCGTGTGAACGCCAGCACTTTCACCATCGCAGGTGACGTGACGGCATTTTTTCGTCCGAACCGCGCGCTGCACCTCATCCAGACCACGGACGCCTACGGCTATGTGGCGACCTCGTCCTATGCCGGGGGCGCAACCACGATAACCGTGCAGAGCTGCACCGTGGACGCCGGTCTGGCCTTGGTGGAACTGGGCCTGGAGGTGGAGTCCGCGCCGAAGTACGGCAACGCAGCCAACGCCGACACCCTGGGTGGAAAAACCAAGGCTGAGGTTATCGCCGAGGCCCTGTCGGGCAAGGCGGCCAGCGCGACCGATGCGGACGAACTGGGAGGCAAAACCAGGGCCGAGGTAGTGTCCGAGGCTCAGAGTGGCATGGCGAGCGATGCGGAACTCGCCGCTGCGTTGGCCAACCTCCCCACGGGCTCGCCGAAGGATTTCATTACTGGCCTTGCGTTGTCGGCATCCGGCATTGGCTCCGTCTCTTTGTCTATCTCGAATCGGCAACGCTCGGCGAATATCAACTACGTCTACTGCCCGAACGCGAACCAGTATTTGAGCGCAGGTAGTGTCGTTACGATCACAGGCATGACAGGCACCGGGTACAATGGAACATTCACCATTCTTGGGGCCGGAGCCAGCTACATCTGGTACGCTTACACCGGTCCAAACGACACATATGTTGCTGATACCACAGGAACTCTGACATGCCCTCAGAGGAACGGCTCCACCAAGAACGGCCTGACGATCTCTGCGGGTGTCTGCCGAGACAGCACAAACACGAAGGACATCGTCCTGAGTTCCACCCTGTGCAAGGACATCCAGAGCTTATTCGCCCAGGGGAACAATGCTGGAGCCGCAGACACGTATGTCGGCGGGTCGGTGTCCAACATCCCTTTTAAGACCCGGCAGAGGTCGGCTGGTGTCGGCTATATCACCGGCAACACGCAAAACGTGGCACCGATCGGCGTAGGGAACAGCATCGTCCTGTCAGGCTTTGGAGGCTCCGGCTATAACGCGACGGTGACAGTGCTCAACGTGGTCAGAAACTCCGGTTACACAAGTGCTGGTGGCTGCGGTTGGTACTTCTCGTTTTCCTCCTCGGGTTCAGACGAGGGCGTGACGGCTGACTACAACGGCAGGGCCTCGATAACCGACCAACTGCTTTCAGCCCAGATGTGGTGGGTCATCCTGATGATGAAGGCCGACGGGACGGTCGATGCGCTGATTTCGCGGAGCAAGACCCCCACGCTTCCGCCCGGCTTTGTGTACTCGCGAATCATCGGTCGTTTTGTGACAGACCACTCTCGTGGCGTCGATGCGGCGACCATCTCTGGCCCGAGCAGCCGCAAGGAACTGCATCGGTATTCGCAGCCGAACTGGGAAGTTCCACCCTGGGCTGGGAAGATCGCTGTAGAAGTGCAGGGCGGCGGCGGCGCATACATAGGCTCCAGCGGGTGCTACGCGATGGCACTGCTCAATCTGCCCGCAGGCTTTATTGTCCCGTTGACGATCGGTGAACCCGGTGTCCCCGGATGCAATGGAACCACGCAGGCGGACGGCGGCACCACGACCTTCGGCGCATGTGTATCAAGCCCTGGCGGCCGCACTTGCATTGGCTGCTCCACAGTTCGCGCAGCGCGTCGTATGCCCACGGTTTCTATGGGCGATCCAATCTACATTTGGCCAGAGGACGAACCTTGGCCCATCTACGGGGACGATAATGTGACGGCCTCGTCCTACTACCAAAGTGGAGACACGCCGTTTGGACCTGGTTCTATTGGCCAGGGCGGCAGCTACTCGGAGGGTGCAGGCAATGCCCCGGCTGAGACTTCGTTTGGCGCAGGTTCCGGCCCGTTTGGCGGCGACCGAGGTTACATGACCTACATCTGTGGAATGGCCGCTGGTGGATGCGTAACGATTGAGCACCTGTAGGAGAACAGACATGATTCGTGTCAGACTGGACAACACAAAATGCGTTGTTGAGATCTTCCCTCAACCGCTTGACGAACTGCGCACCCTCTACACGCCTGAGTTTGTTGATGACCTCAAGGAGGCTCCTGGACACGTTCTGTTGGGGCAGTACAGGCACGATGACGGCACCTACCTCGATGCCCCGGTCTTGTTCGTCGATCCGCTCATCAACCCGCTCGTCAACGCCGCCATTGACGCTCAGATCAAGGCGCTGGAAGCCAGACTGGCCCGCCCTCTGCGCGAGGACCGACTGGGTGATCCGACGGCCCTGGCCCGAATCCAGTCGTTTGATGCTCAGATCGTCGCGCTCAGGGCTCAGCGGGTGTAGCTCATGCTGGCCCCCAGCGACACCCCACAGGCCATGGAGATTGAACTCCGCGCAAAGGCCCTGGACGCTGCCAGCCAGCGCCCGGAGCCTGCTCCGGTGTTTGTCTGCGGTGTCAGGTGCTGCCCGGTTTGCAAGCTGCCAATCGTTTCGACCGGGTGTCGGTCGGGCGGGGCTGACATTTGTCTGTGCGAATGGAGGTAGGGGGCATGCGCTTTGACATCCCCGTGTTCTCCGGCATGCGGCCCTTGATTGACCCGCGTTTGCTTGAGCCCCACCAGGCGCAAGTCGCGGCAGACTGTGTCTTGTCTTCGGGCGCGCTCAAGGCCCTGCGCCGCATGCGCGTGGAGGCGCGGCTGGCCGTGCGCGGCGTTCAGGACATCCTGCGTTATGGTGGACAGTGGATGACCTTTTTCGAGCCGGTGAGCGTGTGCCAGTCCCTGGTGGCCTCGGACGAGCTGGACCGGGTATACTACACCGGGCTGGGCTCCGGGGCCATGATGTTTCGCCGGGCCGAAGGCGGCGGGGCGGACGCACCCGTGCGCCTGGGCATCCCGGCCCCAACGGCCACGCCCACCTGTGTGGTCCAGGGCGAGGGCGATCCGAACGTCATCTACAGCACGTACTACCTCTTCACCCTCGTGAGTGATCTGGGCGAAGAAAGCGCCCCCAGTCCGGCCAGCGCGCTGATGGATGTGCAGACCGGGCAACCTGTGCAGGTTTCGGGGCTTGTCTTGCCGGATATGACCGGGCGCAACACGGTGGCGCAAAAGCGCCTGTACCGTGGCGTGAGCGGCACTCAGGCCACCCTGGAACAGCTCGTGGCCGAGATCGACGCGGACGAGGATTCGTATCTTGACAGCATCCCATCCTCGCATCTTGGCGAGGCACTGCCAACCGAAGGCTGGTTGCCCCCGCCTGATGGGCTCCAGGGCCTCACCGCCGTGCATGGCGGGTCGCTCGCCGGGTTTGTGGGGCACCGCCTGTATTTCTGTCAGCCTTTTGCCCCCTATGCCTGGCCGCGCGCCTTCTCGCACAGCCTGGAACACCCCATCGTGGCCTTGGCGGCCACGGGCGGCAATCTCGTGATTCTGACCGAGGCCTCAGCCTACGTGGTGAGCTGCGACGACGTGACAGCCACAGTGCCGCGAAAGCTGGAGGGCATCACGCCCTGTGTTGGGCCTCGCGGCGTGGTGTCCATGCGCCAGGGCGTGCTCTTTCCCGGCGTGGACGGCCTGTACCTGGTTGGCGGCGGCTCCAGTAGCCCGGAGAACCTGACGGCAGGCGTCATCTCCGAAGAGTTCTGGCAGGCCATGCGACCGGACACTTTCCGCGCCTGGGGCTTGGGCGAGCGCTACATCTGCTTCCACGAGGACGAGAACGGCATGCGTCGCGGGTTCATCTTTGACCTGGCCGCCCCCGGCATGCTTCTGGGCCTGTGGGCTCACTCCACATGCGGCTACTTGGAGCCTGAGGGCCGCAGGCTGCATCTGGGGTTTGAATCCGGCGGGCGCACCAGCGTGGCCCTTTGGGAGGGCGATGAGATCAAATGCAGCGCGCAGTGGATGAGCAAGGTCTTTCGCTTCCCGGCCCCGGTGAATATGGCCGCTGCGCGTGTGGAGGCCGAATTTCCGCCCATGCTGACAAAGGCGGAGTTTGAGGCGCGCCGGGCAGCGCTGGCTGAGAGCTACGCGGACGAGATCGCCGCAGGGGACTTGGGCGGCAGGCTGGGCACGGCCCTGTGCGGCAGCGTGATCTTCGGTGGCGACATCCTGGACAGCGTGAGCGCGGCCTACAGCGAGGAACCGGTGCTGGCCTTCCAGCTCTATGTTGATGGTCGCGAGGTATACCGGCGCAACGTGACGAGCCCCGCCCCCTTCCCCTTGCCTGCCGCCTCTGGGCGTGAGGCCTGGGTGTGTATTTCTGGTGCCGTGGATGTGCGGCGCGTGAGCGTGGCCGGGAGCATGGCCGAGCTGAGGGCAAGCTGATGCGAACGCCGCTCTTGCCCGATGTGCGCGACGGCGTGCCACCCTGGGTGCAAGCCTTTCTCCGGGCCGTACGTCAGGCGCTCATGGCCCTGGTGCATGGCGTGCCCGACCGCATGGGCCGGGCCGTGACGTTCAGGGATCTGGTGGAGATGGGGCTTGCTACCCAGGAAGTTGCGGAGCGTCAGGCGCAGGAGGGACGATGAACGAATTTCGCATGAGCCCCTATGTCGAGGTGGACGGTGTGCCCAGCTACAAGGACTCGGAGATACTGGAGCTGTATCGGCGCGTGGTGGCTGAGGGCTGCGCGCATGTGTTCCGAGACCGGAGCATTACAGGCGAGGGCGCATTCCTGCGCATGGCCAAGGCCCAGCACACGGCCATTTACGTGGCCTACGTACGCGGAGAAACGGCTGGCTGCGTTTGGCTGAACCGTTTCCAGGCGCGCTTTGCCCAGGCCAATTTCTTCACTTTTCGCCAGTTTTGGGGCCAGGACGCCCTTGGTCTTGGCAGGCACTGCTTGCGCGAGCTGATCACCATGCGCGGAGACGACGGGGCATTTATCCTCGACATGCTGGTGGGCATCACTCCCGCAGACAACCCTTTGGCCGTGGCCTTCGCCCTGAAATGCGGCTGGAAGCGGCGCGGGCTGCTTCCCTTTGGCGCTTATGACGCTGAGGCGGGCGCGAGCTTGCCCGCTGTGTTGACCACTGTGACGCGGGAGGACGTGTGATGCGGGTCTACACCAGGATTATCATCGACATGGCGAGCGGGGCCGTGCTGGAGGCCGAGGGCTTTGATTACGACGGCCCCGTGGCCTTGTGCAAGGGCGGCGGGGGTGGCAGCCAGACCACGAACACCCAGGACACCGAATACAACGCGCGCATGGCCACAATTGCCGAGTCCCAGCAGGGCATGGCCCAGGAGTATTTCAACTTCTGGAAGAGCGACTACAAGCCGCTTGAGCAGGAGCAGATCGCGGCCAACCTGGAAATGGTGGCTGCGGCCAAGCCCGTGCGCGACAAGTTTATTGAGGAGAGCTTAAGCGGCGTGAACGCCGAGGCTATTGCGGGCACGGCGCGGGCCGACGCCGAACAGGCCATGACCACCGTGGACCAGGGCGTGACCCGGAACCTCTCACGCCTGGGCCTGAACCCCGACTCCGAGGCCTTTGCCGACACCCTGGGCCGCTCCCAGGCCCTGACCCGCGCCCGCACGGTGACGCAGTCGGCCAACACTGCCCGCGCCCTGGCCAGGAGCGAAAACTACGACCGGCTCCTGAAGGCTTCCAACCTCGGCATGGGCTAGGAGGATACCCGCCATGTTCGGACTCTATAAGGTGGACAACCCGGCGAACCGCGCCAGCCAGATGATGGACGGGGCCAAAAGCTCCTTTGCGGCCATGGGGCAGAACAGAAGCTCCACCACGGAAAGGACGCTGCCCGGCCCCACGGCGGGCGGCGCGGTGAGCGCAGGCATGGGCGGCGCACTGGCCGGTGCGGAGCTGACCAAGACCATCGGGGCCATGACCGCCAAGGAGGCCGTGGCTGGCGGTGTTGTCGTGCCAACTGTTGCCGCAGAGACCACTGCTGCTGTGGAGGGTGCCTCTGTCGCTGCGGCCACGCAGGCAGCCACTGCAACGGGAGCCGATGTCGCTGCGACCACGGCGGCGGGCTCGTCCATGGGGCCGTGGGGCGCGGGAATCGGTGCCCTGGTTGGCATCGGCGCATACCTGTTTTCATAAGGGGGCAGCATGCCGGACGAATACGGAAGACCGACGGGCGATGACTTTGTGAAGGTGGCCAGGGGTCTGCGTGATTACCGGGAGACTGCCAAGAAGGAAGACGAGGAGCGTGGCCTGGGCCTGGGCCTGGACGCTCTGGAGTCTAACCCGAACGCGGCCAGGCCCGAGGGCGTCTCTGGTGCTGTTTGGGCCAAGGCCCAGGAACAGCAGGGCAAGGCCAAGTCTGGCAGGCTGTTGGCCGACCAGGCCGGGCAGGCCTTGGAAGAGTCCAAACTGGCCAATGAGTATATGGAGCTGGCGAACAATGCCAAGACGCCGGAAGAGCGTTTGAGCGCCCTCGGTCAGGTCAACCCGAAGAGCCTGGCGGGCGCAAAGGCTCTGGCCAGCGTGCAGAAGCAGGTTCTGGGCACCCAGGAGAACCAGGTTGCCCTGCTCGGGTCGGTGCTCAAGAAGGGCACTGTCGAGTACGACAACGTGGTGCGCCCCGCGCTGGTGGCTGCAAATGACATGGCCGCAAAGGGCGATGAGGAAGGGGCTGGCCATACTCTGGCGCAGTTGAGCAAGACGTTGCCCCTGCGTGGCGAGTTCCGCTGGAACCCCGAAACAAGGACGCTCGACCACTACCATAACGAGCGCAACGCTGGGCTAAAGCCGCAGGCCGAAGGCGAAGCCACGCCCGGCGACGGCTACACGCCCACGGGCCGCTCCATGAGCGTGCGGGAGGCCCTTGATCTGGTGGGCAGCACGTCCAAGGAAGACTACGCCATGCAGATGGCGTCGCACCGGGTGACGAACATGGAGTTCAACGCCAAGGCCCTGGAGACTGGCGGGCATGTGGCCACCGGACCCAAAGGCGAGAAGCTGCGCGTCGTGCCTCTCATCAATCTGGACAACTCCACCCGGCAGTTCGCGGTGTTCGATGAGGCCGGAACGCACACGGCCACCCTCGGCAACGATGACTATCTCAAGTCCGGCATCATGGTTGTGAACAAGGAGCAGCGTGCCCTTGAGCATGAGCAGGCGAAGCTGGGCATGGAAGGGCGCAGACTTGCGCTCCAGGAGCAAGCCCTGGGCCTGCGCCAGGGCGCGAGCGAGGGTAAGACCAAGTCGCTTCTCGAAATGGCCCTGGCTGACCGCGAGAAGGCAGCGGCCCAGGCACAGAAGAACGACCCCTTCATTGATCCTGAAGAGGCCGCGCGGCAGGCCGATGCCACGGTGTTCCACAAGTACACCATCATGACGGGGAAAGAGGTTAAATCTTACGACGATCTGCGCGGGGTGATGCCGAAATCTGTGCGCCAGCCTGGCGTTGCGACTAGCCCCGATGATGGCGTGGCCCCGCCTCCCCGGTCCAGCGCGGCCAGCGCCCTGTACGACAAGATGCGTCCGCAGACCAAGAAATAGGAGCCCGCGATGCCCCAGACGCAGTTGGACAGCGACGTATTCGGGCTCTACGCCGACCCGAACTTTGCAAGCGAAAGCCCGGAGTTCAAGAGTGATTTCTTGAGCCAGTACTTTGACCAGCAGGTTGCGCCACGGCTTGAGCAGGTCGGCGGGGTGAACCTGGTGGATTCGCGTCAGCGCTTCGTCAAGGCCCATACCCTGGGGCCGGACTATGACCCCGAGGTCGCCTCGCTCTATGCAGAGAGGCCGGACTTTGCGACACAGAAGCCGGAGTTCCGGGAAAAGTTCCTGGGCAAGCTGTTCGACCAGAAAATGCGGGCAAGCGGCCAGTACGTGGAGCCGGGCACGCTCAAGGACGCGCGCGAGGCCTATGTCGCGCGCAACCTGACGGATGCCGACCGGGGCGACCTCTACGGCGTGCTCTCCTTTGCCAAGGACACGCTCAAGGCCCTGCCGCGCCAGGTTGGCACCACATTGCTCCAGGCTGGGCGCCAGGGCTGGGGCTTCCTTGATGCCCACTTGCACGAGGGGGCGCTGTCCCAGACCTTCGAGCCCTACAACAAGATCAGCGCGGACGGCAGCGACTACACCGACAAGTCACGCGCAATCAAGGAAGGCGCGGACAACCTGCGCGATCTGCGCTACGCCGGGCACCCGATCCTTGGCAAGGGTTCGTATTTCAGCCCCACGGACGCGGCAAGCTCCGCCGGGTATGGTCTGGCCTCAAGCGTTCCCGCGCAGGTCGGCGGCCTTGTCGCTGGCCCCCCGGGCGCTGCGATTGGTGCCGCTGCGGGTGCCCCCGTTGCTTTCCTCTCGCAGCGCGACGAGTTTTTGTCGAACGTGCTGGAGAAGGCCAACGCGGAGCTGCAAAAGACTGAACAGCGCAGGCTCACCCAGGAGGAAGCCGACGCCCTTGTCGGCAAGTTCAGCGACGCGGCCAGCCGTTACGGTGCCTGGGAAGCCATTCCCGAAATGGCCTCTAATATGATCTTCGGTTCCGTGCTGGGCAAGGTTGTGCATGGATTTGCGGGAAAGACCATGCTCACCAGGGCCGCCAAGACCATAGGTGCCGAGGCCCTTGACTTTGCTGGAGAGCACGCGAGCGAGACGGCCTCACAGTGGGGTCAGGGCAAGGAAGAAGCTGCGGCTGGATTGCGTGAGAAGGCTCCGACGCTGCTTGAGGCCTACAAGGAACAGGCCCCCGTCACCAACGCCCTGTTCGTCGGAACCCGTGGGACGGGCCTGGCGCTTGGCAAGGCCGCAAACAAGCTCGGCATCCTTAAAACCGAGCCCGCCCTGGCCCCCGGCGAGCACAAGGACCTGCTCAACGACGCGCCCGCAGCCGAGCCGAAGCCTGCGGCCCCGGCCCAGGACTACTATGCCGAAGACGCATTGCGCAGCCGCTACCAGGAGGCGCACAGTGCCGCCTTCCCCACGGCCAGCGAACTTTTCCAGCCGGAAGACAGCGCGCGCAGCCCCTTGGCCTCCGCCGACACCCAGGCCGGCCTCGGGTTGGGGCTGGTTGAAAAGCTCGCGCAGCCCTCCGTAACCAGGGATCTGCTGACGCAGCCGCTCGCGCCGACTGCTGGCGGTATTGGCCTCGGCCTTGACCTGGCCCCGGAGGTTGTGCAGGCCCCGTCCCGGCCCTTCTCCGCGCAGGAGTTGGCGTCCACGGCCCTGGAACGCCCCGAGCTGGCCCAACCCGCGCCGCTGGCGCAGCCTGTTGCAGTGCAAAAGCCCCCGGCCCAGATGCAACAGGATGCCGTTGCACCCCTTCAACAGGCCCCGGCAGCCGGGTCGCAGGGCACTCCCGTTGCCCAGTCTGGACCCGTGCAACAGTCCCTGGCCCAGCAGCAGGGCAGCCCAGCCTCCCAGGCCATGCGTGCAGAGCAAGACGCCATCAAGGCCAGCTTTGCGGCTCTGCCAGTGCCTGAAACCATCCTGCGCGCCGACGGCAGACCCTTCCCCACCAAGCAGGCCGCCGAGGCCCAGGCCGGAGTGCTGCGCCGCAAGGGCCGTTTTGCCACTGTAATGCCAAACCGGGCTGGGGGCTTTGTCATCGAGGCCCGCGAGGGACTGTTTGAGGACTCGGACACGGGCTACGCAGTTAAGCAGGCCGTGGAAAACAGGGATGCAAAGACCCTCTGGGACTACCTGCGCCTGGATACCAACAAGAACTCGCGCGAGTTGTTCTATCGCCTGACCGGCACCCAGCCGACCAAGACGCAGCGCGATCTGCGCGCGGCCATCGACGCCTGGGCCAGCGCAGGCGAGCAGGCAGGGCAGGGCGAGCCGACGGGGGGAAGCGCCTTGGCTCCGCAGGGTGGCCAGGAAGCAGGGACTCTGAAGAACGTCCGCTCGCTGCATGCCATGACCGAGCGGGACTATCATCGGATGGTTTACGACGCCGCGCACGAGCGCATGTCTGCTGGCGAACCTGTGAGGTTCGGGACGATGACATCCGCTTTCGGGGTGTTTCCCGACACGCTGCGCTTCAACGAGAAAACCGGCCGTGTCCAGTTCTACAGGAACAAAAGCGAGCGGTGGCTCACCTTGGAGCACCAGCCTTTGGATAGCCTCGCTGTTGGCCTGGGGCTGCCGAGCAGCTTTGACCACCGCAAGGCCGTGTCCGAGGCTGATGCTGCGGGAGTGGAGATCCCGGAGGCTGTGCGCAAGGAGATGGGTCTGGACCGCGTCGAGGAAGATCAGAAGCTGACGCCCACGCAGATCGAGTTCGGCATTGCCGGTGCCCTTGGTGTGAACGAGGGCGAGGCAATGGAGAGCCTCACGCGCGAGAACCTGCCCGGCGTGCTGGCTCAGGAGCGTGAGAACAGCCCCGCCTACGCGGACGAGGTTGAAGCCTACATATACGAGAAGCGCCCGGACCTGGCCCAGCCCCCCGTGGCTGGCGCGGCTGCGGGGGTCGATATTGCCCCCGGCCCCAAGACGGTGGCCAGCAACGTGGCCGAGGCCCTGGCCAAGGGCGAAAAGTTCACCTGGCGCGAGTTGCAGGCCTGGGCCAACGAGGGCTTTGGCGGCACACAGGCGGAAGGGCGGTGGAACATCAAGGAAGCCTACGACGCCATGGAAATGGGCGTGAACCAGTACCTGGCCACGCGCGGCCTGAATCCCGGCGAGGCGGACGCCAAGGCCATGAAGGCCATGGTCAAGGAGATTGAGGACCACGTGCTGGCCCTTCTGCCCACGCAGACCAAGCGCACCGAGGAGCAACTCGAGTTCCAGCAGTTCTCCACGCCGCCGCACCTAGCCGCCGTGGCCGCATGGGTGGCCAGGCCCAGCGCAAAGGATGTGGTGTTGGAGCCAAGCGCGGGCATCGGCGGCCTGGCCATGTTCGCCAAGAACGCCGGGGCCGACGTACACGTGAACGAGCTGGACCCGCGCCGCCGGGCGCTCTTATCCGCCCTGGGCTTTTCCTATGTCACCGGCGAGAACGCCGAGCAGCTCCACAACATCCTGCCCGAGGATGTAAAACCCACGCTCGTCATTATGAATCCGCCGTTTTCGTCCACCGCCGGGCGCATGAAGGGTCAGCGCAAGACCAAGAACGTGACGGCGCACCTGGACCAGGCATTGGAAAGGCTGGAGCCCGGCGGGCGCTTGGTGGCTATCCTCTCCCCTGGCATGGGCGCGGACAAGGCGCACATGGCTGAGTGGTGGCGAAAGACCAGGGAAGAGAATACCCTGCGCGCCAATGTCTACCTCGATGGCGAGATATACAAGAAGTACGGCACCAGCTTCGACAACCTCATGGTGGTCATTGACAAGGTGCCACCTCATGGTAATGACTATGTCAACATCGAATGCAAGAACCTGAACGAGGCCATAGAGGCCTTGACCGAGGTGCGCGATGCCCGAGCAAATTCCGCAGAACGAGTCTCCCCTGAACCGGGCGGCCAAGAAGGCCTTGAAGCAGGCCGGACAGCAGAGCTGGCCGGAGAGCCTGTACGCACTCCAACTGGCGCACTGGGCGCTGGAGACGGGGGCAGTGAAGGCCAAGGACCCGGCGTTGGAGGAGTACGTGGAGACGCTGCTCTACCGGCGCACGCCGGAGCACGGGCAGAGGGCGATTCTCGTCCAGGTGGAGGACGCGAGCCCCGAGGTGCCCGTGGACCACAGTCCCGGAATGAGCCCGGAGCGGCTGGCGGCAGCGATCTTGGACAATCTCTCCATGAGCCTGGCGGAGCAGAACCCGGCCTACATGAGCGCGGAGCGAGTGAACATGACGCGCGCCCGGTAGAGGTCGAGGCCGTCTCGCACAAGGTCGAGTCCCAAGGCGAGATCACCGAAGCGCTTTTCGAGTCCTACCGCCCCCAGCGCGTCCGCGTGAAGGGCGCGAAGCCCCACCCCACCCCCCTGGTGCAAAGCGCGGCCATGGCCGCCGTGGAGCCGCCTGCGGCCACGTACGCTCCGCATCTGCCCCGTGCCGCTGTGGAGTCTGGCGCGCTGTCCGATGCGCAGCTCGAACAGGTGGTCTACGCTGGCCAGGCCCACGCCGACCTACTGCCCGACGGCTCGCGCCGGGGCTACTTCATCGGCGACGGCACGGGCGTGGGCAAGGGCCGCGAAATCTCCGGCATCATCCTGGACAACTGGAACCAGGGCCGGAAAAAGGCTGTGTGGGTCACGTTCAATGGCAGCCTGTTCGAGGATGCCGGGCGCGACATGCGCGGCATTGGCGATGATTCGGGCAAGCTGTTCCAGTTGGCCGACACCAAGCTCGGCGAGGACGTCAAGCGCGGTGATGGTGTGCTCTTTACCACCTACGCCACGCTGCCCCAGTTGCCCAAGGGCGCAGGCAAGGCCGGGAAGGAAGCCTTCTCGGGCGGTCGTCTGGACCAGATAGAGAAGTGGCTGGGCAAGGACTTTGATGGAGTTCTGGTCTTTGACGAATCGCACAAGATGGGCAACGCCATCGAGGTTGAGGGCGCGCGCGGCAAGAAGCCGCCCGCCCAGCAGGCCCTGGCTGGCGTGGAGCTGCAAAAGCGCCTGCCAAATGCCCGCGTGGTCTACGTTTCGGCCACGGGCGCAACCGAACCCAGCAACTTAAGCTACCTGGAACGCATGGGCCTGTGGGGCGAGGGCGCGCCGTTTGCAAACAAGCGCGACCTCGTCAACGCCATTGAGGCGGGCGGCGTTGCAGCCATGGAGCTGGTCTCCCGCGACCTTAAGGCCATGGGCGGGTACATGGCGCGCACGCTCTCTTACGATGGTGTCACCTACAGCCGCCTGGACCACGAGCTGACGGAGTACCAGCGCAAGGCCTACGACACCTATGCCCGTTCGTGGCAGATCGTTCTGGAGAACATCAACGACGCACTGGAGGAAACCGGACAGGACAAGAACGGCCAGGCCAAGAGCGCGGCCATGAGCCTGTTCTGGGGCAACCACCAGCGCTTTTTTGGTCAGGTGCTGACCTCCATGACCATGCCGAGCGTCTTGGCCGACATCAAGGCCGAGCTGGCTGCCGGGCATTCCTGCGTGGTGCAGCTCACCAACACCAACGAGGCCGCCCAGGAGCGCGCGCTCCAGCAGGCGAGCGTCAGCGGCGAGGATCTGGCCAGCCTGGACATCACCCCCCGGCAGATGCTCATGGACTATGTGCGCCGGGCCTTCCCCATTCATCAGTTCGAGCAGTACCTGGATGAGGACGGCAACGAGCGCTCGCGCATTGTGAAGGATGCGGGCGGCAGCCCGGTGGAGAACCGCCAGGCCGTGAAGCGGCGCGACGGGCTCCTTGAAAATCTCGGCGCGCTCAAGGTGCCCGGCAACCCGCTGGACATGATCGTGGAAGAGATCGGCCCGGACATGGTGGCCGAGGTGACGGGGCGCTCACGCCGGGTGATTCTGGGCAAGGAGGAGCGCCGGGGCTCTGCCGCCGGAGCCAAGGAGGCCCAGGACTTCATGGACGGCCGCAGGCGCGTGCTGGTGTTCAGCCAGGCGGGCGGCACGGGCCGGAGCTACCACGCCGACCGAGGGGCCAAGAACCAGGAAAAGCGCATCCACTACATCCTCCAGCCCGGCTGGCGCGCCGACGCGGCCACGCAAGGTTTGGGCCGCACCCACCGCTCAAACGAGGCCCAGCCCCCGCACTACAAGCTCGTCACCACGGACCTGAAGGGGCACAAGCGCTTCACCAGCTCCATTGCCCGCAGGCTGGACCAGCTCGGCGCGCTCACCCAGGGCCAGCGCCAGACCGGCAGCCAGGGCCTGTTCAGCGCCGCCGACAACCTGGAGAACACCCTGGCGAACGACGCCTGGGTGTGGCTGGCCGAGAGCATCTACTCCGGCAAGGTTCCGGGTGTGGACTACAAGGAGTTCGTCAGCCAAACCGGCTTAAAGTTGGAAAAGGAGGATGATACTGGACTTCGGTTCGACCCTCCGCCCATTAAGCAATTCTTAAACCGCCTGCTGTCCATGACCGTTGATTTTCAGAACCAGGTCTTTGACGCCTTTGAGTCGCGCCTGCGCGACGTGTACGCCAATGCCGAAGCCCACGGCAACCTGGACACAGGCATGGAGACGCTCAAGGCCGAGCGCATTGACGTGGTGCGCGAGGAAGTGCTGCACACTGATACGCGCAGCGGGGCGGAGACAAAGGCCCTCGCGCTCAAGGTGCATGTGCTGCGCGACCTCATGGACCATGCCCGGCTTTTGCGCGAGCACGGTGAGCCCTCGGAAGGCTGGTGGCGCAACAAGAACAGCGACAGGGTCTATGCCGCTTACTCTGGCGGAGTGAAACAGAACCTGGACGGTGAGATGGAGGAGAAGGTCCTGCTGCGCGGGGTGAATGCTAAGAGCCCCAACCGTGTCGGCATGGACATGCTCCACGAGAACTACGCGGCCATGGACCCCAAGGAAGCCGCCACGGCCTGGGACAAGGCCTTTGCCGAAACCGAAAAGACCAAGGAACAGGAACGCTGGCTTTTGACTGGCATGCTCCTGCCCGTGTGGAAGCAGATCAGCGGCAAGGCCAACGTCTACCGGCTCCAGGACAGCCAGGGGCAAAGGCACCTGGGCCGCCTGCTCTCGCGTGATGAATACAACCAGACCCGCAAGAACATGGGCCTGGGCGTGGACCTGCCGAACTACAGCCCCAAAGAGGCGCTGGCCGCGATTCTTAAGGGCCGCAAGCTGTCGCTGCGCGGGGGGTACGAACTTGAGGCCCGGCGCGTTTCCGGCGAGATGCGCATCGAAGTTACCGGCGAGGCCGTGGCCTGGCAGATGGATCAGTTGAAGAAGTTCGGGGCCTTCTCCGAGATCATCCAGTACCGCACGCGGCTCTTTGTGCCCACGGGCGAGAAGGGCGTGGCCTTCATGGAGCGCATGCTGCCCACGCATCCGCTGGTGGGCGATGAGCAGTCATACTCCCGCGCTTCGGCAGACGTGCATTTCTCTGTTCGCCCCGAGGACGGCGCGCCTGGCCAGGGCATGAGCGCGAACAAGGTTCGCGGGGCCGTGCAGGACATCCAGGCCAAGGCCAAGAACGCCAGGCCTCTCACTGTTGTGCAGACTTTCGAGGACCTTCCCCAGCGCATCAAGCGCGAGGCGCGCGCCCAAAAGGTTTCCGTGGTGGAGGGTTCGTACGACGCCCATGACGGCACCGTGTACATGGTGGCCGACGCCCTCACGAGCCGCAAACGGGCCGTAGAGGTGTGGATGCACGAGCAGTGCGCCCACCGTGGCCTGCGCGGCCTGTTTGGCGACGACCGGCGCTTTGGCCAGTTCCTGCGCGGCGTGTTTGAATCCGCCGGGGGCAAGGCCGCCTTCCGCGAGATTTCCGATACCTACGGCTTCAACCTCGCCAACCAGGCGGATCAGCTCCGCGCGGCTGAGGAATACCTGGCCCGGCTCACAGAAAAGGTGCGCTTGGAGGAGGCTCTCACCGCTCCAGAGGCGCGCGTGTGGCGGAAGCTGGTGCGTTTCGTGAAAGAAATGCTCAGGACGCTGGGCGTGCGGGTGAACTTCTCGGATGCGGAGATCGAGGGCGTGGTGCGCGAGTCCGTGCTGTGGACCTTCGAGGGTGGCCAGGCAACGACGGCAGGAGGGGTGCGCTTTTCCATCCCCTCGCGGGGGCAGAGCAAGGCCCTGGACTCGGCCCTGGATAAGATCGGCGCGCCGCGCACCGGCATGCACGAGCGAGTGGCTGCCTTGCGCGATCGTTTGCGCGCGGAGTCCGAGCAGGGCGTGTTCGACCGCTTCGCCAGCTTGCGCACAGTGGATGAGGCCGCAGGCGTTCAGAGAGCGGAGGACTCGGCCTACATCGCGGCACGCATGACCACGAGCTTGGGCGACGTAATGACCGCCATAGTGCAGCACGGCGCGCCCATTTGGCGTGATGGTGCTGTGGACGTGGACGGTATGCACAAGGGCTTTGCCAGCGTGTTCAAGCCCGTTGAGGGCGAGATTGACCGCTGGTGCGCCTGGATGGTGGGCAAACGAGCGGAGAAGCTGGCCGCCGAGGGCCGCGAGAATCTGTTCACGCCGGAGGAGATCAAGGCGCTTAAGGGCCTGAACGCCGGGCGTGAGCGCGACTATGACCAAGCCTGGCGCGATTACGTGCGCTTCAAGACGAAGGTTCTGGATTTTGCCGAGGCTGCGGGCGTCATCGATCCTGCTGGCCGAGCGCTGTGGGAGCACGACGAGTACATTCCCTTTTACCGTGTGACGGAACAAGGCGAGATCACCGGCCCCAGGGACAAGAAGGGCCTGGCCAACCAGACCTCCGGCATCAAGACCCTCAAGGGCGGCACCAGCAACATCGGCGACCCTTTTGAGAACATTGTCCGAAACTTCACGCACCTGGTGGACGCGGCGATAAAGAACCACGCCATGGACCTGGCCATGCAGAACGCCGTGGCGGCGGGCGCGGCCTTTGAAACGGGGCTCAAGTGGGAGGCTGTGCGCCTGCCTGCCGGGGCCATGCAGGCCGCCCTGCGCAAGGTCTTTGGCGACATGGAATCTGTCTGGTCCATGAACGATGTCCAGCGCGCCAGTCTCCAGAACGTGTTCCACCTGGCACGGCCCACGGGGAGTGACATCGTGCATGTGCTGCGCGGGGGCAGGCCGGTGTACTACCAGGTGGGCGACCCGCTTCTGCTGCGTGCGCTGACGGCCATGAATCAGGCCGCCTGGAACAACTGGGGCATGCGTGGCATGCGCTTTTTCAAACGTCTGCTGACGCGCGGCGTGACGGCCACGCCGGATTTCATGCTGCGCAACCTGACGCGCGACACGCTCTCCGCCTGGGCGGTGGATGGCTCGGGCTCCTTCAAGCCCGTGCTGGGCTCTCTGCGGGGGCTGGTGAAGACGCTCAGGCAGGACGAGGACACCGTACACATGCTGGCCGCCGGAGCCTCATTCCAGGGTGGCCACGCCCTGGGGCACGATCCTGCGGCGGCCAAGATCATGGTGGACCGGCTCATGAAGAGGCACGGCATAGCCAAGAACTCGGTGCTCGACACCCCGAAGAAGCTGGCCAGCTTCATGGGCAAGGCCTGGGCCTGGTGGGAGGAGAAGGGCGGGGCCGTGGAGAACTCCACGCGCGCGGACATCTACGCCCAGATGCGCAGGAAGGGTGCCACGCACCTGGAGGCGGCCTATGAGGCCAAGAACATCATGGACTACTCCATGCGCGGCGATTGGCCCGCTATCCGCTTCCTGTGTGAGGTGGTGCCATTCTTCGGCGCGCGCCTGACCGGTCTGCACCGCCTGGGCCGGGGCTACATGGAGAACCCGCGCGCGTTCCTGACGAAGGGCGGCATGGTGGCCCTGGCATCAACGCTGCTCTACCTGGCCAACCGCGATGATGAGGAGTTCAAGGCCCTGGAGGACTTCGACCGGGACAACTACTACCACTTCTTTGTGGACGGCGGGCACTATCGCCTGCCCAAGCCCTTTGAGGTGGGCGCGATCTTCGGCACCTTGCCCGAGCGCATCGTTGAGCAGTTTGTGGACGACAAGGCCACGGGCGCGCTGTTTGCGGAGCGCATGGCCTACATGCTCACCCAGACCTTCAATGTGGGTCTGCCCCAGGTTGTTGCCCCGTTCATGGAAGAATGGGCGAACAAGGTCGCATTCACCGGTCGGCCCATCGTGAGCCAACGCCTGGCGCGTCTGCGTCCAGGCGCGCAGCGCGATCCCTGGACCAGCGCCACGGCCAGCGAACTGGCCAAGGGCTTGGATGACTCCGGCCTGCCCCTGCCCGAGGCCGTGCGCAGCCCCAAGCGCCTGGAGCACTTGGTGAACGCCTTCTTTGGGACGCTCGGCTCGTATGTGCTTTCCGCCGCCGACATGGTGACGGAATCCTTGTATGACTATCCCGACCGCCCGACCGCGCGTGCCTCGGACATGCCCCTGGTGCGCAGCTTCTATCGCGAAAGCCCGGCCCGGCACAGCAAGCAGGACACGGAAATCTACGAGATGATCCGCGAGGTGCAGACCCTGTACGCCACTGTGAAGGATCTACGCCGAACAGGGGATAAGGAGCGGGCGCAGGAGATCATTGAGGGCAACCGGGAGAAGCTGGGGTTGCGCCGGGCGGCAAGCCAGGTGGAGCTGCGCCTGGCCGAGTTCAACAAGCAGGCGCGGCTGATCCACGCCGACCGGGTCATGAGCCCGGAGGAGAAGCGTGAGCGCCTGGACACGCTGACGCAGAAGCGCAACGAGTTTGTGAAGCGGGCGTACGACAAGATGCGGGAGCGCATGAACAGATAGGGGGAGTGGGCGTGCAGCGTGCGCTGGTGTTCGATGATTCCAAGCTGCCCCGCCGTGCGCGGGTCAAACTCTGGCTGCGCCGGGCCGGGTACGCCAGCCTGGCCGCCTTGGCCCGTGACATGGAGGTGCACCACACCTATCCAGGCAAGATGCTGGTGGCCAGGACCGAGGAGCTCACGCCGGAGTGGCGGGCGTGGCTTATGGGGAAGGGCTGCCCGGAGGGGTTGTTGTGAATCCGTTGCCCTGCTTGCATTTGCGCATTGGAAGTCCTGCTTCTCTTTGAACAAAAAATCTCAACTTGCCAATAGAACAAACAAGTTTATAGTTTGATGTCGCAGAGGGAACCAACTAGCTGGACAGATGTGTCTATCGCAAACTTTCTTTGAGCCGCTCCGCCTGTTCTTTAAGTTTAGCTAGCTGATCTTCCTGAACGCCACAAAAAGAATTAATGCGTAGTTTTATGAAGTCTTCAATCCGAGTGCGCGCTCTCTCTGGCGAAATGCGTATGCCGAATATGATCATAATAAATGGTGCAACATACCACGATATCAATCGTATTGCTGATAGCGTTGGTTCTAAATGTTTCCATTCCAGAGAAATGTAATTAGAAAGCATACTGAAAAACACGATTGTGATAATCAGAGAAAGTATGACATAAAAAAGTATGCGCAACAGTTTGTACGTCTTGTCTGCCTTTGTCTTGTTGAGTTCAAGCTTGACAATTTCTATCTTAATATCTTCAAGTTTGCTTTTGTTAGCCTGTCGTTGAGCGTCGTCTTTCAACTTAGAATTTTCATGTTCCTTTTGAGCAAGTTCTCGGCGAAGCCTTTCAATTTCCTCATGCTCCTGCTTTTGTCTAAGCTTGTCTGCTTCCTGTTCGGCTTTAAAATGTTCAAGAGAATTTAGCTTGAGAATATCCGAATTCGAGTCGATGGACTGCTCATCGATCTCCTCAGGCCGTACTGTACATTTTATGAGATCAACTATTTTGGCCTGAACCAGTTCCTTGGGCAAATTTCCTTTTCTATGTTGCGCAACCAGTTCATCGTATTTTTCACTGATACTCCTGTTCATCATAGTGGAAAGGACCACTCGGGCCTTGGCAAGAACCTGTGAGGACGAAGGGAATTTATCTCCTTGGAATCCTTTATTTAGCTTGGACCAAAACTTGTTGGTCATCCAATCCAAGGTGGTGGTCAACGGAACCGTTTCAGATCCTTTGATGCTCTCGTGCCATGCAGCATCGCGCGTCTTTCCTGTACCAGTTAAGAAATGATATTTGGCAGCGTAAAAATTTCCGCGTGTCGAGGATTCTCGCAGGCAATGAATTTTGTTGAGAATATTAAGAGCGCGGGTTGCCTTTTGCTCCTGCCTATCATTTCTAGATTCATTGTTCCCAGGACTTATACCCCAAACATCCTTTAATAATATTTCATACACGCCACTGGAAAGAATATTGCGTGGATATTTCGATTCGTCGAAAACGAAGCTGTCATCCAAACGAATACCAATCGTCTCCAGGTAATGAAAAAATAAGGTGCGTTTTTCACGTACGTCGCTGGCGTTCTCGCATCCGTTGACAATAGTATCCATGGCTGGGTTGCCGGGCTCGAAGGTCGACTCGTTCCTTACAATCCTCTCGGCATACGAAAAAAACGATTCTATTTCGTCTTTCGTTTCCGGAAAATAGCGCAACTGGATAATTTTTTTATTTTTACTTACATTGATTTCATTAACTAAACGATAGAAGTCTTCAAAGTAGGACTTGAAGAGATCACCGTTTAGCCCATAACAATTGAAGAGAATCTCCTGGTCCAAAAAAAGGGTAAGTTCATCATTCCAGAATCCCACTTCAGTTGGTTTGTCGTAGGTTATGCCAGAATACAGAATCATGCCTTCACGAATCTCGTTCAGATCGCTCTGAAATTGGACGTCGTCTTTGTTGTGTAGAACGAATTTACTGATGTATTCTGAATACGATTCTCCATTCTTTTCGTTGAGAAGAAATGCACAAAAAGAGTTGAGTGCATTCTTTTCTTCATGTTCATTAAGAGTCTTGTTCAATCGAAGGGTTAAGTACTCAACGAAACGTTTGAATATATCAACGTTGACGGTTTGCCTATTCTTGTATTTCTGCTCTATGTCCGATGTTAATCCTTCAGGAACATTGTCAACGATGTATTCTCTAGATTTCTTGACGCACCACTGAACATTTTTTGCAAGAGCATTCAAGGCGTACTTAACCACGGCTACAGGAACGCGGAGCCCAAAAAATTCTTCGATTTTGGCAGTTGCCGTGCCTTCGGAAAATGAGCGTAGGTGCTGCGATACAATTATATAGATAATGAATTCGCGTAGTACGTCGTATGGATTATTCTTGCTGTTATACAATTCACGAAATACAGCCAACGCGGCCAACATACGATGTTCGTTCATAACTGTTACTCCCGTGAGGTCTTGCAGCCTGTAGCTACGTCTCCACTCCCTCGCCCTATCGCCTGGCCGCGACCGAATTCTTGAACTCCATCGCCACACAGCTCTCGTCCAGCACGCACTTTGGGGGCCGCTTGGGATTCCAGTCGCGCGCCCTGCGCTCGGCCCTGGCTATTCGAGCGGTGGCAGCAGCATTGTGAGCGCCGTATTCATGCCCGTCGTTTCGGCGTTTTCTGCGGCAGCGTGGATTTTACACCAACGGCCACCCTGGGATCGCCGCGTCAATTTCGCTCATGAGGCGGATGGTCTCCGCAAGGGCGTGGATGATCTTTTGGTATGTCTCGATGTCCGAGATGTCGAGCTTGCGGCCCCTGCGGTCCTTCAACCATTTCTCGGCCACCTGATAGCCGCCCACTTGGAATTCCCAGACGGTAGCGGGAACACCCGAAAAATATTGGTCTGCGTTGATGCGCACCAACGTATTCACTGCGTCGTACACCGGAAAACCCTTGTCCACCGTGTCGGTGCCGGGCTTGGGATAACCGGTGGAGGGCCGGGTTGTGGACTCCAGCAAGTGCAGGGTGGCCAGTTCCTTGCCTAGGCCGCAGAGAGTGCGGAACAAGTCCAGGTTACTTGTGAGCGGCACGCGCGGGAAGTCAGCTTTGAGGAACTGCGCGTAGCGCGCGCGGTAGCCGGGACAGTGAAACATCGCGTAGATGTAGTGGAATACGTCTTCCGGGCCAAAGGTCTTTTGCAGGTCTCCAGTTCCGGTAGTGACGAACGAAAGGCCGAGGGCCGTTTGCATATCCTCAACGAAGGCGGGGGCGAGGTTTGGGATGCGGCCTTGCTTGTCTTTGTCCCAAACCAACAGCTTGCTGTCTTTCAGCGTCAACATTTCCTTGTGGAGATATGTTAGAAAGATGTAGTTAACCTCTTTGAGTGAAACTGTGTGATGCTGAATAATATAGCGCGAACAAAAAATATGTTTCCAGCTGCCTTGAACTTCTGTGCCACGCGGAGTTGAAAGCCCTATGTTCTTTCCATCTAATGCGTGTTGCATGACTTCGCGCAACGGCATACAGAGAAACCCTTTCGTTTTTCCTGTGTAGTATGTATGTCGAACATCGTATGGCCGGTAGAGAACAGGGGCAAGATGCTTCCTGTCAGGCCCAGATGCTATTACATCTGCTTGCGCTAGCTTCACCTGCCAGTCCCGCGCGTCGTCTCCAAGCTCATACTTGTTGCGGGCTTCCTCGGGCGGGAGAGCGGCAAAGTCCTGCACGCGGTCCCATATCTCTTCCTTTGTCCAGCCAACGCACAGTTTGTCACGCGCGGTGACAATGCCCACGGAGTTGACGGGGAAAATATCCGGCACACGCCATAACGTGCCATATTCGCCGCCCAGGTCATAGTTCCAGGGCACAAACCAATAGGACGGAGTTTGAGGCTTAAGTACTGTCCAGTCCGTGCTGTCCAGATCGTGCGCGTCAAGCCAGTCGTATTTCTGCTGCCGCTCCCCTTGAAGGTCCGCATGATACACAAAGGCTGGTCCCTCATGGCCGAGCCTCTTGGTTAAAAGCACGATGGCTACGCCCTGTTGGATGTCGAAGACATTCTTGTCCGGGCTGCCGTCCAGGGCGGTTTCTTTCTTCTTGGCATTGCCGTGCAGGTCCAGGATGCGGATATCGCTGAAAGTATTCAGGAGCGACTGGCGCATCCCTCGGAATGTGGGGTTGTCCAGGTAGCTATGATTGGTCACAAAGCCTACGACCCCGCTGCCGGTCTTCTCAATACGCCATTGCGCCCAGCGAATGAACTTCACATAGTCATCGTGAAGCCATTTGACTTGCTTCTCTCCCAAAAGTTCGCCGTCTACCTGCTTGTAGGCCTCGATGAGCTTGCCGATGAAGGTAAGCACCATCTTCTTGCCCACTTTCCTCTTGCTGGCGTTGGCCGAGTGCCCGGAATATGGCGGGTTGCCCAGGATGACCATGATGGGCATGTCGAGCTTGACTTTGCGGGCCTCTAGGCTCTCCTTGGTAAATGATTGGTACATCCCCGGCAGGGAGGCGATCATCCGCTCCTCGGCTTGCTCTAGGGTGTTGGTCAGGAAGACATTGAGGCGTTCGTCTCCCAGGAAATTGTAAGCCCACTGTTTCTGTTCATCCAGCGGCAGGTCTTTGCCCGCCAGTTGCAAGCCCAGCTTGAAATGCGCCACGGCATAGGAGGCCATGAGCAGCTCAAACCCGAAGATGCGCGGCAAGAGCTTTTCGCGCACATAGCCGGTCCATACGCCGCCTTGGCCGCGATCACGCAGGGAACGGCGGATGTGGTCCACCACGGCGTAGAGGAAGGTACCAGTGCCGCAGGCCGGGTCCAGAATGAGCACCCTAGGCACAGTCGTCCCCGCCTCTTCCTCATTCTGGACGGTCATTCCCTTGGAGCCGCCGACAGGCCCAGCGGTCAAGCTCAACACCTTCTTTTTTATGACGACACTGGACGTGTCGGCCAGTCCATCCGAAAGGTCGAACGCTTGCTTCAGTATCTTATCAACTGAACGCACAATGTAGGAGACGACCGGGGAAGGCGTGTAGTAGACGCCTCGCTTCTCGCGGAGCTTGGGGTCATATTCGGCCAGGAAAGTTTCATAGAAGTGAACGACTGGATCATGCAACCGGGCGCGTTTGCCGAAGTCCTTGAGGACGGCGTCAATGTCCGTCGTGGCCAGGAGTTGCACGAGGTCATCCACAAATCCGGCAAACGGCTCATCGTCCAGGGAGGTGCCTGTAACGGACTCGAAAAGCGTGCGCAGCAGGGGGTTGGTCTTGGGTATCTCCGAGGCCGCGCCGTGACGCCGAAATGTTTCCCCTGGACCGTCGTGATTGCAGCGGGCCGCGAACAGACCGTAGGCGATGGTCTGGGCATACATGTCCGCGAATTCACCCGTGCGGGCTTCCAGTTCAAGGCCGGGCAGAAGTGTCTTATTGAAGAAATTGCGCAACTCCAGGATGGTGTAGCTCGCTTTCCGATGTGCAAAGGCTGCGATAATGATGTCCCGGATCATGTCCGTGATGCGGGCCATATGCCGCGCCAGCACTTCCGGGGAGGTGATGGACGCCGGGGCGTGGTCCAGGAAGTCTTGGAGGAGGCGCACGGCGCGTTCTGAGCCATCTGAATCCAGATGCACCTTGCCCTTTTCAATCGATGCAAGCTTGACGCTGGCCCGCTTCTCACCGTCAACGTACCAGCGGAACTCCAGATAGTCCGTAAGGATCAGGTTGCCCAGGGCGTGCAGGTAGCGCTTAAGCTGCTCGGACTTCTCCACCTCGTCCAGGGATTTTCCGATGTCCTTGGCCTCTATGTAGCCCAAGGTCAGGCCCTTCCGCTGGATGACGTAGTCAGGAGCGCCGCAGGCTACCCGCTTGGGCTCATTGGTAGCGGAAATGCTAGGACGGAGGGACTGGAGAAACGCCTGAAGGGCTGGGCGGTACGTGTGTTCGGTGGCGTTGCCTGCGGCATGTGCCGCACCGACAGCTTGAATATATTCCTTGAGGGCCTCGTGCATGAATTCCCGCCTTGTCTGTGCCATGACCGATGTATGTCATGAAGCACTATACAAGAGGGCCTTCGGAGGCAACAATTGAATGGCAATTTCGGAACTGGACGGCATTCACCCCAGCAGCTTCAACTGCATCGCCCCGCCCACGTTGACCATGGTCATGGGCGTGCGCTTGAGGATGTCGAACACGCGGCGGTCGGACAGGCAGTGGGTGCGCGCCAGCCGCTGCACGGCCTCGTTGCCGCTCATGGCCTGGATCAGCAGGTCGTACGTGCGTGAAGGCACATCCCACTCCCGGTTCAGGGAATATGTGTCGGCGGCAAACGGGGGCGGGACAGGACGAAGGGGTTCAGGAGAGCGCTAAGAATCAACGCTCGAAGCGAATCCCAAGCAAACTGCCCGCGTCTGTGTCGTCAGTCAAACGCAAAACGACGTGATCTTCAACGCTAAAGTCTTCAGAAAAGTCGCACGTGGGGATGTTGTCAGAATTATAAGTGCAGATGTACTGAAATCCTAGCCTGTTTGATTCTTGCTTTGCTAATTCTAACGCTTTTGCTCTTTGCCGCTCGTCAACATCAGCAAAGATAATACTGTCGTGGGCAATGAAACCAGGGGACTTATCCCTAGAAGACCAAAGCTGGGCTACTGCAATGTCAAAGCAAAATATTTGCATGTTGCCAACGCCGTGGCTGTCCCTCGCAGGGATGTTGACATCAAAATTAAGGCCATTCGGATTTGCTTCAATCTTCAACACTCCAGACCTATGATACAGAAATCTGGAATTTTCATCAAAAAATGTGATGGCTGCATCTTTTTGCTCAGAACGGTCTTGCAAATCTTGTACTGTACGCGTGAACAAAAGTTCTTTTTCCACCCTAACGGCACTCCCTTTCTGCCCCAGCGAACGTAAGCTTTCAATTCGCTGTTCAATCGACTTAAGCGACTCAACTTGCTTTATATGTGCCTCTTGTAGCTTTGTATACTCATCAAGGGCACCACTAGTTCGAAGGATCTCCATCAACTTTGCGCGTGTTTCGATAAGGGTAGCCAGTTGATTGGTGCGGTCTTTAATTACCGCGCGTAGATTTTGGGCTTCGGCCTGGAGAAACTCGCGACGATTGCTGACAACTGTGCGATGGAATTTTCGAACATCTCGAAGGCGAGCTGTAACAATGCCAGGCAGTTCAATACGAGCTGAGCGATACAAAGAAATTAGTTTGTCTTCACCAAGGTAGTTTTCGCTCGCGATGCTTTTTTCATACCCTTTGAGCGTATTTGCATCGAGCGCATTATCATTGTGCGCCTTTTGGATTTCCCTAGTAAGGTCGTTTGCTTGTTGCTCCAGGTCACGATAGTTTGGTGTAACCCTAAAAGATTTTAAGCCTTGAGAGTTGACGCGAACGCTTGTGGCAAGCTGAACACGTTTTGCGTCCAATGCTCCCAGTGAACAGTCCGCACTGTCACCTCCAATCTCTTTTATTGCCTTCTCCAAAATCCTGACTTCTGCTTTAGCCTTTGCGAGGTTCCCCCATTCAGCGGCAAGCTGCCAAGACAGGTTGAGAAGAAATGATGTATGAATCAATTTTGAAATTGTACTTTGCTGTTTAAAAAACTGAAATGGTTCGTCATAAGAATCTTTGTTAACCCGAAGGAAGTATCCAATTAGTGAGCGAAACGACACTCCTGACGTACGCCTATCTAATCCGAACATATAAAAGCCGAGTACGTCGCACCAAGAATCAACATGAAATGTAATTTGTTCACAGTCAGAGTTTGGAGGAACAGGCCATGATGGCAGATCGTTCCCAGATACTCGCACAAGATGATTTTCATCTACGGAACGAGTCACTTGTATTTTTTTACCATCAAGATCAAAAGTTAATGTGAACTCCCAACCAGAAAGGGCGGGGACGCATGGAGTGCTTTTATTCGTAATTGACGAGCCAAGGCAAAAATCTATGATTGCAAGCAAGGTCGTCTTTCCAAGAGAGTTGCGTGAGTCCCGAACTGATGCTGTCGTTGATCGATCCGCGAGAATGATATTCAGTCCGGGGCGAAAATGAACTTCCCGAAATGAAGGCATATTTGCAGTGACAGCGTGAATCACGAGCGCCTCCTGAGAAGGCCGTGAGATATGTCAACAGCCCCAATTGCGTACAAAAAATCTAGTGCCAGAAGTAATCGCTCAAATGAACGGACGGCTGAATTACGCCTCGCCACTTCCCACAGCGTTGTGATGGTCATTGGTTGCTTAAGGGTTTGAAGGATGACACCACCCAAACCCAGCAATGAGTCTTGCGGTAGTATATGTTTATTCGGAAGTATCATTTTTCAAAAATATCACATAGTTCAAAGAAGTAGCTGACTATGGCAATATTGGCGGCCTTCATCTTTGGCGTAGGACTTTCGATGAGGTTGATCATTGCGCGAAAGAGGTCATCGCCTCGATAACCAGCCGCGTAGCTATCTGAGTACCGTATCCGCAATCCTGTAACGAGCCTGCCGGAAAAATCGGGCACCGTCTGTTCCATGCCAGCAAGAAAATCGCGTACACTATGCCCAATTGCCAGCCCCATGGTGACGTACATATAACTCTCGGGACCTAGATTGTTTCGCTCAAGTTTCGCCTGTGGTGGAATGATAGTGAGATCCCCACAGTTATGAGCAAAAGTAGAAATCCCTTGGCACGCCTGGTACAGTTCGTCGAAGCTTAAATCCGGCATCACCTGACCCAAGGCCCGCGTAACCCAATCAGAATGGTCTCTTTTCCATTGTTCCAAAGTTTCAGGCGGGTAAGCCAAACACTGCCCATCGACGGTTGCATGGCAAGTCGGGCAGAGTATCAACAAGTTTGCAAATCCATTAACTTGTTCTTTAGGAAAAGAGGGGTCAGCTCTCGGCCCGTCTTTGCCAAAAGCTCTAATGTGCGCAATTTCACCGATTGGCTTTGCTTGATCGGTTTCAGTGGCTGGGAGCACCACTTCTTTGCGGCATCTTGGATTACAGCAGCGACCAGCTGCCTCGCTCCAGAGAATTTTGATCGTCTGGTCTGTGTACTTTCGTGCCATGCCGACCAACGTATGCCAATAATATTATCATGTTGGAAAATAAAACAGCAACCGCGCACGAACATTGAGTTTTGCGATCCACATTCGTTTGTCTCTTTGCATGGCAGAACAGTCAGAGTCAAGGTGCGCCTCCTCACCCCAACAGCTTCAGCTGCACCGCCCCACCTACGTTAACCGTGGCCATGGGCGTGCGCTTGAGGATGTCGAACACGCGACGGTCGGACAGGCGGTGGGTGCGCGCGGGGTGCGGGGAGAAGGGCGCACCTTGTTCTCGCGTTTGCCTTTGAAATAGGGCAAAATGGAGTTGAGGATGCGGGCCTGCTTTGCTCCATTCCCGGTGCATTTCTCTTGACGGCCCAAACAGATTGGGCCTAATGGAAGCGTGTTCTGAATTTGACCGAAGAAAAGGGGATAATCATGGCCAAGCCGATCAAACCTACGCCCATGTTGTGTGGCGCAGCGGCTACCGCCTTCGAGAAGAAAATCAAGGAAGGCCTGAAGAAGCCGTCCCGCCCTGTCGCGGTGAAAAACATAGCCAGCATCAAGGAGAAGGCTTTTGCCCTTGGAAAAGCCGATTCCTAGAAACTGCATCAGTACGCCTGATTTCTATTTGTGCCCCGTGGACGACTTCTTGTTGTTCACGGGGTTTACTTGTGGGAACGACGACCTGGATGACTTCCTGCACAACGACGCGGCCAAGCACGCCCGTGAGCTCATCGCCAAGACCTATGTCATGCACGCGCGGGAAGGGGAGGCCTTGTCACCGCCCATCGCCTTCGTGAGCCTCATGAACGATGCGCTTCCGGTCGAGGCCGGGTTCAAGAAGAAGATGCCCAACCGCTGCCGTTACGACACCTACCCTGCGGTGAAGATCGGTCGCCTTGGTGTGCGCTGCGAGATGCAGCGCTCCGGCGTTGGCCGCTCCCTGCTGAACCTGCTGAAAGTGTTCTTCCTCACGGACAACCGCACCGGCTGCCGCTTTGTCACGGTAGATGCCTACAACGACACACCCACCACCAGCTTCTACCAAGCAAACGGCTTCGACTTCCTGGTCGAGGACGATAGCGACTCCGACACCCGCGCGATGTACTTCGACTTGAGACGGTTCAAGGTCGGGAGCACGGAGAAGTAGACCGATTGAAAAAGCCCCGGCTATCACCGGGGCTTTTGTTGTTAGAGGTTCATCCTGCCGCGATCTGCGGCTGGGCTACTTCTTGTGCTTCGTCGGATCAACAAGCACAAAGCGCTCTCCAGGGGCCTGCCCCGGAGGCATTGTGTTGCCCTTGGTCGCAGTGATTTCGCGGCCACGGTCGCCGCCACGGGGGCCTTCCACTCGGTACTGGCCAGACTTGTCGCAAGTCTCGCCGGGAGAAAGGGGCCTAGTCATGTAGATGCTCCTAAAAAACCGGGAAGGAGCTTGACACAATCGCCGAAGGAGCCGTACAAAAGTTTTACCAAGACATTTGCACTGCACCTTCGGTAGGTGCCAAGGGCCGCCGCTCTCCCTATTGAGACGGCGGCCTTCGCCATTGTATATGATGGAAAAGAACTCGGTTCGCCGAGCACTTCATTGATACTCTAGCTAACGTCTAGACATTACCCGAAAACACTTCCGATGCCAAGCGAATAGCGCACGATCCAGGCGGAAAAAGAATTGCCAAGCGCAAGGATTTGTGCTTCGGGCTTTCCTTGAGCGCATCCGTACCGTGGACCGGGCTGCGGCTAGTCCCCCCGTGGTGGGCCGGGCATCTAAGGGTGTGGGGGATGGGTGGGGACGGCCTCCACGTGAAAGGCCTTGCCCTCTTGGCCATTTTTGGTATCTCCTTTACGTAGATGGAGGTTCTGAATATGCGCCGCCTTGTCACCCTCATGTCATTGGTCTGCTTACTGGTGCTCTGGACTATTCCCGCCCAGGCGGAGCGCCGCGTGGCCCTGGTCATCGGCAACAGCACATACAAAGTGACCCCGCTAAAAAATCCCGTTAACGACGCGCGGGACATCGTCGCCGCCCTTAAGGCGCTAGGGTTTGAAGTGACCCTGCTCACCGACGCGACACATCAGCAAATGGAAACCGCAGTGCGCGAGTTCGGTGCCAAGCTCCAGAAAGGAGGCGTCGGGCTCTTCTTCTATGCCGGGCACGGAGTGCAGGTGTCTGGTGAAAACTATCTCGTCCCTATCGATAGCAGCATGGCGGTCGAGGCCGATGTGAAATACGGGTCGCTCAATGCCGGGAAGGTCCTGGCTCAGATGGAGGATGCCGGAAACGAGCTGAACATCGTCATTCTTGATGCCTGTCGGACGAATCCATTTGCGAGGAGCTTTCGTAGTGCCGAACAGGGTTTGGCCCGCATGGACGCCCCTAAGGGCTCGCTCATTGCCTATGCTACGGCACCAGGCAAGGTGGCTGCAGATAGCGGCGGTGGCGGTCGCAACAGCCCATACACAAGCTCCCTGCTCCGGCACATGCGCACACCTGGCCTCAAGCTGGAGGACACCCTGAAACGCGTTCGCGTGGATGTCATGCGCTCCACCTCTGAAAAGCAGATTCCCTGGGATTACTCTAGCCTCACAGGGGATTTCTATTTTTCCCAGCCACTTGCGCAGCCTCTACAGGCCGCTACCGCTTCGGTTTCCACCCCTGTGTCGGCGGAGAAGAAGGACAAGACCCTCGGCGACGTCTTTGCTGGACTGTTCAAGAAGTCAGAGCCTCAAACTGTGGCGATTCCTCAGCAGGCCACCATTATCCCTGTCCCACAAGCTCACGACCAGCAGCAAGCACAACAAGCAGCCGATGCCGAGTTGCAAGCGCTCCAGAGTGAACTGGTCAAGCATGAGCAAGCGGCCAATGATGCCAAAAACAAGGCAGAACGAAAGAAGATCGAGGCTGGAAAAGTAGTATTACGCAAGCGCATTGAGGATGCTAAGTTAGCCAAGGAGCAAGCCGAAATTGAAGGAAAAGAGATTGAAGGTAATTCTCCCGAAGGTTGGTTCAAGCTAGGGCAGCAAGAGTATAACAAAATAAATTATACTGAAGCCGTTAAATGGTTTCGGAAAGCAGCAGAAAGAGGCCATGCCCACAGCCAAGGTGCGCTTGGTCTGGCATATTATTATGGACAAGGAATTTCTCAGAATTATGTAGAATCTGCCAATGCATTTCGCAAAGCGGCAGAGCAAGGTGAGCCACTTTCACAAGCATACATCGGGATGATGTACAACACAGGATCAGGGATACCACAAAATGCATTAGAGGGAGTAAAATGGCTACACAAATCCGCCGAACAAGAAAACAGCTACGGCTGCTTCTATTTGGGGGATGCATACTCCAAGGGAATAGGTGTAAACAAAGACTTCAAAGAGGCGCTGAGATATTATAAGTTGGCTTCCGGTCAGGGCAATGCCATGGCACAATCCGCCATAGGCAATATGTACCTTGATGGTCTTGGGGTTAAGTTAGACTACGAAGAGGCCCACAAATGGTTCTCACTCGCTGCGAGACAAGGAGAAAGGTCTGCATTGCTTAGCCTTGGTCTGATGTCTATGAAAGGACTTGGTATGGCAAGGAATTACAGTGAAGCATACCGATATCTCATTGATAGCGCAAAGCAAGGCAATGCCTACGCCCTTGCTACTGTTGGTTGGCTATATTCAAATGGACTGGGCGTTGAAAAAAATGACATCATAGCATATACATACTTTTCACTTGGAGTACAAAAAGGATTTAGCGTAGCAAAATCAGATGTAGAAAGATTAAAAAGAGAGATGGGTAGCATTCAGCTTTCGGAAGCAGAAAATGCAGTAAGGACGTGGCGCACACTGAGCGCTAAAGAGTTGGGCTACCCAAAGTGACGCGGAATTAAAGAATTATTGCTGCCCTTGCTTTATGGGCTCACGACTCCACCCTAACGACATCATGCAGTCAAGCGCAGCTTCTTTCCTGGGGCCTTCGTTTACGTCATCAGACCTGTAATTCGCAGGGTAATATTGACCTTGCGTTGTTGTGCACTGCATAGTGTTACCATATCGTTGACAATCTGTCGTCGATGGACCCTGATATGCCGGGGAGACAAGCTGCTGAACTATTCTGACTGGATATGCGGCATTCGCTTGATTTGTACACTGCCGCTTGTCTTGAACCAATGCCGCCTCATCCTTGTAAGGATGGTAAAATTTGTATGCACAGCCAGTCATGGATAGGCACATCAAAATAGAAATAATCATTTTTATTTTGTTCATTTTTGCCAACCTCATGACAGAGTTTATTGGACCTCGCTGGCAGCGCAGCCTACAATAATAAGCATCTGAAATTTTACATCTACTCAACTTATCCTGTCTAGCACCAATTTCACGATGGCCCCAGACGCGGCCCCCTGGCCCATGAGCTTCGACCAGGCTGTCTTGTCGCCCGTGTACGCCAGCTTCGACTCGCGCTCCAGCATCTCGCGGTCGCGGAAGCCGAACCACTGTCCGGGCTGCACTTTTGTGGGTCCGTTCGGGGTGGCCTTGGCGGCCTGGACTGCCGGGGCGACCGCCGAGGGCGCGGGTTTGTCTGCCGCGCTGCTGATCCACATGGCCAGGGCGAAGAAACACCCAGCACCGATGAGGCTGATGCGCATGGCCTTGGGCAGGGCATTCCACTGTGCCCGCGTGGCCTCCCGCCCGGCCTTTTTCCCGCAGTGCGGGCAGGCCTTGGCGTCGGTCGAGATCTCGCGCTTGCATTCAGGGCAGGGGTACAGAGCCACCAATAAGCCTCCGCTCTAGTCTGATATGATAATCTGTGGTCTAGACCGCGCGGGACCGTCTCCTGGGCCACTGCCATCATCCGTGATGATAATCTTCAATGTTGCGCGTGCTACACCGTCCCCTTTGCCGCCGCCTTGGATTACGCGGTATTGTCTCCGGCTGCCTTCTTGGGGTCGGGGCTGGAGGATGGGGCCTCATCGGCCATGCCACCCACAGATGGATTCGATTCGCACGCTCCAGCTCCCCCCCTTGCCTTGGTGATTTTGGTGATCTCACCTTCGAGCATGGCCCGCACGGCGCGCAGCATGTCCAATTCGTCCGCGCCAGACTCGCGCATGGTGCGCGCCACCTGGTCAACGCGCTGGGCGATTGGGTCAGATAGGGCCGTTGTGCCGCCAGTCTGCAACATTTCCTCCTCGCCGGTCAGCAGCCAATGGGCGTTGAGCTTATACTCACGCACCCAGTTGGCCAGCGTGTCCCGCGTGGGTTCCCGGTCCGTATTCAGATAGCCGGAAAGAGTCTGCCTTGTTATCCCGCCAGCCTTGGCAAAGGCCTTGTCGGTCAAATTGAGGGCCTTGATGGCATCTCTCAACCTCTGGCGGGACAATTCTGAGGCCACAAAATCACCTGTCTGTGTTAGTTTTTGTTGACACGCGGTAAAGAAACGAAATATGCGGAAATCCTCTTCGCATTCACACCGAACCACGAGAGATTGTATGCAATTATGTTCTGTTCCTAACTTAACTCGGCTCACTCGGCAAGAGGCATTGCGTGTGTGGATGATTCGCAATGACCTTTCGTTTGCCGAGATGGGCCGCAGGTTGGATGTTACTGCAAACGCTGTGTCCAAGCTTTGCGGCCAAGACACCATGCCTGTGACCCGGCACCGACAACTTGTGGAACAGGGCGTGCCTGTCGAACTGTTGCCCGCCCCGATGGACATCAAGCCAGGTCCGAAGCCCAGATCGGTGCATGATGAATTTCAGGCCGCTTTCAGAGGGTAGGGGGTGATCATGTTTAAGCTCTGGACGCGCCTGTTCCGCCGGTTCCATGTGGGACCTTGGAGGGGTGGGGAGGTCATGTTTTCGCGCCCGCGACGCCAGCCTTTGCAAGAGCTGGTTTCTTTCTGGGCGGACAACTCCCTGTACGAGGACATCCGCCTTCAGGTGGGGAGCCGAGACGCGTCTCGATTCCTGCGCGCGTGCCTGCGCCTCGGACTGGGGCTGTTCCGGGAGTGCCCTGAGCTGATGCAGGAGCTGGACAAGCGCGGTCGCAAGGAGCGCTCCATGTCCGTGTGGGTGGACGAAGGCACGTACGAGCGGCTGCTCATCGTCTCGCAGGGGCAGAAGTCGCAGCTCATCCGCGCGTCTGTGGAGTTCGGTCTTGTTCACTTCCAGGTCCATCCTGAACACATTTCTATGCTGGATGGCGGCGGAAGGGATTAGCCGGGGGCGAATCAGGAAAGGCAATGCGCGCGGGTGTTTCCCGCGTCGAGATATCACAACATGCGCAGGGAGGGAGTATGGGGGCAAAGCGCCTTGATGCGGAAGTCTTGCAGGTCATCGACGAGTGGTGCGCCCAGCTTCCACCGGTCATCAGCCGCAAGAAGCTGGACTGGTTCCTGGGCGGCATCGTTTCGCGCAAGCACATAGCCAACCTGGACAGCGCCGGTGAAGGTCCGGCGGACAGGATACTTGTTGGGCGCGAGACGGTGTACCCAACTCGGTCCGTGCTGATCTGGCTGGCGGAGACGCGCGGCTTGAAACGCCTTAAAGGCATCCGTTCGCTGGAGGGGATGATCCCGTTCGCAGACGCGCCAGTCCCTCAACAGCATCCTTAGTCGCGCCGGGGATGAGATGAGCGTAGCGCATGGTCTGGGTGATGGTCTTGTGCCGCATCAGTTCCTTGATGCGGTAAATGTCTGTGCCCTGGAGCGCGAGCCAGGAGGCGAAGGTGTGCCGGAGCGTGTGGAAGCATACACGCTGACGCGGATCGCTCACCCCGTCGTTCAGCTTAAGGTCATCCGCCAGGGCCGCGAAGGTGTTGCTGATGTTGCGCACCTTGCCGCCGCGTATCGCACCCTTGAACACAAGGCCTGGCTCGGCGACTGTTTTGCGGAGTTCCATCATGGCCAGCACATCGCTGTTCATGTGGGCGATGCCGTCTCCGGCCTTGGCGTCACGAATGCGGAGCACCCCATGGACCATGTCCACATCGGCCCACTCCAGGGCCTGGATTTCCCCCTTGCGCATGCCGGTCATCAGGGAGAGCAGGCAGATGTCGTGGAAGTCAGGGCGTCCTTTGCGGCGCTGCTTTGGGAATTCCTTGGCCTGCTCCAGAATACGTCCGACATCCTCGTAGCTGAAAAAGCGCAGCCGGTTGTTGTCTTGCCTGGGCATCTGCACGGCTGCACACGGGTTGCGCCCGTCGAAGATGGGGGTGTCGATTTCTTCGGAGTAGGGCGTCTTGGTCGCATAGTTGAAGATCCTGCGGATGAGCCCCAGGATGTGCCGCACAGTGGCGATGGCCAATCCCTGGCCCATGAGCGAGGTCTTAAGGTTCTCGATGCGAGCGGAGCCCAGGGAGCGGAGAGGGAAGTGTCCCAGTGGTGGTATGATGTGGCCCTCGATGCGAGACTCGTCAGCTCGCCAGGAGCGTTTGTTTACCCTGGCCCAGGAAAGGAACCGCGCAGCAGTCTCGGCAACGGTGATGTCCGCTATGCGGTCCAGGGTTTCGCGGGCGGCCTGTTCGCGTTGCGCCTGCTCCTTGAGCTTGCGCTTGTCAGCCAGGCTTGCTGGACCGGAGCCAAGGCGGATATTCGTGCGGATGTCTCCCAAAACCTTGGACGCTTGTTCTGCCGTCCAGCCCTCGCTGGACCAGCCCAGACCTTCCTCATGGCGCTTGCCCTGGGCGTCATAGTAGCGGATGGCGAAGTAGCGATCCGGTTTTCCGGCCTTGCGTCTGGTTGTGTGTTCGCGGTAACGTACACCTGGGTAGTTCGTCCTGCTCCACATTTTTGCTCCCTCCCCCAGTCCCCCAATAGTCCCCCAAATCGCATGCCGTCAAGTGGAACTGACGTGGACAAGAAAAGCAACATAACTATGTCTTTTCAGCAAGTTGTGATACAAGATGGAATCTGCTTGAATGCAAAAATTTGGACTCAAAATCCGCCGGCCGCAAGGCCTTGGGGGTTCAATTCCCCCTCCCGGTACCAACCAGTAATTTTATGCAGTCCAGTAAAGTCCAATAGCCCTAGAGCCACAAAGAAAAATCCCGGATGTAGTGTCCGGGGTTCTCTTTTGCTGTCCATTGACATCTGGGGGTAACTGGGGGTAACTCTCGGGGTAACAGGGTATCTGGACGCCGAAATGTCAAAAGGAGTTACCCCCAATGGCCGGAAAACTCACCAATACTGCCATTGTCAACGCCAAGCCTGCCGACAAGCCTCGCAAGCTCCCAGACGAAAGAGGGCTCTTTCTGCTCATATCCCCGAATGGGGGTAAGTGGTGGCGCTTCAAGTACCGCTTTGGGGGTAAGGAAAAGCTCTTGAGCCTGGGCACGTATCCAGACGTTACCTTGGCGGAAGCTCGGGAAAGTCGGGACAGCGCTCGCAAGCTCTTGACGCAGGGCACAGACCCCGGTGCAGTCCGTAGGGAAGAGCAGGCGCAGGCCGCAGAGGATGCCCTTACTTTCCAGGTAGTGGCCTTGGATTGGTACGAGAAGCAGCGCCCCGGCTGGACCGAGAGTACGGCTTACAACATCATGCGCCGCCTTGAACGGGAGTTGTTGACCCTACCCCGCCGAGTATACCACCCATAAGTTTGGGCTCTGGCCGGTCTCGTTTTCCTCATTCATGGCTCTTCCGTATTCCTCTGGGGCCAATCC
>WSYE01000007.1:116842-124563 GCA_009773665.1 Desulfovibrionaceae bacterium | reverse complement strand
TACATCTTCCACGGGAAGTTCGGCCTGATGTGGCTCACCGAGATGTTCGGCTTCGTGCTGCTGCCCGCCTTCCTGTACGCAGTGGGCTACCGCAACAAGCACACCGGCACCATCAAGGTGGCCGCCACCCTGGCGGTGCTCGGCATCGTGTTCAACCGCTTCAACGTCTCCTGGTTCGGCTTCAACGTGCACCTGCCCGAGTCGGCCAGGTACTCGCCCTCGCTCCAGGAAGTCATTGTTTCGGTTTTCGTGGTCACTCTGATCATCCTGTGCTTCCGCTTCGTCTCCAAGTACATGGCGATCTTCTCCGACCACCCGGCCTACAAGGGCCACCATTAAGACAGGAGAATAGGACATGGAATTCCACGTCTACCACGACTTCATGGTCTACACCAAAGGGGTGGCCTACATCCTGATGGCCGTCACCCTGGGCGCCGCCCTGGGCTGGTGGATCTTCCTGACCGGCAAAGAGCCCAAGGACGACAACCACCATTAGGCCCCGGCCTGCTGGCCTGCCTTACGACTGCAAAGGCCACGGAGCACCGCTCCGTGGCCTTTTTGCGTCCATACGGGGGGGCGTGCCGCCCGTCCGCATGCGACATTGTCGGCATGCGCGCGTGGCAGTCATAATCCAGGCAAAGTGCGGTACGGCGCAGCCCGGCCTGCATGGCAGGAACGGCCCGGCCCGGCACGGCCCGGCACGGCCCGGCATGCATGGCAGGAACGGCGAGGTCTGGAGCGTGCCAGCATGTCCCGACATGGCCCGACCCTGCGTGGCCGCAACCGCTTGCCCTGCGCGGAGCCTGCGGCTACAAGAGCTGAGCTTTTCGCGGAGGTCCTGCCATAGCCGTTTCCGTGCTCGCTGCGCTGGTCTTGGCGCTCATCCTTGCCGTGGTTGTCCTGGGCGGGGTGCAACGCGGCCTGCGGTCCATCGCGGGGGCGGGGCATCTCGCGTCCGGGCTGGTGCTGGTGGCCGCCGGACAGGCTGCGTGGCTGCATTCCCTGTGGATGGGGCCGCCCCGGCCAGAGGGCGCATTCCCGCCCGACCATCAGGGCCAGACCTTTCCCCTCGACAGCTTCGACTTTGCCGACCCGCTTCAGGCCCTGCTGCTTCTGGTGGTCCCGGCCGCAGGCATTATCCTGCTCATCATGGGCGTCAGGCGCATGGCCCCGAGCCTTCAGGAGCTCCGGGCCTCCCGCGAAGCCCTGCGCGACAACGAAGCCCGCTACCGTCTTGTGACTGAGAACCAGACAGACCTCATCATCCGGCTTGACCGCGATGGCCGTTTTTTGTCGGTCAGCCCGTCCTATTGCCGGGCCTTCGGCGCGTCCGAGGCCGAGCTCCTGGGTTCGCCCTTCATGCCCATAGTCCACGAGGATGACCGCGCAGCCACGACCAGATTCCTGGAAAATCTGGCTCGCCCTCCCCATATCGCCACCGCAGAGAACCGGGTGCTGACCGTCCAGGGATGGCGCTGGTATTCCTGGTACGATACAGCCCAGGTTGATGCCGGGGGAGCAGTGCAGGAGATCATCGCCGTGGGCCGGGACGTCACCTCGCGCAGGCTGGCCGAGGAGGCCTCCCACGAGGATTCCGCGCGCTTCAGGGCCATCGTGGAGTCCTCGCCGCTTGGCATCCTGCTTTATCGCATGGAGCAGGACGGCACGCTCCTCTTCGTGCGGGCCAACCCGGCTGCGGACATGATCCTTGACCTGGACAGCTCCCGCTTCATCGGGAAAACCATCGATGACGCCTTTCCCTCCCTGGCAGGCACGGAAATCCCCGAGCATTTCCGGGAGGTCTGCCGCACCGGACAGACCTGGGAGGCGGATCAGTTCGTGTACAAGGACAGGCACATTTCCGGGGCTTTCCGCATCAGGGCCTTTCGCACCGCACCGGGCGAGGTTGCCGTGTTCTTCGAGGACGTTTCCGAGCGCAACCGCCTGGAGTCCCAGGTTGAGCATCTGGCCCTGACCGACGCCCTGACCGGCACCGCCAACCGCACGCTGCTCATGGAGCGTCTGGGACGCGCCCTGGAGCGGCGCAAACGGCGTGACGACTACCGCTACTGCCTGCTCTTCATCGACCTGGAGCGCTTCAAGACCGTGAACGACAGCCTGGGCCATCAGGCAGGGGACGATGTGCTGCGCGAGAGCGCCGCGCGCATCCAGAACTGCGTGCGTACCCTGGACACCGTGGGGCGTTTCGGCGGGGACGAGTTCCTGGTGCTGCTGGAGGATTTTGAGACCTTCCGCACCGTGATCAAGGTCATGCGGCGCATCCAGGAGGCTCTGAAACTCCCCCTCCCGGCAGGCGGTCGCGAGGTGCACCTGGGGAGCAGCATCGGACTGGCCATGGGTCTGGCCACCCACAGCTGCGCCGAGGAGTTGGTGCGCCAGGCGGATCTGTCCATGCGCCGGGCCCGCGAGCGCGGGCGAAACCGCTTCCGGGTGTTCTCGCCCAGCATCCTCCTGCAGACCGAGCGCATCCTCCAGTTGGAAGGGGACCTGGAGCGCTCCCTGGCAAACGGCGACTACCATCTGGTCTACCAGCCCATCATGAGCCTGGGCGGCGGTGAGCTGGTCGGGTTCGAGACTCTGGTCCGCTGGAACCACCCGGAACTGGGACCCGTGTCGCCTATGGAGTTCATCCCCCTAGCCGAGGAGACCGGAAAGATCGTGCCTCTGGAGCAGTGGATCATGGGCGAGGCCATGCGCACCTTCGCCGGGTGGCGTGCCAGCTATCCGCGCGCAGCGGGGCTCACGCTCTCGGTGAACCTGTCGGCCCGCCACATCCCGGACCAGGACTTCACCCGCTTCGTGCTGGAGTCGCTGGCGCAGAACGGGCTGCCCTCGGCCTCGGTGAAGTTCGAGATCACCGAAACCTCACTCCTGACCGGCGGCGCTCCCATGATCCGCAAGCTGGAGCAGCTCCGCGCCGTGGGTGTGCGTTTCTGCATCGACGATTTCGGAACCGGGTACTCGTCCATGGCCTACCTGAACCGGCTGCCCATCGACGACCTCAAGCTGGACATTGCCTTCGTCAGGCATCTGGAGACGCGCGCAGACACTCTGGAGATCGCCAAGGCCATCATCGGGCTGGCCCACGGGCTGGGCCTTTCCGTGGTGGCTGAAGGCATCGAGACCCTGGGCCAGCGCACCATCCTGCAGGAGATCGGCTGCGAGATGGGCCAGGGGTATCTGTTCGCGCGCCCGATGACGGCGCAGGACGTGGAATCCACATACTTCGAATCCCCAAGGAGAGAACATGCCCACCAGTGACCCCGCCAAGGATCTGGAAACGATCTTCACTGCGGCGCTAGGCCGCATCGACCCATACAAGATGATCACCAACCACGTCCGTCTTGAAGGCGACATTCTGGTGGTGGACATGGAGGGCGAGGTGCGCCGGGTGGACCTGACGCCGTTTTCGCGCATCCTGGTGCTGGGCGGTGGCAAGGCCTCGGCTCGCATGGCCAGGGCCTTCGAGGAACTCCTGGGCGAGCGGATCACGACTGGGCTGGTGGTGGTGAAGTACGGCCACACGGACACGTTGTCGCGCATCGAGCAGGTGGAGTCTGGGCATCCCGTGCCGGACCAGAACGGCGTGGACGGCGCGCTCAGGCTGGCCGAACTGGCCCGCAGCGCCGACGACAAGACCCTGGTCATCACCTGCATCTCCGGAGGCGGCTCGGCGCTCATGCCTGCGCCGCTTCGCTGCGTGGTAAACGGCGAAACCATAGAGCTGACGCTTTCCGACAAGCAGGAGACCACCAAGGCCCTCCTGGCCTGCGGGGCCGACATCCGCGAGATCAACTGCC
Organism: Desulfovibrionaceae bacterium; assembly: GCA_009773665.1. Taxonomy (GTDB): domain Bacteria; phylum Desulfobacterota; class Desulfovibrionia; order Desulfovibrionales; family Desulfovibrionaceae; genus Fundidesulfovibrio. Next base: position 120,742 of record WSYE01000007.1, on the reverse strand, counting down.
TGCGCAAGCACCTGTCCATGCTCAAGGGCGGGCGTTTCCTCAAGCTCATGGCCCCGGCCAGGAGCCTCAACTTCATCCTGTCCGACGTGGTGGGCGACTGCCTCCAGACCATCGCCTCCGGCGTCACCAGCGCCGACGAGGGCACCTTCGCCGAGGCCATGGGCATCGTTCGCAAATATGGCATCGCGGACAAGCTGCCCCCCAACGTGCTCAAGGTCCTTACCCTGGGCGAAAAGGGTGCGGTGGAGGAGACGGTGAAGCCCGGCGACCCGGTGCTGGCCCTGGCCGACAACATCCTCATCGGCACCAATCAGGCCGCGCTCATGGCCGCCTGCGACAAGGCGCGCGAGCTTGGCTACAACGTGGCCCCCCTGACCTGCCTGCTGACCGGCGAAGCCCGCGAGGCCGCCAAGTTCCAGGCGGGCATCGCCAGGGACGTGCGCAAGTCTGGCATGCTGGTGGCCAAACCGGCCTGCGTGCTGCTGGGCGGCGAGACCGTGGTTACCTTGGCCGGAGAAGGCAAGGGCGGGCGCAATCAGGAGATGGCTCTGGCCTTCCTGGCCGAGATGGACAAGGACGCCGACTCGGGCAAAAACATCTATTACCTGTCCGCTTCAACCGACGGCTCGGACGGCCCCACCGACGCCGCAGGAGCCTTCGCAACGCCGGAATTGTTGGAAAAAGCCCGGAAAATGGGCCTCTCCATGGGTAAAGCCCTGGCCGAGAACGACTCCTACCACTTTTTCGAGGCCCTTGGCGGCCTGTACAAGACCGGCCCCACCATGACCAACGTGTGCGATCTACACATGATCGTGGTGATATAGCTTGACAAGACAGCCTCGCTGAGAGGAATTTGTCGGGATTCGAACACATCCATCAGCCCGGAGGAGAGCATGACCCGAGTGATTGCGCTCATGGCTTTGCTGTTGTCGTTGGCGGTCCCCGCCATGGCGGAACCCGTCGCTAACCCCGTTCCCATCGGCTTCGCCGTGGCCACCACCAGCAACGTGGCGCTTTTCGGTGAAGAGCAGATGAACGGCGCGAAAATCGCCGAGGCCTATTTCAACGCCCAGAACGGCATCAACGGCACCCCCATCAAGCTGATCTACCAGGACACTGCCGGCGACGAAGCGGGCGCGGTCAACGCTTTCCAGAGCCTGATCACCGGCAAGGTCGTGGCCATCATCGGGCCTACCCTGTCCCAGCAGGCCTTCGCGGCCAACCCCCTGGCCGACCGGGCCAAGGTGCCCGTGGTCGGGCCTTCCAACACCGCCAAGGGCATCCCCCAGATCGGTGAGTTCGTGGGCCGCATCTCCGCTCCCATGACCGACGTGGCCCCCAACTCCCTCAAGAAGGCCATGGCGCTTAATCCTAACATCAAGCGCGTCGTGGTAATGTTCGCCCAGAACGACGCCTTCTCCGCCTCGGAGACCGGCATCTTCCAGGAAGCCATCAAGGGCCTGGGGCTTGAGGTCGTCACCATCCAGAAGTTCCAGACCACCGACACCGACTTCACCACCCAGGTGACCGCCGTGCTCGGCGCCAACGCCGATCTGGTGGTCATCTCCGGGCTTGCTGCCGACGGCGGCAACCTGGTGAAGCAGCTGCGCCAGCTGGGCTACAAGGGCCTGATCGTCGGCGGCAACGGCTTCAACTCCACCAACATGTTCCCGGTGTGCGGCCCCCTGTGCGAAGGCATCCTGGTGGCTCAAGCCTACAGCCCCCAGGCCGACAACCCCACCAACAAGGCCTTCGTGGCCAAGTTCGAGGAAGCCTACAAGAAGACTCCCCCGCAGTTCGCTGCCCAGGCCTTCACCGCCGTGCAGGTGGTGGTCGAGTCTCTCAGGAACATCGAGAAGCAGACCGGCAAGAAGATCACCGACATGGATCTGGCCGAAGTGCGCGTTGCCCTGAACAAAGCCCTGCGTGAAGGCTCCTTCGTCACTCCGGTGGGCGAGATCAGCCTGACTCCTGAAGGCGAGGTCGTGCAGAAGCAGTTCTACGTCTCCACCGTCAAGATGAACCCCGACGGCAAGACCGGCGCGTTCGTCCTGACCAAGTAACGTCAGTATTCGGGGGAGGCGCAAGCCTCCCCCTATTTGTAACGCGTCCCTGGCTTTTCCGGCTTTTCGCCCGTCCGGGCTGCGTCGCGGGTGGTTCCGACACCGCTCCCGGCCTTCCGGCCCAAACGTGATACTCAAGCAGACCCTGGTACCATGTCCCTAGCCTGGTTTCTACAAAATCTCCTGAACGGCCTGTCCATCGGCAGCGTCTACGCCGTGTTCGCCCTGGGCTACACCCTGGTGTTCTCCATTCTGGGCATCATAAATTTCGCCCACGGCGCGGTGTTCACCCTGGGGGCCTACCTCACCTACGTGCTGGCCGTGGGCCAGTTCGGGCTGAACGGCATGCTGGCCGGAGTGACCCTGCCCTTCAAGCTGCCCTTCGTGCTGGCGCTTTTGGTGGGCGCGTTCCTCTCGGGGCTCGCCGGGCTGGCCGTTGAGCGGCTGGCCTTCAGGCCGCTTCGCAAGCGCGGCGCGGACGCCCTGCTGGCCCTGGTGTCCAGCCTTGGCGTGGCGCTCATTCTGGTGAACCTGATCCAGTACCTCTTCGGCGCGGAGATCTACTCCTTCCCGCCCGACGTGTTCGGCTCCCTGCCAGCGGCCATGATCTTCAAGATCGGCGACAAGATCGTGGCGGTGCGCTCCGTGCAGGTGATCCTCTTCGGCGTGAGCATGCTCATGCTCCTGGCCCTGGTGTGGTTCATCCACTTCACCAAGCAGGGCAAGGCCCTCCAGGCCACCGCCGAGAACCCGGACACCGCCAGCCTTTTGGGCATCGGCGTGGACACCTTCATCATGGGCACGTTCTTCATCTCGGGCATCCTGGGCGGGCTCTCCGGCACGCTCATCGGGGTCAGCTTCGGGCTGGCCGGGCCGTACTTCGGCGTGGCCTACGGCCTGAAGGCCCTGGCGGTCATCGTGCTGGGCGGCCTGGGCTCTATCCCCGGCGCAGTGGTGGGCGGTCTGGTCATCGGCTTGGCCGAGGCCTTCCTGCCCCCGGACATGTCCTCATACAAGGAGGCCGTGGCCTACGTGCTGCTCTTTGTCATCCTGCTGGTGCGGCCTCAGGGCCTCCTGGGCAAAAACGCGGAACAGAAGGTGTAGCCGTGGAAGATTTCATCTCGCGCTACGGCTTCCTCTTCGTGACCATCATCCAGCAGGCGCTCCTGGGCCTGAGCCTGTATTTCCCGCTCATGGCCGGGCAGCTGTCCCTGGCCAGCATCGGGTTCTACGCGCTGGGCGGGTACGTGGCGGCCATCATGGGCACGCATCCGGCCCTGGCCCCCCTGCGCGAAACCCTGGGCTTCTTCATCTTCCCGCTGGAATGGCTGGTGGCCGGGCTCGTCTCCATCATACTGGGTCTTGGGCTCGGATTCCCGGCGCTTCGCCTGCGCGGCATCTATCTGGCACTGGCCACCATCGCCTTCGTGCAGGTCTTCGGCGTCCTGGTGCTGAACATGCCCATCGCGGGCGGAGCCGTTGGCATCTTCGGCATCCCCCAGGCCTTCGAGAGCCGTCTGGCCTACATCTGGTTCTTCGGGCCGCTCCTGGTGCTGACGCTTCTCTTCCTCAAACGCCTGGAGGCCACCGGCACGGGCCGTCTGTTCTTCTCCATCCGCGAGGACGAGCTGGCCGCCAGGGCCATGGGAGTCAACGTCACTTGGCGCAAGGTGCAGGCCTTCGTCATTGGCTGCGCCCTGGCCGGAGTGGTCGGGGCCATGAGCGCCCCCTTCCTGAACACCTGGAACACCCGTCAGGGAACATTCGACGCGGGCGTGGCCTGTCTGGCTTACGTGCTCATCGGCGGCGCGCGCTCCAAATGGGGCGCACTGCTTGG
>WSYE01000007.1:100224-116833 GCA_009773665.1 Desulfovibrionaceae bacterium | reverse complement strand
CGAGCTCCTGCGTCCGCTCAAGGATTCTCGCATGATTCTGAACGGTTTGGTGCTGGTGCTGGCCTGCGTGTACATGCCCCAGGGCATCGTGGGCCTCTTCTCCCGGAGAAAGTCATGAGCGCCGTCCTCTCCGTAGACAATCTCTCCAAGAGTTTCGGTGGCCTGATGGCCGTTATGGGCGTCGGGTTCGAGGTGGCTGAGGGCGAAATCTTCGGCCTGATCGGCCCCAATGGCGCGGGCAAGACCACCCTGTTCAACATGCTCACCGGCCTCACGCGCCCAAGCTCCGGCACGGTGCGCTTCATGGGCCAGGACATCACCGGCATGGACCCGGAGGTCATCGCGCGCCTGGGCATGGCCCGCACCTTTCAGAACATCCGCCTGTTCGGCGGCATGAGCGTGCTGGACAACGTGCGCATCCCACGCCACGCCCTGGGAAAGTCCAACGAAGGGGCCGGCCTCTGGGCGGGCGTTTTCGGCACAAAAGCCGCCCGTGAGCACGAGCGCGACGCCCTGGAGCGCGCCCGCTCCCTGGTTGATCTTGTCGGACTATCCGACCGCGCGGAAGCACCTGCGGCCAGCCTGCCCTACGGCGCACGCCGCCGCCTGGAGATAGCCCGCGCTCTGGCCCTGTCCCCCAAGCTCCTTCTTCTGGACGAGCCCGCCGCAGGCATGAACCCCTCCGAGAAGCAGGACCTCGCCCGCTTCATCCGCGACATTCGCGACCGTTTCGAGCTCACTGTGCTGTTCATCGAGCACAACGTGCCCATGGTCATGGGTTTGTGCAAGAACGTCGCCGTGCTCAACTTCGGCGAGCTTCTGGCCGTGGGCACCCCCGAAGAGGTGCAGGCCAACCCCGCCGTGGTGGAGGCCTACCTGGGCGAGTCGCCCGATACGGCGGTGATCAAGCCGGAGGTGTCTCATGCTTGAGCTCTCCGGAGTCACGCTGGCCTACGGGCCGGTGCTTGCCGTGCGCGACGCCACCATCTGCGTCAACCAGGGCGAGATCGTCACCCTCATCGGAGCCAACGGCGCGGGCAAGACCACCATCCTGCGCGCTATTTCGCGCCTCATTTCTCCGAAATCCGGCGCGATCACCTTCGAAGGACGCGACCTCGCCGGGCTCACCCCGGACAAGGTGTTGCGCCTGGGTCTGGCGCACTGCCCTGAAGGCCGCCAGGTGCTGGCCCGCCAGTCCGTGCGCGACAACCTGGAACTGGGGGCCTACATCCGTTCCGACAAAGCCGGGGTGCAGGCCGACCTGGAAAAGGTCTACGGGCTCTTTCCGCGCCTTAAGGAGCGCGCCGGGCAGCTGGCCGGGACGCTTTCCGGCGGCGAGCAGCAGATGCTGGCCATCGGGCGCGCCATGATGTGCCGCCCGAAGCTCCTGCTTTTGGACGAGCCGAGCCTGGGGCTTGCGCCCATCATCGTGCAGGAGATTTTCCAGATCATCGCGGATCTGAACTCCGAGGGCGTCACCATCCTGCTGGTGGAGCAGAACGCCAACCTCGCCATGAAGACCGCCCACCGCGCCTACGTGCTGGAAGCCGGTGTCATCGTGGCCGAGGGCGACGCCAAGGAACTCGCGGGCGACGAGCGCGTGAAGAAGGCGTATCTGGGGTAGGTTGAAAAGCGCAGGGTCTGCCCTGCACCCGCAAGGGGAGAAGCCTCCCCTTGACCCGGCTTTTAGCTTCGCGTCGTGCGCGGAGAGGTAGAGAATGCCCGTATGGCGGGATGAAGCGCGCAAGGCCGCGCTTCATCCCGCGTTTCATTTTTCAGCACAGGAACATGATAGTGATGCTGTGAGGCGGGGCGAGCGAGACCTGCGCAGGCGGGAACTGTGCGCCCCCCCCACGTGCGGGAGAGCAGAAAACCATCAGCAGGTTGTCGCCAAGCCCGGTATGGCTGGCCCGGAACGCTGGCGTTGCGGGCCAGGTGTGATTGCGTGCGTCAGGCTCCGGGCTTTCCGAACGCCTTGAGGGCTTCCTTGCCCTGGTTGAATAGATAGGGAGCGAACATGGACATGCCTGCCAGCAGATAGTTTTGAGCATTCTCCATGGAGATGATTTGTCCGGTCCTGCCTAGCGTCCAGATCATCACGGCACCAAGGGTCAGGAATGTCACCATGAGTACGATCAGCCCAATAAAGGCGATAAGTCTACTGGAGCTTGGCAGGTCAATTACAACGCTCGTTTTCTTGGTGGCGTCGGCGGGGTCTTGCTGCTCCACGACAGTATTTTCCGAAAGCGCGCGGGCCATGGACCAGTATTTGTCTGAATGTAAACTCTTCCATGTCCCAATAAAGCCTAAGGCAATCAGTATATACATCGTTGTGATAATACCTTTCAGAAGTCCTTCGGGCATCGGGTCGTGTTTTGTTGTTGGAAGGCTCTGGGGATGATTGCTATTTGCCTTGGGAGGGTCGCTTGACACAGTCGGAGCTGCTTTGTCCTCTGCAGCTTGAGTACAGACAAAAGGCGAGAGGGTGAATGCAACAATAAATACTGAAGCCAGGGAGAATAGAAGCGAAGACCGTCTCATGGTGATACCTCCTTGCGCTTGTGAAAAGAGGTGGGTTGAGATGCGGTGGCGAATGCCGTAATCCGATGCTTTGAAATCACAAATAGTGATATTGTTGTCAAATGAATAATAAATAATAACAATAGCTTATATAGGTTGTTGATGTCGCGTGTTTGCGCGCTGTCGCTTCTGATGCGCTTTAGTACCGTTTGCTGCTTCCTCCAGCTGTTCACAAGAATATCTCAATCCGTGCCGACGCGAAAACGGCCGGCGCTTTCGCGTCGGCCGTTTCCGGTTTGTGGGTGGTTTGTGGTGGAGGATGGGAAACTATCAGTCAACTAGCCCAGGATGGCCTTGATATCCTCGTCCGGGGTGGTGATGGGCATGATGTTCAACTTGTCCACCAGCACCTTCAGCACGTTGGGGGTGATGAAGGCGGGCAGGCTGGGTCCGAGACGCACGTTCTTGATGCCAAGGGCCACCAGGGTCAGCAGGATGGCCACGGCCTTCTGCTCGTACCAGGACAGGATCATGGACAGGGGCAGCTCGTTGACGTCGCACTTGAAGGCTCCGGCCAGGGCCACGGCGATCTGGATGGCGGAGTAGGCGTCGTTGCACTGGCCGATGTCCAGCAGACGGGGAATGCCGCCGATGGTGCCCAGGTCCTTGTCGAAGAAGCGGAACTTGCCGCAGGCCAGGGTCAGGACCACCGTATCCTGGGGCAGCTTCTCCACGAACTCGGTGTAGTAGTTGCGGCCAGGCTTGGCGCCGTCGCAGCCTGCCACCAGGAAGAAGTGCTTGATGGCGCCGGACTTCACGGCCTCGATGACCTTGTCGGCGACGCCCAGCACCGCGTTGCGGCCAAAGCCGGTGAGCACCTGCTTGCCGGGGGCGTCGGCTGTGAAGCCGGGCATCTTCAGGGCGTGTTCGATCACGGCGGAGAAGTCGTAGTTTTCAATGTGCTTGATGCCGGGGAAGCCGACCAGCCCGTGGGTGAAGACGTTGTCCGCGTAGGACTGGGCGGGCTTCATCAGGCAGTTGGTGGTGAAGAGGACCGCGCCGGGGAAGGCGGCGAACTCTTTCTGCTGGTTCTGCCAGGCGGTGCCGTAGTGGCCGTACAGGTGCGGGTAGGTCTCCTTCAGCTTGGGGTAGCCGTGGGTGGGCAGCATCTCGCCGTGGGTGTACACGTTGATGCCCTTGCCCACGGTCTGCTTAAGGAGCTCTTCCAGGTCCTTCAGGTCGTGGCCGGTGATCAGGATGGCCTTGCCCTTGATCTGTCCCAGCGGCACGCCGGTGGGCTTGGGGTGGCCGTAGGTGTCGGTGTTGCCCTTGTCCAGCGCTTCCATGGCCAGCAGGTTGACCTGGCCGCAGCGCACGCAGGAGTTGAACCAGTAGTCCATGCCCAGGCCCGGCTTGGTGGCGGCGGCCATGGCCTCGTGGATGTAGTCGTAAATTTCCTTGTTCTCGACGCCGAGGATGCGGGCGTGGTCGGCGTAGGCCGCGACGCCCTTCAGGCCGAACAGCACCATATGCTGGAGCGACACGATGTCCGGGTCGGTGTCGGGATTGTCCTTCATGCCGCCCTTGCCTTCGGACGCCTGGGCGATCAGACCGGGCAGATCAGCGGCGGGAGCGAAGGTGACGGTGGCGTGGGCGGGGATGGTTCCACCGGCAGCCTTGACCTTGGCGGCCAGGGCGTCGCGCAGGGACACGGTCTGCTTGATCCAGGCCTGGAAACGGGCGGGATCGAAGTTCACGTTGGTCAGGGTGGAGAAGAGCATGGCGGTCACATGGCGGTCGGCCTCGGCATCCACCACGTTCACCTTGCGGCCTTCCTCGGCCACCAGGGAGAGGCCCCGCAGCGCGTAAACCAGGAGGTCCTGAAGGTTGGAGGTGGTCTCGTCCTTGCTGCACACGCCGATCTTGTCGCAGCCCTTGCCGTGGCTGGTCTGCTCACACTGATAACAGAACATATTCATAGTCGTCCTCCGTAAGGGTTGTTGTCTGATTGCCTCGTCTGGCAACATGAATAAGCCGCTTGCGGACAACCAGATGTGACCTGCATCACGCGCGGGATAAAAAAGATGATTTTTCTCCCGATTCCTGAAATTTCCTGAGCCGGGAATACAGACGCCTGCCCGGTGGCCGACTGGGAGAGCACGCAGCTTGCGAGCGGCGTGCTGTCACACGGCGAATTGTCGAGGACATAGCACGCTCTGGTCATCGTGTCCGCCTATTTCTCGGCGAAAACCGGTGCCCCGTCTGCTGGACCTGCGAAGGGGTATGCCCATAGGGTCTTTCAGGAAACATTCAGGCAGGACGCATCATGATGATGGGACGCAACACTCTGGCACGAGCCCAGGCCCAGGTCCAAACGCTGGCGTTGGCACTAGCGTTCCTGGCTGTCATTTGGGCTGGTGAAGTCCGAGCCGAGCCGACCCAGGTTCGCATGTCCGGCGAGCACTACGTGTACGGCGCGTCCTTCAGGAACCGCAATTTCACTGGCTGGAGCACGGACGGGACCCAGACCGAGGACGCCTTCGCCCTCTGGCAGCGGCTGCGCCTGCGAACGGACGTCACCCAGGGGGACAGCCTAGGCTTTTCTTTGTGGCTCCAGGTCAACAACACCCCCTGGGGCAACGATTACCTCACCGTGGACAACCCGGCGGTGTCCGTACAGGTGTTCAAGGCCTACCTCCAGTTCAGGGTTCCGGGCACGCAGGCGCAAATCACAGCAGGGAAGCAGACCGTGACCCTGCCGCAGTCCGAGGCCTTCTGGGGCAGCGCGGTGCTGGACACGGAACTGGGGGCGCTGGCTGCGAAGATCCCCCTGGCAGAAGGGGCCGACCTGATCCTGGGCTATGGCAGGCCGCTGTCCTACGTGAACGCCCTGGAGGACGTGGCCGCATCGCCGCGCAACATCCTGGACATGGCGTTCCTCAGCCTACCCTATAGCTCGGAGGCCTTCTCCGTGACGCCCTGGGCCGCGCTGGCCCTGTCCATGAATGCGCCAGGGGCGCACCCCTACGTCGGCAGTCCGGACGGCGCGCCGGATCTGGGTTACATCCGCCAGGAGCTCTGCTCGCTGGGATATTTCACGGGCAGGCCCGGCTACCGGCAGGATACGGCACCTACCCTGTGGGGCGGGGCGGCCTTCAAGCTGGCCGTGCAGGACGTGGGCTTCTACGCTGATGTGATCGCCGGAAGCGGGGGCCTGGGGGACGCAGGCAAGAACCAGCGGCGCGGCCTGTTCGCGGACATGGCCCTGGAGTACACGGGCTTCGACCGGGTGACGCCGCGTGTGTTCGGCTGGTGGTCCAGCGGCGAGGACGCGGACATGGCCAATGGGTCGGAGCGGATGCCTGCCGTGGTGCGCACCTGGAACGCGGGCGGCTCGTACCTGTTCAGCACCGGGCAGACCTTCGACAACACCACCAGCGTGAACGCGAGCCCCATCGGTGCCTGGGGAATCGGCGTCACCCTGGACAGGATGACCCTGGTGGAAGATCTCTCCTCGCGCCTGACTGCGGTATATATGCGCGGCACCAACGACCCCGCGCCGCTTCGCCGCTCCGTGGCCCTGAGCGGGCCGGGCTATATGGTGTCGATGGGTAAGAACCTGAGCCTGAACGAGTACCTGATGGGCGTGAACTTCGACCACGCATACGCTATCACCCCGCAGCTCAAGGTAATCGTGGAGACGGGCTTCGCGCACCCTGGCGGGCTGCAAAAGAGCATCTGGGGAGCGCGCTTCGTGAACGCCGCGCAGGACTCCTGGAAATTCGCCGCAGGTTTTCTCTACAGTTTCTAATGCGGCATTCCAAAATGCGTTCCAGCACTCTATAGGCCTAACCAATTAGAACCATATGGTTTGTTGTTGAAAACATGTTCATGGTTTTCAACAACGCGACATGATCTCCCGCTCCACGACGACATTCCAAGACATCCCGCGAAGCTATAAAGGATTCCAAAGGAACTTGTTCCTTTGGCCGCCGGAGGCCCTCTTACGCCCCAATGATCGCCCCCCGAAGCAGCCGCTCACCCACGACGCGCCATCGGTCCTGATTTTCTGCCTCCCCTCTCTCAGCACCCCTCACTTGATGCCCAGACGCCTCTTCTGATCGGGATTCAACAGAAGCGTGGCCGTCGCAAGTCTGCCCTGGGCCAGTTTGCGGGCGGCGTCGGGCAGATCGGGGTGGTCGTGGGCGCGGTCCAGCCAGAACCAGGCCCACAGAAGGTCGCGGGGCACACCGAGTCCGTCCATGAAGAGTATGCCGAGCTGAAACTGGGCCTGGGGCTCGCCCATGCGGGCGGCTTCCAGGAAGGAGGCGGCGGCGCGGGTGGCGTCCCGGGGGACGCCCTGGCCGGTCAGGTGCCGATAGCCCTCGGCGAAGAGGTCGCCGGGCGTATCGGTGACGGTTCCTGGCGGGAAAGCTCCGGGCGTCTGGTCGGGCGTTTGGGTAGGTGTCTCCTGCGCACTGGCGGCAAGGGGCATCCAGAGCAGGGCGGTCACGAGGGCGAAACAGGGAAGTATGGCGCGCATGCCGTGATACCTCAATGGGGGGCCAGGAGCAGGTCCAGGTCGGGCAGAGGTTCGGGAGAAAGCGAGACCGACACGGGACTGCCGGTGCTTGCGCCGCGTAGCGGCGTCGCGGGAAGGACGAGCGGCAGACCGTTCGCCAGTACGGGGGCGGGCCTTGTCGCTGGTGAGCTCCAGGCGCAGATAGACGCGCTGGGCGGGTTCCTTCAGCCTGATCCAGGCCACGCGGCGTTTGCCGCCCTCCCAGAGTTCGGAGCCGGAAACGCTGAAAGAGTCCAGCTCACGGTAGGCGTTGCCGTCCGTGGACAGCGAGAGGCGCGCGCCGTTGGACTGGCCGGGCTCGCCGTAGGCCTCGGGCGAGTAGACCATGCGCACGGCCCGGATGGGGGCCGGGGAATAAAGCGCATAGACGACAAAGCAGCTGTTCTCGCCCCGGCAGGTGAGGCACGGCTCCGAGGCGGACTTCTCCATGTTGAACTGCGTGAAGACCTGCCTGTCCCAGGAGACGGGGCCGGAGAAGTCCATCACAGTGCGCAGCCTGCCAGCCCCGGAAGGCGCAAGGCGCAGGAGCGACCCCTCGGGCGCGGTGGGCAGGCGCAGGGCGGCGTCTCCCAAAGTGATGGTCTGCCCAGCGATGCTGCCGGACACGCTGACGCCCAGGGCCCCGCCGGGGGCGAAGAGGAACTCCGGGCCGGGGACGTCCAGCAGCGGACGGGCCAGGGCCGGGTCGAACAGGGTGAGGCCGGGCAACTGGGCCACGGGCGTGATGCCGGGGTGCGCGACCAGAAAATCCGCCAGGGCCGGGTCGTCCGGGGCGAAGGCGTACAGGGCGTCGTCGCCTGTGCGCACCACGCCGGGAGTCCAGGTGGCGATGTTCAGCCGCGCCCTGAGGCGTTCGGCCTGGAGGACGTGGCGGGCGGCGGCTCCGTCGGGGGGCAGGTCGATCTCCAGGGAGAAGGGCTCCAGGCTGCCGTGGATGGTTCCTGGGTCCAGGGCCACGGCCACGAACAGTTCATTGTCGCCGGGGTTGGGGATGTCCAGGGATATTTCCGTTTCGCCAACCAACGCGTCCGGCGGGAAATCGGCCTGGGTGACGCGGGCGAGTTCCGTCAGGGAGTCCGGCCCGCTCCCGGCCAGTATTACCGCCGAGGCGTCGGGCGCGGGCGTGGCCCGGCTGCGGGTCAGTCGCAGGCGGCAGCGCAGGGGGACGTCCGCCTTGAAGCCCCCGATGGGAGCCGTGAACCGCCACAGGGCCAGACCGGGGCGATGCGGGTCGTAGAGGCTGAGCGTCTTCTGGAAAAGGTCCGGCCCGATGTTGTTCCAGCGTTCGGCTTCGCGGTAGAAGTCCAGGCCGGAGAAATCCGCTCGCCATAGTCCGGCGCTGTCCAGGGGGCTCAGGTTCACCAGTCCGATGCGGTAGCCGGAGAGCTCCCCGAAAGTTTCAGGCCTGCCAAGGCCCGGTGGCGTGAAGTCCGGCCCGGCCAGCAGCAGGACCCGTTGATAGGCATTGGCGTCGCTGGTGCTCAGATCGCCGAACACGCCGGGCAGGTACCAGCGCGTGAACATTTTCAGATGGCGGTTTCGCGGGAAGGCCAGGGCGTCGATGTTGGTTTTTACCTCGGCCACGGCCAGGAGGTCGTCGCGCACGGAATGCTGGTCGCGGCGGTAGTACTCGGCCAGCGAGCCCGGCCCGGCCAGTCCCGGCAGACTGACGGCCACAGCCGCAGCCAAGCCCAGGAGCGCGGCGGCGCGGTCCGGAAGGGCCAGGGAGACGCCGCGCACCAGCATGTCGATGCCTGCCCCGGCTAAAAGCGCCAGGCCGGGCACGAAGTTCATCAGATAGCGTGGATTGACCGCAATGCCCGTACGCAGGAGCAGCACAGCCACCAGCGGCAGGCAGATCCAGAGCAGCAGCAGGGCGGTCCCCCTGGGGCTTCGCGGGATGCCCACGGCCAGACCCAGGGCGGCGCAGCCCAGATACAGGCTTCCCTGGGCAGAGTATTCCAGCATGGCCCGGCGCAGCACTTCGACGCTCAGGCCCATGCCCTCGCCGGGCGAGGCGATCAGCTGCATGTGGAACAGGTGGCCGGGCAGCCAGGGGACGTAGGCCAGGGCTGCGGCAGCGAGCGCGCCCAGTGCGGCCAGGAACGTCCTGGCGGGCAGCTGTCGGGCAAGTCCCAGCATCAGCACGTAACCTGCCTGGGCGGCCAGACTGGCACCGCCAAGGTAGGATGAATAGAGCGTGGCGGCGGCGGCCAGGGCGTAAACGGCCCAGTCCGGGAAGCGGTTCTTTTCCAGCGCGCGCAGCAGAAGCCACAGGGACGTGACGCCAAGCAGCAGGTAAAGCGAGTAGGGGCGCGCCTCGCGGCTATAGTGGATATGGTAGAGCGACAGGGCCAGCAGGGCTGAGGCGAAGAGCCCGGCGCGTCCCCGGTACAGGCGCGTGCCCAGCGGATACATCACAAGTACTGTGAGGGTGCCGAACACTGCGCTTGGCAGCTTGGCCCAGGTTTCGGTCTCACCGCCCAGTTCGAGCGCATAATGCACGATGGCATGCAGGAGCGGCGGGGAGGAATCCAGGGAGGAGTCCGACGGCCCCTGGAAGGAGAGGCTCTGCCACAGCTCACCCAGGGGAAGGCGCGCCCGCCCCATGGTAACGAACTCGTCCCACCACAGAGGGACGGATTCCAGCCAGGCCAGCCGCAAGGCGGCGGCGACACAGACGACAACGGTGAGCAGTATGATTCGTGCGCGGGAGTGTGACACGGAGCTTCTCTAGCAGGTTTGCGGAAAAAAAACAGCTGGACAGTGGGCTGCCAAGTCCGTAGGTGACTTTTTTCGAGCGATTACCGCCAGGAGGAACGACCCATGGCTCACAAAAAGATTGAACGCAAGAAAGAGTTGGACCGTCGCCGCAAACGCCGCATGGAGCGCATGAAAGAGCGCATCCGCGAAGCCAAGGCCACCAAGAAGTCCTAAGCTTTCCAATTGTTGCATGGACGTCCCGGAATGCCGGGACGTTTCAGGCCCACGCCGCGCAGGGTGAAACGACCGCCATATTGGCGGGCGTGTCTTGTCTTGTGGTCTGTCGGGGGCATTAAGCGCAGACCTGCCGAAATATCCGCCGCCCTGAGATTTGACAACCGCGCTCCGGCGTCTTATTCCTGCGCCGTTACGAATTGCGCTAGTTTGTTCAAGGAGGAAGCCATGCCCATCTACGAATACCGCTGCCAGGAATGTCAGCAGACTTTCGAGGAATGGCAGAAGGACTTCACGGAGCGCCAGGTTCCCTGCCCCGTGTGCGGCGGCAAGGCTGAACGTCTCATTTCCAGCTCGTCTTTCGTCCTGAAGGGCGGCGGCTGGTATTCCGATCTGTATTCCAAGCCTGCGGGAGACTCGTCCGAGTCGTCCGCTTCGTCCGGAGCGGGAGCATCAGCACCTAAGGCCGCACCCGAGGCCAAGGCCGAAGCTGCCCCCGAAGCCAAACCCTGTGCGCCGTCCTGCACGTCGGGCGGCTGTTCCAACTGATTTTTGATCCTGCGGGGCAGCTTCGGCTGCCTCGCTGGTTTACAGGCCCCGCCCGCTGCGCGGCCATCCTGTCAAACGGCGCACTCCCGACTGGCCCTTGCCGACCGGGGGGAGCCACGAACAACCCACGGCACACATGATAGACCGCTATACCCGCCCGGAGATGGGCCGACTCTGGAGCCTTGAGAACAGGTTCCGGGTCTGGCTCGAAGTGGAACTGGCCGTTTGCGAGGGCTGGTGCGCCATGGGGCGCATTCCCGCCCAGGACATGCAGACCATCCGCGACAAGGCCGACATCAACGTGGAGCGCATCCTTGAGATAGAGGAGCGCACCCGCCACGACGTCATCGCCTTTTTGACCAACGTGGAAGAGATCGTCGGCCCCTCGGCCCGCTACATCCACCTTGGCTGCACCAGCTCCGACATCGTGGACACAGCCAACGGGGTGCTCTTGAAGCGCGCCGGGGCGATGATCCTGGACGGTCTGGACAAGCTGCTCGGTGTGCTCAAAGGCATGGCTCAAGCTCACAAGGGCCGCCTGTGCATGGGCCGCACCCACGGCATCCACGCCGAGCCCACCAGCTTCGGCCTGAAGATGACCGTGTTCTACGCGGAGTTCCTGCGCCACCGTGAGCGCGTGAAGCGCGCCGTGGACTGCGTGGCCGTGGGCAAGATGAGCGGCGCCGTGGGCACCTACGCCTATCTTTCGCCTGAGCTGGAAGAGCGCGCCTGCGCTATCCTGGGCCTGACCCCGGACCCGGTGTCCACCCAGATCGTGCAGCGCGACCGCCACGCCGAGTTCTTCACCGCTCTCGGGCTTCTGGGCGGCGGCATCGAGCGGTTGTGCGTGGAGCTTCGTCACTTGCAGCGCACCGAGGTGCTGGAAGTGGAAGAAGGCTTCGGCAAAGGCCAGAAGGGCTCCTCGGCCATGCCCCACAAGAAGAATCCCATCTCGGCCGAGAACCTCGCCGGGTTGTCGCGCCTGTTGCGCACCAACGCGCTGGCCTCCATGGAGAACATGGCCCTGTGGCACGAGCGCGATATCTCGCACTCCTCCGTGGAACGCGTCATCATGCCCGACTCCACCATCCTGGCCGACTACATGCTGAGCCGTCTGGCCAACCTGCTCTCCGGGCTTCGCATCATCGAAGAAAACATGGAGCGCAACCTGTGGGGGTCCTACGGGCTGTTCTTCTCCCAGGCGGTGCTTCTCTCGCTCATCGACAAGGGAATGGACCGCCAGCAGGCCTACGAGCAGGTTCAGGCCATCGCCATGCGCTGTTGGACGGAAAAAAAGCTCTTTGCCGATGAGGTCCGGCGTGATACGGCCATCGCCAATGCGTTGGGGCACGAAACGCTGGACGAACTGTTCAATCCGGCCAACTTCCTCAAAGAGGAAGACGCCATTTACAAAAGGGTGTTCGGGGCGTGAAACAGCGGTTAGCCAGAATTATTCTCGACAAGTCCTATCGCGAAGGCGATTTCGTCCTCACCTCGGGTCGCAAGAGCGACTATTATTTCGATTGCAAGCCCACGGCCCTGCATCCTGAAGGGTCCTACCTGCTGGGCAACATCTTCTGCGACATGCTCTCCGGAGCCGACGTGCAGGGCGTAGGCGGCATGACCCTGGGGGCAGACCCCCTGGTGAGCGCCGTCACCGTGATGTCCTACATCGGCAAACGCCCCCTGCCCGGATTTATCGTGCGCAAGCAGTCCAAGGGGCACGGCACCAACCAGTTCCTGGAGGGGCTGGTCAACTTCCAGCCCGGCGACAAGGTCGCCATGCTGGAGGACGTGGTCACCACCGGCGGCACGCTCCTCAAGGCCTGTGAGCGCGTGCGCGACGCCGGACTGACCATCGTGGCGGTATTGGCCGTGCTGGACCGTCAAGAAGGCGGTCGCGAGAACCTGGCCGCCGCCGGGTACGATCTCAACGCCATCTTTACCCGAGCCGACCTCGTTGCGGCCAAAGGCTAAAGGTAGTTGAGTCCGTTCAAGCCCACCGTCGACTCAAGGAGGAGCCAGACCGTGGCATTGTCCCACGCCATCACATCCGTTTCCGGTATCGTCGCTGCCGTTTTCCTGCTGTTGTCCTCGGCAACTGCCTCCCTGGCCGGCGAAGGCTGGGCGGTGAGCCTGAGGGCAGACCCCTACGGCCCCCAACGGTTTCTGGCCGTGGACAAATCCTCGCAGACCTTCTGGTTCTTCGAACAGCAGAGCCCGTTGCAACCCATCAAGCAACTGCCCTGCACCACTGGGCAGGAGCCGGGCACCAAATGGAAAGAGGGCGACCTGAAGACCCCCGAAGGCGTCTATTTCATTCGTGAGCGCATCAACGGCGGTCTGGATTACGGCCTCTACGGCGATCTGGCCTTCACGCTGAACTACCCCAACCCCATCGACGTGATCAACGGCCGCAAGGGTTCCGGCATCTGGATCCACGGGCGTGGCAGGCCCATCACTCCCATGGAGAGCCGGGGGTGCGTGGCGCTGAACAACCCCGACATCAAGGAACTGGACCCTCAGTTCACCAAGCGCGTGCTGCCCGTGGTCATCGCCAACGAGGTGCACTGGTCCAAGGATACTCCCGCCGCTGCCAAGGAGGCCCAGGAAGTGGTTGCCGCCACCCTGGAGTGGGCCAAGGCCTGGTCGCGAAAATCCGAGGACTTCTTCGCTTTCCACGACGCGACCAAGTACGCCGTGGCCACTGGCGAACCCTTCGACGCCTTCCGCAGCCAGAAGCGGCAGCTCTTCTCCAAGCTTCCCTGGATTCACGTGTTGATCGACGACGTGCGCGCCGTGCAAGGCCCCGACTACTGGGTCACCTACTTCGGCCAGCTCTACCGCTCCCCCACGCTGGCCAGCGAAGGCGTCAAGCGCCTCTACTGGCAGCGCAACGAGCAGGGCCGCTTCGTGATCGTGGGCGTGGAATACTCTGAGACCTCCCTGGGCCTTGAAGGCAAGTACCTGGCCCGCGTGCGCGGCGACGTGACCAAGGTGGTTGAGGCCTGGCGTCAGGCCTGGGAAAAGGGCAAGGTTGCCGAGTACATGCAGTTTTATGGCCCCAACGCCACCCAGGGCGACCGCAAGGGCGCAGCTGCCATCCGCGAGCACAAGCAGCAGATCTGGAACGGCAACAAAGGCCCCAAGAAGGTCGCCATCCGCGACATGAAGTTCACCCTGGCCCAGGAGGGCGTGCTGGTGGAGTTCATCCAGGAGTACGCCAGCAAGGACGGCGTGGCCGACAAGGGCAAAAAGAAGATGGTCTTCGGCCCCGTGGGCGACGGCTGGGCAATCCTGGACGAGGATTGGAGCAAAATGTAAATGGCCCCCCACGGCAAGCTCAACCTCATCTGGTTCCGCGATCAGGAACCGGCCAAACGTCTGTGCATCCGCACCGGGTGGATTCGCGCGGTCACCTACCTCATGGTATTCGTGACGCTGTGCGCCGCCGGGGGCCTGTTCGCCGCCTACGAATTCTGGCGGCGCGGGCAGGAGATGCAGAATGAGCGCCGCGAGGTTGAGAGGCGCCTGTCCGACACGCTTCTGAAGCTGGAGCGCCTGCAGAACATCGAAAAGCTCCTCCAGACCTCCGACGCCAACGAGCTCTCCCAGTTGCTGGCCGGGATGGGGTTGGAATCCACCGCCGCCAAGGCGCAGGGCAAACCCGCGAAGGACTCCAAGGATTCCTCCAAGGACGCCGCCAGGGATGCCAAGGATGCCAAAGACGCCGCCAGGAACACTCCCTCCGAACGCCCTGCCGGTTTTGATCTGACCAGCGTGATGGGCAAGGTGGACCTGGGGCAGGTGGGTGTGGAGAACTTCCGCGCCAGGATTGAGCCCAAGGGCCTGAGCTACGGTTTTGACCTTTCCAACCTGATGCCCCAGGCGCTCTCGGGCAACGGCCAGCTCCTGGCTGTCAGCCGCGAAGGCAACATGGTCCCCTTGCAGACCGGCAAGGACGACCTGGGCTTCAACATCCAGCGATTCAAGCAGGTCGCGGCCCTGGCCCCGATTCCCCAGGGCCTGGACCCCGGCACTATTTTCGGAGTCAGGCTGGTGCTCACCAATGCTTCAGGAAAGACCATCTTCAGCGAGACGTACCCGCTTGCCCAGACGCCCTGACCGCCCTGGTCACGCTGCCCGGTTGCGGTCCCTGCGGGTCATGCTCTTCCCGTGCGTGCTGGCCGCCGCCGTGTGGCTGGCTCTGCCCTGCCGCTCGGCTCAGGCTGAGATGCACACGTTTTTCCCCGGCACCCAGTACTCCCTGGACGTGCACTTCCTGAGAGGCGACAAACCCGGCCCTACGGTCATGGTGCAGGGCGGCATCCAGGGCGACGAATCTGCCGGATTCCTCACAGCCCAGCTGCTCACCAGGGCCAAGGTCACGCGCGGCACGGTCATCATCGTGCCCAGGGCCAACCCGCCCTCCATCCATGAGCGCAAGCGCGCCATCAACGTGGACCTGAACCGCCGCTTCGACAAGGACTACAACGAATTCTACGAGGACCGCCTCGCCCGCGTCATCCGCTTCCTGGTGGCCCAGAGTCAGGCTCTGGTGCATCTGCACGAGGGTTCCGGCTTCTACGACCCCGTGCGCAAGTCCGATTTGCGCGGCCCCATGCGCTACGGCCAGTCGGTCATCATCGACACCACCGAGTACAAGCGCTCCGTGCAGTTGGAACGCCTTGTTCGCCAGGTGCTCGTGAAGATGAACGACGGCATCACGCCCAAGGACTACGCCTTCCAGCTCTTCAACATGGACACCTTCAACGACCGCTCCAAATACCTGGAGCAGCGCAAGTCCCTGACCTACTACGCCCTGTCCAGCGTGGGTATCCCCGCCGTGGCCATTGAGGTCAGCAAGAACATCCCGGACCTCTCCTGGAAGACCGCCCAGCAGCTGAAAGCCACCGTACTCTTCCTGCGCCAGTTCGGCGTGGAACTCGAAGCGCCGCGTCTGGCCCCCGAGGACATGAAGACCTATCCGGGACGCAACCTCAAGGTGATGGTCAACGGCCGCGAGATCGAATCCACCGCCCGCGTCCCGGCCCGCATCAAGGTCTCGCCTGGAGCGCCCCTGGACGTGCGTTGCGAAGCCCCTGCCGGGAGCGAATCCATGAGCCCGGTCACGGCAGTCTTCGCCTCAGACCGTCCCGGCTTCAACCTCGCCAAGGCCCCGCGCATGCCCATGGCCCCGTTCCAGACCCTGGACGTGCGCGCCGACGGCGTCCCGCTCGGCAAGGCCACCCTGGAGTGGACCGGCGCGTGGCCAGCAGCCCAGACCTCCGGCCCTCCCGGCTTCGTTATCTGGCTTGGGGGTGAGCTGAAGACCGTGCCGTCCGGCGGCGTGCTCGACGCCGTGCAGGGTGATCAGCTGGTGCTGGAAGGCGTGTGGGGCAGCAAGAAGGACGAAATTCTCAACCTCAAGGGGTACGTCACCCGCGTGGGCAAGAACGACGGCCAGGACGCCGGGCAGGAGGTAATCCTCGATCCCAAGGGCTTCCTGCCGCGCTTCGTCACCCAGCAGGACAACGGCGTGTTCCTGTGTGAGGTGGTGCGCGAGACGCCCAAGGAGCCCGCCGCCAAGTTCACCATCCGCGTGCATCCGCGCGAGGTCCAGTCGCTCATCCTGGCCACCGCCGACGGCAGGGAAATCTCTCTGGCCTGGACGCCCGGAAAGCACATGCACCTCGCGCCCGGGCGCTACACCTTGAAGGACGTGCGCGGCAACGGCCCCGCAGGCATGGTGCAATTGTTCGCAGGAAAGTTCCCGGTCAAAATCGGGCAGGCCTTCCAGGTGGCCGACAAGGACGAACTGGTGCTTAGGCAGGCAACGACGTTCGCCGAGATGGGCAAGATGCCCGTGACCGGCCGCGTGGCGTTGTCCATGGCCAGCCGCGTCGTGCCCTGACGGGAGGCGTCGGGCTCCGCCCGAACCCGCCAGGGCTCTGCCCTGGACCCGCTGGGGGAGAAGCCTCCCCCAGACCCGGCTATTTGCTTCGCGTCGTGTGCGGGTGG
>WSYE01000007.1:95915-100186 GCA_009773665.1 Desulfovibrionaceae bacterium | reverse complement strand
GGGGGGGGGGGGGGCTGAGTTATTTTGTGAAGGGAGCGAACGCCGGGTCGGTCATGACGGCGTCGAACTCTATGACAGTATAGGCAGCCACGCCTTCGCGTTTGAACGGGTCGTTTTCAAGAAGTGCATCCAGTTCGGTCCGGCTGCACCCGCGCGCCAGGATCACCCCGCCCGTTCTGGGCACACACGGACCCGAAGCTATGAAACGCCCCAGTGCGTAGTTCTCGCGCAAAAACTCGCGATGCTCCTCAAGCCAGCGATCCACTTCCTCCAACGGCTTCGCATACTCCAGTACGATCACGAACATGACCTCTCCATTTTCATTCGGGGTCCGGGGTCATAGAAACTTCAATCTCAAGGTGCGGGCTTTTCTGCATGTCAGCACCACATCCCGCGAAGCTAACTGAGGGTCCAGGGGGATCATCCCCCTGGCGGGTCCAGGGCGGAGCCCTGGTGGGGTGCAGGGGCTGCGCCCCAGTGTCACCTGTTCAATTTTTCCAGGACCATGGCCCGGTCCAGGGTCAGCGAGTGGCCTTGCTCGGTCTTTTGCAGGCGGGGTTGCCCGAAGGGGTCAAACTCGGCGTCGGCCATTATCCGGCTGAATATTTCGCGCAGCGCCCTGGCTCCGATGCGGGTGTTTCGCAGGGCGTGCTCGGCGATCATTTCCAGCGCCTCCTGGGTGACGCGCAGCTCAATGCCCATGGAGGCGAAGAAGTCGCGGCAGTGTCGCAAGGGCGAGTCCTGGGCGGCGATGAGTATCTGCACCAGGTCTTCCTTGGCCAGGTCGTCAAGGATGGCCAGGGAGGTAAAGCGCGACAGGAACTGCGGCAGCATGCCGTAGGCGAACATGTCCGAGAGGCGCATGTAGTCCACCAGCTTGAAGCGCGTGACGGCGGTGACGCGCAGCTCGCCGTCAATGCTGCGCTGGAGCTCGGTGGTCTCTTTCAGGCGGCGGTCGTCCTTGCGGTTGATGATGAGGCTGTAGACCTGGTCGTAGAGTTCCTCGAACGCGCCGCCGCACACGAAGAGCATGCGACCGGTATCCACAGGAACGTGTGTGGCGACCTCCTGGCCGTTCTCCGTGACCGTGACAGGCACCATGATGGTTTCGCCTTCCAGGATGGTCAGGAGGGCCTGCTGGAGGGCAATGCCGACGGGGTTTGGCTTGCCGGAGATGCGCGCGGAGATCTTGTCCACCTCGTCCAGGCAGACGGTGGCGTTCTGGAGCCCCTGACGCATGGTTTCGCGGTCCACGTTTTCGCCGAGTTGCTTTTTTACTGCGGCTTCCAGCGCGGTGAACAGGCGGGCGGTGCGGATGTCGCCCTCTTCGCCCGCCAGGATGTTGGCGTTCAAGACGGCCATCACCCGGAAGGGGGCCATCTCGTCGTGCTCGTGGTAGAAGCGGTGGATGGTTTTCATGATGGTGGTCTTGCCGGTGCCGGAGTTGCCCACCAGAAGGATGTTGCCTGCCCGGATGCCCGAGACGTGCTTGTACACGGCCACGGAGATGAGCCGCAGCACGTCGCGCTGGCCCAGCACGCGCTGGCCCATGAAGGCGTGGATGTCCTTGGGCAGGATGGGCATGGCTAGAAGTACCGCATGCTGGTTTTCTTGAATTCCTTGCGGCTTTCCAGCACGTCGTGTTCCTCGACGCCGGAGAGGCGGGCCAGCTCGGCGATGGTGGCGCTGCACTCCTCGCGGCTCTTGGCGTGGACCATGGTGTACAGGTTGTAGGGCCAGTCCATGCAGTTCACGCGGTGGTAGCAGTGGGATATTTCCGGGCGCGCGGCCATGAAGGCCCCGATGCGGTCCATGTCGGCGTCGTCCACGTACCAGGCCACCATGGCGTTGCAGCCGTATCCGGCCTTCTGGTGGCGAAGCGTGGCTCCGAAGCGCCTGATCTCGCCGCGCTCCTTCATGCCCGAGAGAAGCTCCAGCACTTCCTCCTGCGTCACTCCGGCTTGCCGGGCGATGTCGGCGAAGGGCTCGGGTCCGTCGGGCAGGTCGCCCTGGACCAGCGAGAGGACGCGTTTCTGGGCCTCGGTGAATTCTTTGGCTTTGGTCATTGCCGCTCCTTGAAGTCTGGCGCGAAGCGCGGGCATCGGCGGGACACGCCGATAACGCCTTTATCTCTACCGGGTTCATGTGCTAGTTGCAATCGCGGCGAAACGCGCGTGCGCGCGTGCGCCCACGAAAACAACATCGACGGATATCCGTGGAGAACCCATGAAAGTAGCAGTGATCGGCGGCGGCAGCTGGGGCACCACCCTGGCCGACCTGCTGGCCCATAAAGGCGTTGACGTCACCATCTGGCTTCGCGAGCGGGAACTGCTGGCGGAGTTCAAGTCCAAGGGCGAGAACTCCTGGTACATGCCCGGCGTGAAGCTGTCGCCGAACCTCAAGACATCCAACGACCTGGAGCAGACCTGCGCGGGCAAACAGCTGTTCCTGATGGCGGTGCCCAGCCAGTTCATGCGCCCGGTGTTGGGCGATATCCGTGAGCTTCTGCCCAAGAACGGGGCCATCGTGTGCGCCAGCAAGGGCATCGAGCTGGACACGGGCAAGACCATGTCCGAGGTGTGTGAGGAGGCCATGGGCGGCAAGAAGCACCGCTTCGGCGTGCTCTCCGGCCCGAGCTTCGCCTACGAGGTGATCCGGCGCATGCCAACGGCCGTGAGCCTGGGCTGCAAGGACAAGGACCTGTCCAAGGAAGTGCAGGAGCTGTTCGCCACGGACACCTTCCGCGTCTACACCAACAAGGACGTGCGCGGCGTGGAGCTTGGCGGCGCTGTGAAGAACATCATCGCCATCGCGGCGGGCGTCTCCGACGAGCTGGGCTTCGGCACCAACGCCAGGGCCGCGCTCATCACCCGGGGCCTTGCCGAGATGGGCCGCCTGGGGGCCAAGATGGGGGCGGACCCCAAGACCTTCATGGGGCTTTCTGGGCTGGGCGACCTGGTGCTGACCTGCACTGGCGACCTGTCGCGCAACCGTCAGGTGGGCAAGCGCCTGGCGCGCGGCCAGAAGCTCATGGATATCCTGTCCGAGATGAAGATGGTGGCCGAGGGCGTGAAGACCACCCAGGCCGTGCACCAGCTGAGCAAGAAGCTCAAGGTGGACCTGCCCATCACCGAGCAGGTCAACGCAGTGCTGTACGAGGGCAAGGACCCGGCCCAGGCCGTGCGGGAGCTGATGACCAGGGCGCTGCGCGACGAGTAGGGAGAAAGCCCGGCGCGGGCTGACAGGAATTGGATGATTCGAGCGTCCGTGGGGGTGACCCTGCGGACGCTTTTATTTCTGGAGAGTGGCCGGAAGAGCGAGGGGCGAGGGCTCGGTTTGGATGGTCTTATGGGTGATCGTGCGGAGAACGAATGTGTTATCTAAAACAGTCGAAAAACATTGATGGCCAAAATTGTGAGTATCAACAAGAAAAGTGTCGCGCTAAGACATGAATCGACGCAGCCTACTGCGGCTGGTTCAGGCAGTCCAGGCACATGAACGCCGAGCGCGCACAATTGCGACCGTCGTTCTTGGCAATGTAAAGAGCTTCGTCCGCCCTATTCAAAAGGGTGTCTGGGGTGTCGTTCTCAGAAAGTGAGGCTACACCGATGCTTATGGTCTGTGATCTGTTGCAGGTGAATGTAAATTGGCTGACTGCATTGACGATTCTCTCTGCAACGACCATGGCGCTTGGCGTGTCCGTCTCCGGGCAAATGATCAGGAATTCCTCTCCGCCCCATCGCCCGACAACATCAATGCTGCGCACCTGGGACGCCAAAATCTGGCTCACCTCTTTCAGGACGGTGTCCCCGGTAATATGTCCAAGCTCGTCGTTGACTTTCTTGAAGTGATCCAGGTCGATAAGAAGCACGGAGAGCGGGTGCCATTTGCGCTTGGCGCGCGCGAACTCATAACTGAGCACGGAGTTTAGTTTCAACCGGTTCGAGACATTCGTCAGCGCGTCAGTCTGCGATATCAGTGTAAGCTCTTTGTTGTGGACCCTCAGTTGTCGCACCCACAAGGCGGCAGCAGCAATAGCCAGCAGGAGAACGGCAGCAACTTTGAAGAGCAGGGAATAGTCGGTGACGGTCTGGACGTTGATGGAGATATGCTTGTCGACTATCGCTCCGCGATCCTGGCCGCTGATGGAGAGGACTCCCTTGTTGATGATGTCGAGAAGATTGGCCTTGTCCTTTGTCAGGCCAACGCGCAACCTGTTGGTGTAGCCGGGAAGTTGACCGGATATTTTTAAGTCGAACCAGCCTTCCTTC
>WSYE01000007.1:0-95907 GCA_009773665.1 Desulfovibrionaceae bacterium | reverse complement strand
AAGAGAGCGCATAGTCATGTCTGCCTTGCGCTCGGAAACCATTTGCAGAGCCTGCGCTTCCGAATCGACGACGATGATGCGGATGTTGGGGTAGTCCTTGCGTATGAACTCCTCCATGGCCGTGCCCTTCGGCAGCACGAGCGTCTCTCCGGTCAGCGCCCCTGGGTCGGAGATGAAGGAGTGCTCCTCTCTCGTAATGAAGACATTGACGTCCGTGAAGATGGGGTCGCTGAACACGAGCCACTCTTTTCGTTTTGGCGTCTCGTTTAGAAAGCTCAGGGCCTTGCACCTGCCTGTCTTGGAATAGTCCAGACTCTCTTCCCATGATTTCGTCGGAACGAGTTTGAACCTGACGCCAGTCCTATCGGAAACGAGCTTCAGCAGATCGGCTGCGATGCCTTGATGCTCACCGCGTTCGTTTATGGATTCAAAAGGCACCCAGTCCGGATCGGCGCAAAGCAAGATTTCGCCATATGTCTCGATGTAATATCGTTCAAGATCAGTGAGTGCAGCGTCTGCGCCGAAAGATAGGGTGGCATGGAGGGTCAGGGCAAAGAAGAGAACAAGAGGCAAAAGGCACGCGCGAAGAGTGCTGAATTGATTGGGATGCAGAGGGCGCGAATTGTCATGCATGGTAAATTATCGAATAAAAGCGTGATTCAACGATGGTGGTTGATGAAATTTCCCACCGATGAACAGCGGTATGTACGGCGGGAAAGTGGAAATCGTATAGTCAGGGAATGTGATCATAAAACAACTGTCCACCCGAATTCCATATGCCAGGGGCTCGATGGAGTCGAGTACAGAATTGCACCTGGGGCGTTGCGCCTGCTTTCGATTGTCGGTTGTCTGCGCCGGGCAGACGTTGGGAACCTGCCTGAAAAGCTGGCGCAACGTCAAAAGTCATTCCGACAAGCCAGCGACGGACTCTTTCCGCACCGGTTCACTCCGTGACGCTATACGGCGAATATGAACTAGGGAAATCCTGCGCGCAATTCTTCGACAGGAGGCTACGTGACAAAAGGCCGGTGGGACTGTCGTCCCACCGGCCGCTGTGATCTGGGGCGTTCGGATCGGGAACTACATCTTCAGCGCGGTGCGCAGGTCGGCAACGGCGTCGGTCTTTTCCCAGGTGAACTCGGGCAGCTCGCGGCCGAAGTGGCCGTAGCAGGAGGTCAGCCCGTAGATGGGGCGCTTGAGGTCCAGGCGCTTGGTGATGAAGTAGGGACGCATGTCGAACACTTCGCGCACGGCCTTGGTCAGTTCCTCGTCGGAGAACTTGGAGGTTCCGCCGGAGCTTGCCAGCACGGAGACAGGCTCGGCCACGCCGATGGCGTATGCCAGCTGCACTTCGCAGCGGTGGGCCGCGCCGGAGGCGACCACGTTCTTGGCCACGTAGCGGGCGAAGTAGGCTGCGGAGCGGTCAACTTTGGAGGGGTCCTTGCCGGAGAAAGCGCCGCCGCCGTGGTGGCCCATGCCGCCGTAGGTGTCCTGGATGATCTTGCGTCCGGTCAGGCCGCAGTCGCCCAGGGGGCCGCCGATGACAAAGCGTCCGGTGGGGTTGATGTAGATCTTGGTGTTCTTGTCCAGCAGGTTCTCGGGCAGGGCCTTGTGGATGACCTCGGCCTTGATGGCGTCGACCAGGTCGTCGTAGGCCACGTGCTCGTCATGCTGGGAGGAGACAACGATGTTGTCGATGCGAACGGGCTTGCCTTCCTGGTACTCGATGCAGACCTGGGTCTTGCCGTCGGGGCGCAGGAAGTCGAGGATGTTCTCCTTGCGCACGTAGGCCAGGCGGCGGGAGAGCTTGTGGGCGTAGTACACCGGGGCGGGCATGAGGGTGTCGGTCTCGTTGACCGCGAACCCGAACATCATGCCCTGGTCGCCCGCGCCCTGCTCTTCGGGCTTGGTGCGGTCCACGCCCTGGGCGATGTCGGCGGACTGCTTGTCCACGGAGGAGATCACCGCGCAGGTTTTCCAGTCGAAGCCCATCTGGGAGCTGTTGTAGCCCACTTCCTTCACGGTTTCGCGCACGATGCTGGCGAAGTCGGCGAAAGCGGAGGTGGTGATTTCGCCGGCGATGAAGGCAACGCCCGTGGTGACCAAGGTCTCGCAAGCCACGCGGGCTTCGGGGTCCTGTTTGAAGATGGCGTCCAGGACGGCATCGGAAATCTGGTCCGCGACCTTGTCGGGGTGGCCCTCGGTGACGGATTCGGAAGTGAAGAGATACTTGCCTTTAGAAGCAGCAACCATGAAGGTTCCTCCCAGAGAAGAAATGCGCCTGTTCCGGTTAGGAACTGGCGATGAAAACACAATGAGCGGCCCTAAAAGGCCGCTAGGCCATGTGTCACAAGTCGTAAAGTCTTGTCAAATGCTTCGGGTGTCTTTTCTATAGCTTTCTTTGAGAGACGCGCGGCGGGTTGTGCCGCGATAAAGCGTCTCAGTGCAAAAGCATGTTGTCGATAAGGCGCGCGCCGGGAAATTTCACCGCCACGGCCAGCAGCGAGGGGCCGCTTGCGTTTTCCAGTGGCGCGATGGTCTCCGGGTGGACGCATTCCAGATAGTCCACCACCGAATCCGGTATGGCCGCACGATAGAAATCGGCCAGATCTGCCAGGACTTTAGCCGCGTCTGTCTCGCCCGAGGCCACCTGGGCCTTGGCCCGCAGGAGTCCCTGGTGGATGGACGGGGCCTGGGCGCGCTCCTTGGGGGAGAGGTAGACGTTGCGTGAGCTCATGGCCAGTCCGTCTGGTTCGCGGAAAATCGGGCGTCCCTCGATGGCCACGGGGATGTCCAGGTCGCGCACCATGCGACGGATCACGGCCAGTTGCTGCCAGTCCTTGCAGCCGAATACGGCGGTGGTGGGGATGGCCAGCATCAGAAGCTTGGACACCACGCCGGTCACGCCTGCGAAGTGGCCGGGACGTGAACGCCCGCAGAGCGCTTCGGTCAGGCCGGAAACGCTGACGGTTGTCGCGAAGCCGGGCGGATACATGGAGCCGGGCTCGGGCATGAAGAGCACGTCCACGCCTGCGGCGCGGGCCTTGGCAGCGTCGCCCTCGGGGTCGCGCGGGTAGCGGTCCAGGTCTTCGTTCGGCCCAAACTGCGTGGGGTTGACGAAGATGCTGGACGCGACTTTCTGCGAGTTGGCCCTTGCCCATTCGAACAGTGAGACGTGGCCCGCGTGCAGGTAGCCCATGGTGGGGACAAAGGCCGAGGTCAGGCCCTGGCAGCGCCAGGACCAGCACAGGGCCTGGAATTCTTGGGGAGAGGTGATGATTTGCATGGTCTTGTTCGAAAAGTGAAAGGGTAAGAGGTGAATGAGTGGCGCTCAAGCGTCGTAGACGTCCCGGCGGTGACCGATCCTGACCACCAGCACCACGAGCCGGTCGTCCTCCAGGCGGCAGAGCACCCGGTAATCGCCAATCCGGAAGCGCCAGAACTCGCGCAGAACGCCGCGCAACAGTTTGCCGGAAGCGCGGGGGGACTCGGATGCTCCGACCCGCTCGCGCATGAACGTGGTGATACGCTTTGCCGTGGACTTGTCCAGTCGGGCGAGGTCCTTTTTCGCCCCTGGCGTGTACTCAATCCGCCAGGCCAAGCTGGCGCTCCAGTTCTTCGGCGGGTATCGCCTCCTCTCCGCTGGCCAGGAAGCGCTCATACTCGGCCTCGGCCAGATAGGCGTCCTCCAGGTCCTCCAGGCAGCGCTCCAGGGCGGCGCGCACATAGAAGGACTTGGGCCGCTTGGTCTCGCGGGCCAAGATTTCCAGGCGCTGCTCCATTTCCTTGGGGAGTCGGACGGTCAGCATGGGGCCTCCGTGTCTTGCATGTATTACATGTATAACACCTGATCCCGGAAGGCAACCCGGTGAGCCTCAAAACCAGAGGCAAACGAGCCTGATGCAGGGGACGCCAGAGAGGCGGCAGGACATGGGTGGGTTCTGACAAGCCGGGTTTTGGGCGGTGCGGGCAACGGGGCGACGTGTCTACCCGAGCAGCTTCACCAGCCGGTGTTTCTGCTCCAGTTGGAACTCGCTGGTCAGGTTCGGACGCAGGGAATCGAAGGCGGACTCGGGTTTGAGCCAGCCGTCCAGGCTGTTTCCACGGATGTCAGCCACGGCCTGTTGCCACGCCGGGACGAGCCCGGAGGGCTTGTCCCACAGGGTGGCGCGGGAGCGCTGCGCGTCGGCGGAGAGCGAGCTCCAGAAGGTGTCCAGGTTGGTCCAGAGCTGGCCGCTCTTTCCCATGCTGGAGACGCCCAGCCAGCGTAGGTTCCCGGCCTGGGCGGCCAGGGGGGCCTCCAGCTTTGCGCCGAACGAGTGGTCCAGCAGGTCGGCGTTGTTGCGCAAGTATCTGGCCAGCCCGTTCCAGGCGTCGGTTATGGCAGACCAGCTCTTCTGCACCTCATCCATGCCGGAGGTCACCGACAGCGGCAGGGCCTCGCCGAAAGTGTCTTCCAGGGTGATGAGCACCCGGCCCTGGTCCTGGCTGAAGGTGTTGTTCTCAGAAACCTGCTCGCGCCCGTTGACCAGGATCTTGCCGTCCTGCCCTGGCCGTTGGTTGCCGATGATCCCCATGGTGGCCAGCGCGCCGGTGCGTCCGTCCGTCAGGTTCACCCGCTCCCCGATGCGCTGCCCGCTCTGGATGATGGAGAGGGTGGCCCCCTCGTGCCAGAGGTCCTTGCCGGGCGTCACGGTGGAGGGGATGCGCGTGGTCTCCACCTGGGCCGAGAAATGTGTCTGCGAGCCGTTCAGGGCTGTGGCCGCCGAGTTGTACACGTCGCGCCAGGTGTCGCCCGCGCCCACGTTGAAGGACACGGTGGTGCCGTCCAGACGCTTTGTCAGGCCAAGAGCAGAGAGCAGCCCGCCGGAGGTATCGGACAGGGCGAAGACGTCCGCCTTGTCCCCGCGCACCGAGAGGGATTGCCCGTCGGTAGTGACGCCCTGCTGCGCCGTGGGGATGGGCCAGTAGTCCACGGACGCGCTGACGCCGGGCTGGGAATACGTGGTGGAGGGCGCGCTCAGGGTGGGACTGGCAGTGACTGCCCAGGCTGGCTGGGCGTTCACTTCGGCCCCGACGGTGCGCAGTACGTCGCCCCAGGTCCAGCCGGAGCCGATGGTCACGGAGTGCGAACGGGTCTCGCCGTCGTACGTCGAGCTGAAGGTGTAGGTCCCGGCAGCGATTGTAGTGGCCTGGGTGGGGTCGTAGGCCTTGGAGATGAAGGTGCCGGGCTGGTCGGCGTTGCCCCCGGAGCCCACAGTATAGGCCAGATCGTGGCGGCCCTGGGCCAGGGTGGTGGCCGCGCGCGGGTCCACCGGGGTGGAGGAGAAATACGTGGGCAGGGCCTTTTGCAGGCCGGTGACCGTGTACTCCCGCTCGCTGGCCGGGCCTATGGGGTTGTGCGTGGCCGCAAGGCGCAGCGACGACAGCAGCGACCCGGACACGTCCGCCACCTGAAGATTCTGGGAGGCGCGGTTGGGGTTCACCGACAGGGTCAGCACGGAGCCGGTCCCGGCCATGTCCGGGTTCAGCTGGAACGCGGCGTTCTGGTAGACCACGTCGGCGCGAGCCGCGATGGGGGCGGCGTTCACGGCGTCCTTGACCCCGGAGAGCACGTCTCCCCAAGTGTCGCCTGCGGCCACATCCACGGACAGGGTTTCGGTGTCGCCGCCCAGGGTCAGGTCGAAGGTGTAGGTTCCTGCGGCGATGTCCGTTCTAGCCAGGGAGTTGAAGCCGCCGGACACGATCTTTACTTCTGGGCTGGACTGGTCCGTGGGGCGGACAGTGCCACTGACCTTGCCGCGCGCGTCCTGTGCGCCGGTCACCAGCCGGGACTCGCCCCAGGGGGGCGGGGAGGTGGGCCATGCAAAGGAGGAGAGGGCGTTCTCGAACTCGGTGAGCTTGCGGTCCAGGCCCCGGAGGGTCTGGTCGGACCAGTTTTGGCGCAGGGAGCGGTCCTTGGCGTCCTCAGTGCGGGACAAAACCTCCCGTGCCGCCCAGTTCCTCTTCACTTGGGCGGTCGTGAGTGCGGTCTCGTTCAGGACCGGTTTCACCGGGCTGTCGCTCACTGTCGCAGAACTCCATGCTTTCCAGGCACAGGCCCCTGGCGGGCGCGGTCTGCGGGGCCAGGGTTCTGTCCTTCGTCGCCAGAAGAGATCGGACGGTTTGGGCGTTTGCTTTACCCCTGCCCACTTCCACCAGGCAGCCCATGATGTTTCGCACCATCTGCTTGAGGAAGCCGCCGCCGGTTACGGCCCACACGGACTCGTGGGACTCTTGGGGCTGGCAGGTCTCGCGCCGCACGATGGCGTCCACGGTGCGCACCGTAGACTCGACGAACGTTCCAGCGTTCTGGAACGCGGCGAAGTCGTGGGTGCCGACGAACTCGCGGGCGGCGTGCTCCATGGCAGCAAAATTCAGCGGGCCGACTGGCCAGACGAAGGCCCTGCGCTGGGGCAGCAGGAAGCCGTTCTCGTGCCAGAAGGTGTAGGTGTAGGTCTTGATGGCCGGGCAGGCGCGGGCGTGGAAGCGCGGTGCGGCCCGCTCCACGGAGATGATGGTGACGTCCGGGGGCAGGATGGCGTTTAGCGCCCGCCGCCAGGGCAGGTGGACGCGGTCCGCCGGGACGTCCACATGGGCGGTCTGGGCCAGGGCGTGGACCCCGGCGTCGGTGCGCGAGGCCCCCTGGAGGCGCACGAAGGTTCCGGCCAGCCGGGCCAGCGCCTCCTCCACGCAGCCCTGGACGCTGCGCCCGAAGCCCTCGGGCTGGAGCTGCCAGCCCGAAAAGTCGGTGCCCTGGTAGGCCAGGACCAGTTTCAAGCGCACGGTGTCTTGCATGGGCAGGGCCTCTATACCAGGCCGCGCCGGGAGGGAAGACCCCCTTGAGTCTTCAATCATAACAGGTGATAGTCAGTGGTGTTGTTTTGATAATTGTTTTGTTCTGGTCGTTTAATTTGTTTCCGATGTGCAGGTTGAGGATATGAAACAAAATAAATATTACACTGGGTATATTGCGTTTGAGGAAGAATGTCAGATCCCCCTTGTTGGAGGGCGGGGGTGGAACTTTGTTTTTGAAAAACCGAGAAAATCTGGATTGTGTTTGGGTTCAAAAGAAGTTGTAATATATTCTAGGTCGCTAAGTTCAGCCCAGAATGCATTTTCATTGCTTTTGTGTGGAGTAAGTTTAACAAGTGGTGACGCTTCGTTCGGTGAGTTGGGGGATATTGTTCCAGAAGATGATAGTGAAAGACGTGGCGTTTCACATGGAAAGCTAGGTGCTATGTGGGATCAAAAATTTATGAGCTGTTCGGGGATTCCGAGTGCATGCGTAATTGCAGCAAAGGCAAGCCATAAAAAGGAATTGCAGTATGCCCTTGTAAAGTTCCGTTTGGCAACACTTATGTATAGTAATTTCCATGTTGACCTTGATCCGTCAAATCATGCGTATGGTCATATCGGTGTGACATCGGACATTGTCATGCACGTACAATTGGCAAGTGCAATTATAGCAGCGTATTCAGTTATTGAAGAAATTGGGCTAGAGGTGAGAGCTTCAAGAGAACGCCCAAGTTTAAAAGAAGGAGAGTGGAATCCTGTTGTAAGAAGGGACTTGGAAGAAAGGTTGATAAAGGCACGATACCCAATGGGTAGAGGTGTTTATTGGATGGCTAGAGGGAAGAAAACAAACGTGCAAAGAGCTAAGCAAATTGCGATGATAAGTCGCTCCCTGTACGCAGATGGAAAGTATGTAAGAGATGGGATGGTCGATGTTTGTGATGCACTTCTTCAAGCAAGTTATCTCAGGAGCAAGGTTGCAAGTCATAAAATGGGGAAACTTGCAAAGTCTCTGACGGGTATAGACTCTGAAAATGTAAGAAACCTTGCCAGGGTGCTCTTGTTGGCTAAATTAGGGTGTTTATAAACCATTCTGATATTATTGTTACTAGAAGTGCTGGAGGTGTTGGGCAACGTCTCTCGTGTTGCCCAACACCTTGCTGAACTGAAAATATTTAGGGCTTGTCCGGCAGGTTCGGCCCGGCCTGGAGCTTGGTCAGGTCCTCGGAGAGCTTGGCGGCCTTCTTGGCGCTGACGTTGGACAGCACCTCGCCCGCCTGGCGTCCCTTCATGCCCGACAGAATCTTGACGGCGATGTGCTCGTCCAGTGCCTCCAGGGCCGAGGCGGCCTGCTTGGCCTTCATGTTGGAGTACACGTCGATCAGATGGCGCATGTTGTCTTCTTTTATGGATTTGGCCTCGGTCAGCATGCCCTTGAGCAGGGTCTCCAGCGCCTGGAGCTTGGCCAGACGGGTGTTGAGGTCGGCCTCCAGGGTCTTCAGGGCCTGCTCCTGGCGGTCCAGGGCTTCGGCGCGGGCCTTGATCTGCTGCACGGACAGGACGGACTCGGGCTGCGCGGGCTGGGCCTTCTTTTCCGAGGCGGCGGCTGCGGGAGCCTGCTGGGCGGCCATGGCCAGGGATTCCTCCAGGATGACCGCGCGCACGGCCTGCACGGCCTGGGCCGGGGACAGGGTCTGGCTCATATTCTGATTCTGGCCCAAGTTCTGGCCTGTGGGGGCGGCAGCCGAGGCCAGGACGCCAGCGCCAGGAAGGCCTTGCTGGGCCGAAGGCTGCACAGGTGCCTGCCCTGTCGTCTGCGAGGGGGCCTGGGCCTGCATCAGCACGGACGCCTGCCCCTGCGCTTGCGGTATGGGCGCTCCCGGCTTCGAAGGCGAGCCGAACCCCATCACCAGCAGAAGCGCCAGTTTGGCCCCGGCCAGCACGGCTACGGCCAGCGCGACCTTAGACAGCCGGAACCTGGTACCGAAGGGTTGCCATCTCGTCGAATTCGGCCTGCTCTTTTCGATTCTCTTCTCGCGCATGGCGTTCCGCCTGTGTTTCTTTTAGTTTTTCCAGGAGCTTGCGCTCCTTTGCTTTGACGACCAGTTCCTGGCGGCGCAGGATCACGTCCTGGGCCAGCCGCGCCTCGTCCTGCTGGGCCAGATGCAGGTCCCCCGCCAGTCTTTTGGCGTAGTTTCTGCCCAGCCAGATGTCGGCAGCGCTTTGCGCCCCGCCCTGAGACATGGCCTCCAGGTGTGCGGCCAGGGATGCCTGGATGTGCTCCACGCGGGCGCGTCCGGCTTGGTGGGCCTGTTCGGCCTTGGCCAGGGCCTGCTTGGCCTGGTCCTCCAGCTGGACGCGGTAGTCGAGCACCTTCTGCAGGTTGAAGCGAAATGGTCTGGGCATGATGCGCCCGTTGAAGCAAGGACCGGGCCAGCTATTTCAACTTGCTGTCGCCCTCGGCCAGTTCGGTCAGGCGGTCGCGGTTGGCGATGGTGATGGTGCGGTTGTCCATGACGATGAAGCCCTGGTCCTCCAGCTTGGCCAGGGCGCGCGACAGGGCCTCGCGCGTGGCTCCCAGGAAGCCCGCCAGATTGCCCTTGCTCATGTCCAGCACGAAGGTGTCGGACTCCTTCTCCGCAGCCTGGTGCAGCAGGTAGGCGGCCAGACGCGCAGGAACCTCGCGCAGGGTGAGCTGCCCGATCATGGTGGCCATCTGGCGCAGCCGCTGGGACAGGGCGGCCAGCATGGCCATGGCCAGCCCTGCGTCGCGCTCCATCAGGCGAGTGAGCACGGATTTCTCAGTGTAGAGCACGGTGCTCGGCTGGATGGCCATGGCGTTGGCCGGGAACTTGCCACCCGTGAACATGGGGACCTCGGCGAAGGGCTCGCCGGGGGGGAGCACGTGGAGGATCTGCTCCTTGCCCTCAGGAGATGACTTGTAGATCTTCACCTGACCCGAGAGCAGCACGTACAGACCCTTGGCCTCTGCGCCTTCAAAGAACACCACTTGGCCCTTGTCCAGCTTGAGGACTGCCGAGTTGTTTTCCAGGTTTGTGAGCTGTTCGCGGCTCAGGCTGGAAAACAGCGGAACCGTTGCCAGAATGGTCTGGGTGGCGCTGGGTTTGGCATGCATACAACCATGCTAGCCGTTTTTTGATGCAAATCAAAGCCCTATGAGGGAGAGAACGATAGATCTGAGGACGATGGTGCCGCGTCGGGCGGGCAAGCAATCCCATCTCAGGACCGGCAGGGAGAAGGACATGAAGAAGGCTGCGTTGATTTCTGTGGTGATCCTGGGAGGACTGATCCCCGCAGCGCACCTGCACCGCTGGCAGGGCCTGCCGGAGGCCCTGGCTTGGCTCGCTCCGCTGGCGCTTGTGCCCATGCGGCGCGACTTTGTGCGCCGTGCCTGTCAGGCGCTCATGCTGGCCGGAGTGCTGGTTACGGTCAACAGCATGATGTTCTTCATCAAGATGCGCATGGCCATGGGCGTGCCCTGGACGCGGCTGGCCGTGATTTTGTCCGTTGCGGCCATGGTTCCGGCCCTGGCGGCCTGGGCTCTGGAGCATCCGTATTTTGTAGAACGCCGGGGCGCGAAGACCGTCCCTGGACAGGGTGATCGACCGGCACGCAAAGCAAAGAATGAGGACGGTTCGGCGGATTCCAGCGCGAGGCCTGCGAGCTCGGAGCCGCAAGGCGTCCTGCCAGGTAACCGGTCGTCGCTCCTCGAACCGCTCCAGATCGCACCGCCCGCCCTGGCGCGCGACGCCACCATCCCCGCCTTGGCCGCCTGGGCCTTGACCCTGTGCGCTCTGGGGGCCGTGCAACTGAAGGTCCCGACGCCCATGCTGCTGGCCGAACGCTTCCTCCCCGGCGCTGGCTGGCTGGAGGCCTCGCTCTTGGCGCTCTATGCCGGATTCGTCGTGCAGGCCATGCTGGAGCATGGTCGCTCGTCCGCTGTGCGGCGGCGCATCTGGGGGCTTTTTTCCTTCGTGTTTTTCGCGCAGCTGACCTTGGGACTGGCCGGATTCGAGCGCTTCCTCATGACCGGGGCGCTGCACCTGCCGGTCCCGGCGCTTATCGCCGCAGGGCCGCTCTTTCGCGGCGAGGGCCTGTTCATGCTGATCCTGTTCGTGAGCACGGTGCTCCTGCTCGGTCCGGGCTGGTGCAGCCACCTGTGCTACATCGGCGCGTGGGATTCGGCCATGTCCTGCGTAAAGAAGCGCCCCGGTCCGCTTCCGGCCTGGGTGCGCAGAGGGCGTGCGGCGCTGGCCGTGCTGGTGCTGGGCGGGGCCTGGCTCATGGGACGCATGGGCGTTCCCGGAGTCTGGGCTGCCGGATTGGCCGCAGCGTTCGGGCTGGCCGGAGTGGGTGTTATGCTTTTCGCGTCTCGCCGCGCTGGCGTTATGACCCATTGCACGGGCTGGTGCCCCATGGGGCTGGCGGCGGGAATTTTCGGCAAGCTGTCGCCCTGGCGGCTGCACATCCGGGAGGGGTGCACCTCCTGCGGCGCGTGCTCCATGGCCTGCCGCTACGACGCACTCCGTCCGGAGGATCTGGCGGCACGCCGCCCAGGCGTGTCCTGCTCGCTCTGCGGCGACTGCCTGGAGCGCTGCCCGCGAGGCGAGATGTCTCTGACCGTGTTCGGGCGCGGAGGGCCCGGCGCGCGCGCCGCGTTCGTCACCCTGGCCGTGAGCCTGCACGCGCTGTTTCTGGGCGTGGCCCGGCTGTGAGGGTGGTGAAATGGGACAGGCCTGACCCGGCTATTTACCCTTGGGCCGGTAGGACAGGTTCAGGATGTCCTGGGTGTAGCAGGCCACTTCCTTCTTCATGATCTCGCGCCAGTCGAACTCGCACTCCACCAGTTCCCGCCCGGCCGCGCCAAGGCGTCGGCCCAGTTCGCGGTCCCCAATGAGGCGCAGGAAGGCCTGCGCGTAGGCTTCCACGTCTTCCGAGAGACAGACCAGCCCATTCTCCCCGTCCTTGACGATGCGCCCGATGGCCTTGAGCTTGGTCACCACCACCGGCAGGCCGCATCCCCAGTACTCGAAGAGCTTGAAGGACAGATAGTTGTCGTGGTTCAGGGTGGCGCGCAGGGTCATGGCTCCTATGTCGCAGGCGTTCAGGTAGGCGGGGACCTCCTGGTGGGGAATCCAGCCGGGGGTGACGATGTTTTCCGCGAGGCCCAGTTCGGAGATGAGTGGCTTGATGACGGTGTCAAAGTAAGGACCGCCGCCGCCCAGGATCAACAGGCGCACGTCTGGGCGCTCCTTGGCCACCCGCGCCAGCACATGAATCAGCACGTCCACGCCGTCGTCGTGCTTGATGTCCCCATGAAAGATGATGAGTGGGGTATCGTTCGAGAGGCCGAGCTTGCGCCGGACGCCCGCGCCGTCCAGGCCGGGGCGGAAGGTCTGGGCGTCGGTGCCGTCGGGGACCACGACCACTTTTTCGGGGGACAGACCTTTGTTGGCTATCAAGTGCTCGCGCATCACCTCGGAAACCACGAACACCCGGTGCGACCGGTTGAGCACCAGGTTCTCCAACCACACCAGCGGCTTGGACAGAAGCGGCATGTCCGTGCGGGCGATGTCCGAGTAGAAATCGGTGAAGTCCAGGAAGACCGGGCGGCGGATGATGGTTCCGGCCACCACTGCGGCCATGCCCGCCAGGGGGTTCCAGGCGTGTACGGCGCAGAAGCCGCTCACCTTGGAGCGGCGGTACATGATCTCCAGCAAGATGACCGACAGGATGGACGCTATGAAATGCCAGAGCCGCACCGGGAGCCGGAACGTTCCGTAGAGCGCCCGCCCAAATCCCGGGAACTGATTCATCCATATGCCTTCGGTGAAGTAGGACTTGCGTGAAGGCAGATCCCGGCTGGGGGCGACCATGTTCACGAGGACGTCGCCTTCATTGCTGAGTGCTCTGGCAAGCCAGTACATGCGGAGGTTCGCCCTGGAAACCGGCGGGATGGTGGTCTCGACGAGCAGGGCCGCCTTGGGGTTGTCTTCCGACTTGTGCAGGGAATTGGTGACGTGATGGCTCATGGTGTGTCCGTTAGCTTTTCTTACGCCCGATTGCCACAAGCATCAATCCGAGACCTGCGGCGTCCATACGTTTCATGATGGGGTAGAGCGCAAAGTTCATGAACCGGCAGGTGTAATCCAGCATTTTGATGGCCACGTCGAAGAGGCTCCCGGATTTGACCGAGATAGGGGCGGCAAGGCCGAACGATGTGGTGGGGTTCTGCTTCCTGCGCAGCGCGGTGAGGATGCCCAGCGATTTGAAGAACGACAGCGCGCCGTAGAAAAGGATATTCTTCTGGTCCCATAGGTAGGAATAGGTCAGGGTCTTCTCCGGCTCCAGGCCTGCGGCCTCAAGCGTCTTGCCCAGCGTGCGCGCGTCGAAGAAGCTGATGTGTTCCGGCGGGCGAACCATGTTGTAGGACGCCTTGAAGAGCTTGTAGATTGGAGTGTCCAGGCCCGGCGTCTCCACGATAATGATACCGTCCGGTGCCAGGAACCGCGCCGCCTGCCTGAGGAAGGAAACCGGGTCGAGGATGTGTTCGATAACGTGGGAGATGATCAGCACGTCATACGAGCTCTCCTGCTCCGGGGCAGGAGTTTCCCCCTCATGGACACGAATGTCATAGGCAGTTGCGGCGAATTGCCGGGAGCGTTCGCAGATGTCCGCGCCTTGGACGTCGTAGCCCCATTGGCGCAACCCGAAGAGCATGTGGGCGTGCAGGCAGCCTATCTCCAGAATTTTCGTCGCGCCCGGATGGAACGAACGGATGAATCCGGCGTATTGCTTCGCCCTTTTCCGGGCTTTCTCCGGGGTCAACGAGGGCGGGTCCGTGTTGTAGTCGGAGTGCCGATTGTAGAACTCCATGAGCAGCTCCGGGGAGGGCCTGGGATCAGCGAAAACGAAGCCGCAGGTCCGGCAGCGGGCCAGCGTGAAAGTTTCATCAGGTTTCCCCACGACGTCATGGGTGTGCTGGTGACAGAGAGGGCAAGGCGTATTCATTGAATTTTCCGTGATTCGAGCTGCATTTGGCGGTCAGTGCCGCTGACGGGCTGCCGTGTGTGCCTTGAGGGCGGGTCGAGCGGGCGCGGCCAGGTCACGAAGCCGTGAGGGTTGCGCCCCAAGGGCCGTACCCCATGGCTTCCAGGGTGCGCCCGTAGATGTTCTCCCAGCGGTTGTCCCCTGAGGCGGCCACCACGTTTGCGCGCACCGCGAAATAGGTCTCACGGTCCGTAAGCAGTTCCAGCACCGCCTGAGCCAGGGCATCAGGCGAGTACTCGATCACGCGGCCCAGGTTCTTTTGGCGCACTTCAAGGTGTGAGGGCGGCACGCTGGTAGTGATGATGGGCAGGCCGCAGCCGATGGCCTCGCGGATCTTTATCACGTCGCCGTAGCGCTTCACGCTGGTTTCCAGGGGCGCGTAAGGGGCCAGGGCAAGACCCGCGCCGAGCTGCGCGTCCAGGATGCGGCGGCGGTCGGAGACGTAGCCGTGCCAGGTCACCGCGCCGTCCAGGCCGAGTTCGCTTGCCCGCGCCTTGAGGCCGGGCAGGTCCGGGCCGTCGCCCAGCACGTCCAGGTGGATGTCCGGCAGCTTTTCGCGGATGGCGGGCAGAGCTTCAATGGCGATGTCCAGCCCGTTCTCCGGGCCGACTCCGCCGCAGAACACCAGCCGGTTCAGATCTACCACCTCGTCCGGCGGGAGCGTCACACCGTCCTGGATAAATCCAAATGGCACCCAGTGCTGGCGCCCGAAATGGGTTGCGTCGAACTTCAGGATGTCGCGCCGGGCCTCTTCGATGGTGTAGGTGAAGTTCCAGATGTGGTCGCACAGCAGGCAGGCGGCCCGGTCCATTTC
The DNA here is from genome assembly GCA_009773665.1 of Desulfovibrionaceae bacterium. Lineage (GTDB taxonomy): Bacteria > Desulfobacterota > Desulfovibrionia > Desulfovibrionales > Desulfovibrionaceae > Fundidesulfovibrio. Next base: position 81,188 of record WSYE01000007.1, on the reverse strand, counting down.
CAGGTAGATCTTGTTGAGCGTCTTGTTCTGGAATTTCCAGGGGGACCAGTCCGAGATGTAATAGACGCTGTCCTTGACCATTCCGATTCTTTCCAGGACTCCGCCGCAGATGGCCAGGAGCGATTCCACCCCGATGAACAGGTCGTAACGCTGCCGGTGCACCCCGGCGGCCCAGAAGCAGGCCAGCAGGTCGCGCAGCTTGAGGCGCATGAAGGTGCGCGGACCGGCTGCCTCGTCCGAAACGGCGAAGGGCTTGGTGCCCATCGGCCCCCAGGTCTTGAAGGAGACGCGCTTGCCGTTTTCGTAACGGCTGAGCTGCGGGCGGTTCACCATGCCCTTGCGCGGCTGCGACAGTTCAAGCACCGTGACGCGGGGGCACCGGGCGGTGAAATAGTCGATCATGGGCCACGCCGGGCCGTTGTGGCGCACGCGCTCCCCGGATTCGTCCAGGATGTCCGCGCAGGTGGCGATCAGGACGCTGTCGAGACGTTTGGGCATGGATCAGTCCGCGCGCTCAAACAGGATGAGGTTGTCCTGGCTGAAGGTGATCTCGTAGCCGGGCAGGTCCAGCTCTTCGGGCTTGACGAAGTTGGTGCTCACCAGGAAGGCGTTCAGGTTGTACTTCTCGGCGATTTCCGTGAGCGGCTTGGTGATGAGCGGGAACCAGTCCACCAGCTCCCACACGCCCACGGAGTTGTCCGAGAGCAGCACCTGTCCGTTGTCCAGGAAGTAGGTGACCGCGTCCGCCAGCCCGTGGGGCAGGCAGGCCAGGCGCACCGGGTTCGGGCGGCTGTTCAGGTGGTCGATGAGCGCGCGCAGCGCCGGGGTGATGGACTTGTCGGGGTTCTTCACCACCAGCTTCAGCTGGAAGAACAGCACCAGGATCAGGCATCCAAGGCCGATGATGCAGGGCACGTAGCGCACGATGTCCCACACGTCCGGGTTGCCCTGGAACCTTAAGATCATGGCTCCGGCCACGGCCGCTGCCGCCGAGGTGCCGAATTCCAGATACCGCTGGCCCTCGCCCAAAAAGCGCAGCAGCGGCAGGTTGAACAGGATGCCCAGGCCGAAGAGCGTCACGCTCCAGAGCACGTAGGCCTTCATCCAGGGGTCGCCCGCCTGGGGCAGCACGCTGAACACCGCGCAGAAGGAATACAGTATCCAGGGGTTCACGGCCAAAAACGGCGCCACCGGGATGGTCCAGATCAGGTGCTCGATGCGCCTGACGAAGTCGGTGTGCTTGCGCTCCTTGGTGGGGTTGCCGCGCACCTGATGGGCCAGCCTGTTGTGGATGTTGTACATCCAGAAGCTGATCATGAGCAGGTGTCCGCGCAGGTAGCGCAGGTACAAGCCCTTGGTGGCGAACACCGCCGCCAGGACGCCCACGGCGAACACCAGCAGGTGGTTCACGTCGCCTGTTACCATGGCCATCCAGAACAGGGTAAAGAAGAACACCTGCATGGCCATGCGGTGGGTCATTGACAGGAGCATCACGCCGCCCACGCCCAGCAGGAAGGTCCACCAGGACGGGTGAATAACGTAGCTCATCACCAGCAGCATGGCCCAGGTGAAGATGAGGCTTCCCAGGGTGCGCAGCGACAGGTTGGAGGCTTCCAGCGGGACGACCGGCGTGAGAAGATAAGCCATCTGGGCGAAGTGGCCCCCGGCGGCCTGCCCGGTGGCGGAGTAGCCCATGAAATAGACAGTAAGGCTTCCCAGGACGTCGAACATGGGCGAGATGAGGCCCTGGTTGCGGTCCAGCCACTCTTTCGGGAAGAGCGAGCACAGCCAGGGCAGCAGCGGAGGGTTGTCCACGGAGCCCGGAACGATGTACTTGTGGGGGAGGCTTTCCGGCAGCTTTTTGTTGTCGCGGATGTACTGGGCCAGCAGGGTGAAGCGCCAGGTGTCGATGCCGAAATATCGGTTGATAAGCCTGGGCCAGACTTGCAGGGCGAAACCGGCAAGGCTGATCCCCACGGCCACGAGGAGGTCGAACATGGAGTCTCCAAGAGAAGGGATGATAATCGGCTTTGGCCTTACGGCTGAAGGAGGGGGAAGTCAATGATGACGCATGTTGCGCGCGGGCAAGGACGGGCAACGGCGATGATGCTGTTCATGCTGGCCTGCCTGGGGCTCGCCTCTCCGGCCTGGGCGCAGGGCCAGCCGGGGTCGCCGGGGTCTGAAACTCCGGCCACCCTTGAAAGCCTGGAGAAACAGCTGCGTCCGGGGCGCGACGCCCTGGCGCGGGTGATGCCGGAACTGGACGCCATGGCCGAACCCATGAGCCGCGACGTTCTGGACGGCAAGGCCGACCTGCACGTGTTCTACGGCATGGTGTTGGCGCGTGTGCTCTACGAGCAGTGCCAGGACACCCTGGCGCTGATGCGTTCGGCTGCGCTTCAGGAGTGCCCGGCGCTTCAGGCGGGGCTCTCCAAGCGCCTGGGCGACGCGGCGGCGAGGCTGGAAGGCGCGGCGGCTCTCATTGCCGGGAGCCTGCCCATGACCACGCGCTCGCGCGTGGGTATCGTGGGGCATGCCACAGTCAAGGCCCTGGAGGTCTACATCGCGCCGCTCAAGGCGTACGCGCTGGCGGCGGGGAGGCAGGAGTTGTAAGGGCGTAGATCGTATCAGCCCTGCGCCTCCAGAAGCTTCCCGGCCAAGGCCTGTCCTTGTTCGCCGCCACCGGCCATACGAGAGAGTTCGTCGGCCAGCCCCGGGCCATCCAGGCCGGTCACTGTGGTTTCGGTCTGGCCGTCGCTGACGTGCTTGGCCACCAGGAAGTGTCGCCCGGCCAGCGCGGCCAGCTGCGGCCAGTGGGTAATCAGCAGCATCTGGCGTTTGGCGGCCAGCTGTTTCAACCGTTCGCCCACGCGGTTCAGAGTGATGCCGCCGATGCCCGCGTCCACCTCGTCGAAGATCAGCGTGGCGGCGTCGCTTCCGGCGCGCAGGCTGGTGAGCGCCAACAAAAAGCGCGACAGCTCACCGCCTGAGGCGATGCGGTCCAGCGGGCGGGGGGGCTGGCCGGGGTTTGGCGCGAACAGCAGTCGGGCGGCGCGTTCGGTCAGGGCGGGGTGGGCCTCATCCGCCGCAAAGAGCTCCACAGGGACGAACTCGAACAGCACGCGCACGTGCTCCGAGAAGCCAAGCCCCCGCAGTTCTTCCTCGATGCGTGCGCCAAGCGCTACGGCGGCCTCGCCGCGCGCCGCGTCCAGTGTGTCGAGCGTCGCACTCAGCCGGGCGCGCAGTTCGCCCCGGAGGCGGTCCATGCGTTTGAAATCAAGGCCCGCGTTGTCCAGAAAGTTCAGGTTCTCTTCGATCTCGCGGCCCAGCGCCAGCACTTCCGGCATGGAGAGCTTGAGCTTGCGCTTGAGCTGCGCCAGCTCCCACAGGCGCGATTCCACGGCCTCCGGGTCGTCCTCCAAGCCCGGCAGCCCGCTGCGCAGACGTCCCGCCAGCTCCGACAAGCTCAAGCGCGCCTCCCGCACGACTTCCAGGTCCGCCTGGAAGCTCTCTGAGGTCTGCACCAGCGCGGCCAACTCCCGCTCCAGCCTGCCAAGGCCCGCCGGGATGCCCGCCTCGCCGTGCAGCATGTCCAGGGACGCGTCCAGCGCGGCCCGCGCCTTGCGGGCGATTCGCAGCGTCTGCTGACGCTCCGTGAGGGCCTCTTCCTCGCCTTCCTGGGGGGCCACCTTGTCGATCTCGCCTCGTTTCAATTCCAGTACCTCGCGTCTGTCTTCCAGGTGGGCGAGGCGCTCGTGGAGGGACTGGATGTCGCGTTCCAGGGTGGTCAGTTCGCGCACCAGTCCGTGGCGTGTCTCGAGTACCGCCGCGTCCGGCAGGAAATGATCGAGCAGTTTCGCCTGGAAGGCCGGGGCCAGGAGCTGCTGCTGGCCGTGTTGGCTGGCGTGCAGCAACAGGCGTGGCTTCAGTTCGCGCACGGCGTCCTGGGTGGCCAGCTGGTCGTTGATGTACAGGCGGGCGCGGCCGGTCTGCGCCGAGAGTTCGCGCCGAAGGATCAGGTCCTCGCCCTGGTCCACGAACAGGGCCTCCACCTGGGCCTTTTCCGCGCCGGGGCGGACCATGTCCGGGGTGAGGCGTTCGCCGGTGAGGAATTCCAGGGCTTTGAGCACAAAGGTCTTGCCCGCGCCTGTCTCGCCGGTCAGCACGTTCAGGCCCGGCGCGAATTCGAGCTCCACGTCGGCTATGAGGGCCAGGTTCTTGATGCGCAAGAGTTCTATCACTGGGAGATGCCTCCGGCGGCCAGAGAGGAAACTTTTTGGAAAAAAGTTGTCCTCTCTGGACTCTCCTTCAAAAACTTTTAAGTAGCTTCGCGGTCCAGCGCGTCAGGCTGTCGTTATGCCGGCTGATGGCTGGGAGTTGTCCCGTTCGTGCCATGCGCGGCGGGCTCGAACCGATTTAAAGACGATTCGTCGCCCGCCGCGCATGGCACGTCCGTTACAACTCCCAACCCTCAGTCAGCGTTCCCGCTCAAGAATGCGAAGCCCACTGAGGGTCCAGGGGGATCATCCCCCTGGCGGGTCCAGGGCAGAGCCCTGGTCTTCTCTTACTCTTCTCTTACTGCCTCAATCTGGGGTCCAGAATATCACGCAGCGATTCGCCCAGCAGGTTGTACCCCAGCACGGTCAGCAGGATGGCGATACCTGGGAAAAGCGACAGCCAGGGCGCGATCTCCAGCACTTCCTTGCCCTCCAGCAGCATGTTGCCCCAGGACGGCATAGGTGGCTGCACCCCGAGCCCCAGGAACGACAGCGACGATTCGGTCAGTATCGCGCCCGCCACGCCAAGCGTCGCCGACACCAGTACCGGCGCTGCGGCGTTGGGCAGAATGTGGCGCAGCAGGATGCGCGAGTTCCCGGCCCCGGCCAGCTTGGCGGCGCGCACGAAATCTCGGTGCTTGAGCGTCAGGGCCTCGGCGCGCACGAGGCGGGCCACTCCCATCCAGGAGGTCAGGCCGATGATTATCATGATGTTAGTCAGCGACGGCTCCAGAAAGGCGATCACCGCCAGAATCAGAAAGAACGACGGAAAGCAGAGCATCACGTCCACGCCGCGCATCACCACTTCGTCCACGAGGCCGCCGAAATAGCCCGCCACCAGCCCGAAGAAGAGCCCCAGCGACACCGACAGGCCCACGGCCAGAAAGCCCACCCACAAGGACACCCGCCCGCCGTAGAGCATGCGCGAGAGCACGTCGCGCCCCAGGGCGTCGGTGCCGAAGGGATGCGCGAGACTCGGGGCCTTGAGCACGTTGTTCACGTCCAGAGCCGTGGGGTCGATGGGGGTGATGAGCGGGGCGAGGATCGCCGCCAGGGAGATGAGCCCCACGAGGCCCATGCCCGCCACGAACATGGGGTGCGCCAGCGCGCGGCGCAGGCCGGAATCAACCATTGCCGCCTCCGGAGCGGATGCGCGGGTCGGCCAGGGAGTAGCCCACGTCGGCCAGCATGTTTCCAGCCAGGGTCAGGCCCGCGCCCAGCACAAGGTTGGCCATGATGAGCGGATAGTCGCGCGACATGACGCCCTGGTAGAAGAGCTGCCCCAGACCCGGCAGGGAGAATATCTGCTCGATGATGACCGAGCCGCCGATGAGGCCGGGGATGGACAGGCCCAGCAGCGTGATCACCGGCAGCAGGGCGTTTCGCAACGCGTGGCGGTAGATGACCACGCGCTCGGAGAGGCCTTTGGCGCGCGCAGTGAGGATGTAGTCCTGGCGCAGCACCTCAAGCATGGAGGAGCGCATGTAGCGGCTCATGCCAGCTAAGCCGCCGAACACGTAGATGAACATGGGCATGGCCAGATGGGCGCAGAGGTCCAGGGTCTGTCGCCACCAGGGCATCAGGGCGTGGTCCGGCGAGGTCAGGCCGGAGATGGGGAAAATGGGCCAGACGATGCCGAAAAGCAGCATCAAGAGCAGCGCCAGCCAGAATCCGGGCATGGCAAAGCCCACGAACACGAAGACGGTGGATGCCCGGTCGAAGAAGCCGTTCTGTTTCGCCGCTGCCGTGACGCCAATCGGGATGGCCAGAGAGAGTGTGAGGATAAGGGCGGCCAGGTTCATGCCGAAGGTCAGCGGCAGTCGCTCCTTGATTTTGTCCCAGACGGGGCGGCGGTCGCCGGTGAGGGCGTTGCCGAAGTCCAGCTTGGAGAGGCGCTTCAGCCACAGCCAGTATTGGATGTGCACGGGCTGATCCAGGCCGTAGAGCTTTTCCAGGCGGGCCACGGCCTCGGGAGTGATGAGGGGGTTTAAGTCGGTCTGGAGGTCGGTGGGTTTGCCGGGGGCCAGATGCATGACCCAGAAGCTCACCAGGGTGATCCCCAGGAACACCACGACGAGCCAGACGGTTTTGATGAGAAGTCGATGCAGCAGGGCTAGCACGTTAGAAGCCTCCAGACGGGCAGGATGTATCAGGCGGGACAGGCGCGAGGGAAGGGGGGATGGAGAAATTTTTGAAAAATCAAAATTTGCTGTTGACGGATTCAAAAGTCTCGGGCAAAAGCAGTTCTCCCGTGTGGGGCTGTAGCTCAGTTGGGAGAGCGCTTGAATGGCATTCAAGAGGTCGTCGGTTCGATTCCGTCCAGCTCCACCACACATTTCAAGGGGGTAGATCGCAAGGTCTAACCCCTTCTGCTTTTGGCTTCAGAAACCAACATTGTTTGCGCAGGGGGCCAAGGCAGGCCCGGTAATTCACCTAGGCTCCTGTTTGAGCACGTTGAAAGGGATCGCTTGAAGAAACTCAAGTGGTCCTATTTTGCGTTGGGCTTTTACTTCTGCAGTGGGGGGAGGAGACGTTGTATTGGAGCAGAAGACGAAGGAGAAAGAACGCGGACGCTTGAGGGTTTTTCAAGGGGTTGTGGTCTGCTGGGTTTGTTTACTTCTCTGGTGGAGGGGGAGAGGTTTTCTCCTAGAAGTGATGAAGCGCGTTTACAGAATGGTGATGACGAAGGGGCTCCGGTGAATATGCCCGGCCCTGTGTCTGCCCCCGGCCAAGCCCGATCTGTCCCTCGGCTTTTCCCTTCAGCTCCCCTCAGCCTTTCCTGTCACCGAATTTCAACATAACAGGGCCGCCCTGGAGCTTTCATTTGTCCGGCATCTTTCCATGCATGGATACCAAGATGGCTGTAAAATCGGCGTACCATGTGTTGGCAGCTGGCCCGAGTTTTCTGGCCTTAACTGCCTCGTGAAAGCGCTTAAACAAGTCCGGCCCTGGATGCTTCCAGACGGAGGCTTTACCACAGTTGGTTTGGTCGTGACCGAAAAAGATTGGGTTTTCTGCGATGATGGCAGTAGGGGGGAGGCTGTATCGTATTGTAACTCGGCAATTGCCAACAAAAAACGCTGCATTCAGAGTTAAACGGAGGTCGCAGATCTCGAACGCGCTGTAAAAAGGATAAATAACTGCGTTAACGCCGGTTGGCAGGGTTATAACGTCAGCTAATCCAACCTCCTCCCATGTGTCAGCCACCTTGGCATGCCCTTTGGCAAGAGCCGTTCGCTGGGCTAGAACATCTGTCCGGGTGATGATTCCGTTCTGGTGGAAAGACTGGATGGGTTCTACCTCCACAGAAAGAGTAGTGACGCTTGGGGAAGCTGATTTATATGGCGAGACAATCACGCTTTGGGGTACGCGAAGAAAGAGGTCCGTGCCCGTGATGGGAACATTTCGTGCTGCTGCGCCGTCCGCCCCTTGGGCTGGAAGAGTAGCCAGCAGACAGAATAACGCCGCCAGGGGCAGCCAATGGTATTTACACCGTAACATTAAGACCTCACTCTGCAACATCTTCAAGAAAAGGTGCGTGCTGCGAAGAAGTGAACCCATTTATCGTTGAGGACGATACCGTGTTGCCTTTCCGGATGGTTTTCAGTCCGGTTAAATAGTTGGAACTCTCGATAGTTTTCTTGCCTAGTACGTTGTCTCCGTCTTCGCAGTCCAAGCCGATCAAAACAAATCTCTGTAATTGTTTGTCATAGCGGAAGCGCCATGTGTTGTAAGTGTACGTTCTGGATCCACTCATCTGCGAGACAACAACAACATTTTTTTTGATTTGAATGTCAACGAACTCCTTCACTCCGCCGCACCCTTTGCATTGAAGAAGTTTGGAATTAACTCCTACTAACGCGAATTTGTTATTGTCTGTGCCAAGAAGAACTAATAATGCCCGTTTAGGTCCATCGTAAGCATCGTTGTCTAGTTTGTCCTCAATGAGTATCGCGGCGATATCTGGCACACCGTCGCCGTTCAGATCTCCGCTCACCTGGAAATCAACCTTCCATCCCTTGGGAACAAAATCAGCCAATGAAGCTCCCTGTTGTGGAAGGTTGCTAAAGGACGCATCTCCTGCTTGGGCCAGACCCGCCAACCCTATGGTAAAGAGCAATGGCAAGAGATGCCTAGCGAATTGGACGTTGTTCATGCGGCATCCTTTTTTCAAAAGTCACGATATCGACAATGGCAATGTGGACATCTCACACCCCACACTGGTTATCAACCTCAGGGACTCGCCTTTGGGGTTTGCTGGTTCCGGCCCATTGGCCAATCACCCCAGCCCCCCCTCAGCTCCGCTTTTCCCGCTTCTCCCAATCATTACGACCGCAAAGGGGCGTCGGTTCGCTGGGCATTCAGATTTTATCCTGAAGAAGACGGAGCGGAGCATGAACGAAAAGTCGAAGGGGCTCTTGGTGGTATTTCAAGTGATGGTGGGCATTGAGGCATGCTGCTTCTGCGCTGGAGAAGCAGGGCAAGCCTACCCATGCTGTCGCCGTCGACACTCTTGCCTGTTGCATGTCATAAGTAATATTGCTATGAATTGTATATGGTGGATATACAACCACTTTAAAGGCGTGACTGCTTCGCCGGTTGGCTACGTTTTGTGTGGCGGTGAGATGTATCGTTCAATTCTTGTCTGCTGAACGTGGAGGCATTCTTGATGAAACTCAAGGCAAAAATAATTCTTCCCATCTTGGGGCTTGTTTTGATTGGTATGGGGGTGAACGTATACGCTACATGGAACAGCAGCACATCCACTCTGCGGGCCATGGCATTGAATAAAGCTCGGGGCGATGTCAGCTCCATGGTGGCACTTACGGAGCTGTGGGTGTCCGCAATCAAGGAAGAGGTATCTATATTGAGTAATTTTGAAAGCGTGCAGGGGGCGCTTTCCAATGAAGGGGACACAAAACAGGCACTGCAGCGTGTGTCGGAGCTGTTCAAAAAGGTGACCGACAGGAACCCCGGGCTCGATAATATAATGGTGCTGGACACCAAAGGGATGGTGCTGGCGGGGGCATCGCCGAGCCTTGTGGGCAAGTCTCTAGGCGACAGGGCGTACGTCAAAGAAACCCTTCTAGGTAAGGAATTCATTTCCAAACCCGTCATCAGCGCCGATAAGGGCTTGCCTGTGTTTACCGTTTGTTCGCCGGTCAAGGTCGGCGGACGCGTTGTGGGCCTCGTCCTTGCCGGGGTGAGCATAGCCAATTTTTCCCAGCAGTTTGTTGACCCTATGTCCGATGAGGCAGGCCAGACATACCTCCTGGACCCCGACGGGCTGGTCCTGGCGCACCCCGACAAGAAGCTTCAGGCCAAGTTTAACGTGGTCAAGGAAACGGATTTCGGTAAGGAACTTCTTGCCCGTGACGCTGGGGTCTTGGACGTGGTTTCGATGGGCAAGGAAAAGCTGGTTATTTTTGAAAGAATCAAGAGCACAGGCTGGATAGCGGGCCGAAACGTGACCAAGGAATCCGTCTTCGCGGACGCCGCCTCCCTGGGGCGGTTGATCATAATTCTCTCGGTAGGGCTGGTTCTGGTGCTGCTGGGGGGGCTGTGGGTAATCGTGTCCCGGGTGATCCTGCGTCCGATCAACGACCTCGTCAGTTCGGCCAGGTCCATTGCCGACGGCGATCTTGCTCTCTCCCTGTCCACTGGCCGCAGCGACGAGTTGGGACTGTTGCAGTGTTCCCTGGCCCACATGGTGGAGCGTCTTAAGGGCATAATCACAACGGTGGAGGCCAAGGAGGCCGAGGCGGCCAGGGAGGCGGCTGCTGCGCGGACAGCCGTGGGCGAAGCGGATGCTGCCAAGGCCCAGGCGGAGCGCGCCAAGGCCGACGGCATGCTCCAGGCGGCCCAGGCCCTGGAAGGTGTTGTCGAGGTGGTCACTTCTGCATCCGAAGAACTTTCTGCTCAGATAGAGCAATCGAGCCGTGGTTCCGAGGAGCAGTCTCTCCGCGTGAGTGAAACCGCAACAGCCATGGAAGAGATGAATGCGACGGTCCTTGAAGTTGCGAGAAACGCATCTCAGGCTGCTGAAACTGCCGACAAAGCCAAGCGTCAAGCTGAAGATGGTTCGCATATTGTTGCTCAAGTGGTAAAGGGCATCGGAGAGGTTCAATCATCTGCTCTTGAACTCAAAACCGATATGACCTCCCTCGGCAAACAGGCCGAAGGGATAGGACAAGTTCTCAACGTTATTTCAGACATCGCGGACCAGACGAACCTGCTTGCATTGAACGCTGCAATCGAAGCTGCCCGTGCTGGTGACGCAGGGCGAGGCTTTGCAGTCGTCGCCGATGAAGTACGTAAGCTTGCTGAAAAGACAATGACCGCCACCAAGGAAGTCGGTGATGCGATTCATGGGATTCAAGAAGGGGCACGTAAAAACATCTCCAACGTTGAACACGCGGTTTCAAAGATCGACGCTGCGACGGGCTTGGCGGGCAAGTCCGGTGAATCCTTGAATGAAATCGTCTCCCTTGTTGAGATGACAACCGATCAAGTCCGTTCGATCGCAACTGCATCTGAACAGCAATCGGCAGCAAGTGAAGAGATTAACCGGAGCATTGAGGATGTGAACCGAATTTCTTCAGAGACCTCCGATGTGATGCGTCAGTCTGCTCAGGCGGTGAGTGAACTCGCTCACCAAGCGCAGGTGCTCAAAAGTTTGATCGACCAGATGAAGGATGAAGGCGGTGCAGGGTCGGGTTCCGCAAAAGTCCTTGGGGGGGCGCGCAAGCTTGAACTGGCCCGGCGGTAAGAGGTGTGGACACCGCCCAACGGGTTTATGTCACCTCATTTTTGCACTTTTTGCCGCATTTTGCCGGATGACGGGTGACATCGACCTGGAAAAGCTGCTTGATTTTGTAGGGTTATCGCAGCGTCCTCCATTCATGGCATTCAAGAGGTCGTCGGTTCGATTTCGTTCAGCTCCACCATACATTTCCCAAGAAGGTCGGCCAGTTAGAAATTCCTAGCTGGCCGTTCTTTTTTTCAAATTCAAGCGGTATCACCCATGATGTCACCCACCCCCCGGGTGACACGGAAATCCCAGCGCGTTCGGGCTGGTGCTGATTTCCTGAGAGCGGGAGATTGAATCAGGGGCGCTTGAATTGCCGCTTGTCCTTTCCATTTGGTCTGGGCTCGGGCGACTGGCGGAAAATTCGCGTGGTCCAGACTTCCCCCTCCAACTACCCTCATCCTGCCAGACAAGTGATCTTTGCGTAGCACCTCTTGAGCCCTCGCCCATGCTGGAATTGACCCTTGACCGATGCAAATTTCTGGAACTATTTGTTTTCCATGGTTCGCACCGCAGGCCAGCAGCACCGAAGCCGTGCACATGCGATCAGTATCGCCTCTCCTCTTCTCGTTCTGGCCCTCAGCCTGATGCTTCTCAGCGTGGGATGCGAATCGAAAACCGGAGCGCCCCCGACTGCGAGAGGCGGCGTGCTCGACCTGAGCGCTTCGGACCTGGAGCGTAACCCCGTGGTGGCGCTCGATGGTCAATGGGAATTTTCCTGGAGTCGGTTCGCCAATCAGCAGGAATCCGACGAGATTGACGCGCCCTCCCCGGCAGGCCTGATCACGTTGCCCTCCGCATGGTCGGGGAGTGCGGCCAACGGGCATGAAACCGGTGCGACTGGTTTCGCCACCTATCGCCTGCTCGTGCTGCCCTGGCCGGGCGAACATCGGCTGGGGTTGCGCGTTTTCAAAGTGAACTCCGCCTACCGCCTTTACGTGAATGGCCGCCTCCTGGGCGGGAGCGGAATCGCCGGGACACACCCTGGGGGTGAAACCCCGGAGTTTTCGGTGAAACTCTTTGAATTTCCCTCAGATGGTCGCCCCATTGAGATCATGCTGCACGTTTCGAACTTTTCCTATAGCGATGGTGGCATAATCTCCCCGCTCCTTCTCGGGCAGGCGAGCGCCCTTCAGGCTTTGCAGGCGCGCACATGGGGCGTGGCCCTGTTCTTTTCCGGGGCTTTGCTGGTGATGGGCGTGTATCACATTGCCCTCTACTGTTTTCGCCCCCAAAACAGTTCTCCGTTGCATCTCGGTCTGTACTGCCTGCTGTGGTTGGGCAACCAGCTCTTCTCCAGTTCAAGCGACTGGGTTTCCGGATTGTTCTGGGACGCGAGTGGCAGCGTAGTCTCGGAGAAGATTGCCTTCCTTTGCCTGATTGTCACCGTTCCCGTGGGATATCAATTCTTCCGCTCATTATACCCACACGAGTTTCCGAAACGCATACTGCACTATTGCTCGTTCATGGCAGGGCTGTTTGTTGTGCTGACGGTATCCTGTCCCATGCTGCTCCTGACCAAGGTGTTGGCGGTCTACTACATGTCATCGTCGCTGATGATATGTTACTGCGTCTACAAACTCATTCTGGCAAGCGCCAGCCAAAGGGACAACGCTCGCCTCTTGCTGGCTGGATTCGTGATCTTGGGGCTTGCAGGCATAAACGACATGCTGGACGAGACCGGCTACATCCAGACAGGTTCCCAAATACAGGTCGGGCTCTTCTTTTTCCTACTCTTTCAGGCGCTTGCCTTATCAAGACGGTTCTCCCTCGCCTTTTCAACTGTGGAAACACTCTCAATGCAACTGGAAGGCAAGAACATCGCCCTGGAGCGGGAAGTGGCTGAGCGAGCCCGCCTCCAGCACGAAGTGGTGACCATAAGCGACGACGAACGCCGCCGCCTGAGCCACAACCTCCATGACGGACTGTGTCAGCAGTTGACTGGCGCGCGGCTTCGGTGCTCCGTGCTGGAGCACCGCATTCCATCGGAGGACACCATTGCCCAGGAGGTGCGCCAGCTCTCAAGTCTGATTGATGACACGGTGGGTCACGCCTACGACTTGTCTCGCGGGCTCTGGCCCGTAGAACACAGGGCCGGGAGCGGGGCCTCGTCCCTGGATGAGCTGGCGCTGCGCTTCAGCGAGTCCAGTGGAATACCCATCACGTTCAGGCAAGACCTGCCGTGCGCCCATTGCAAAAACGAGCACATGACCCAGCTCTACCGCATCGCGCAGGAGGGCATCGCCAACGCCATCAAGCACGCCGCGCCTAGCCGCGTGGACGTGTTCCTGGAGTGCCTGGACCTCCGGGGTGTCCGGCTGACCATCAGCGACGACGGCTGCGGCATCACGCCCGGAAACAAGCCCCGTGGCGGCCTTGGGCTCAAGATTATGGCCCATCGCGCCGGAGTGGTCGGCGGGGATCTGCGCATAGACGACGCCGGGGACGGCGGAACCATCGTGACCTGCACCGTGGCCTGCGCCGCCGCAGAGAAACCCGAATCAAAACAGGAGGGCGACGGATGACCGAACGCAACGCAGTCCGCGTCATTCTGGTGGACGACCATCCGGCGGTTCGCCAGGGTTTGGCCCTGCTGTTGGGCCAGCACGGCCACACGGTATGCGCTGAGGCCGGAAGTCGGTCCGAGGCTCTTGCCGTGATGAGCGGCTCCGAAGCAGACATCGCGATCATCGACCTCAGCCTGGGCGAAGACAGCGGTCTGGAGCTTCTCCATGGGTTCAAGGAACGCAATATTTCCGGGCTCGTCTATTCCATGTATGAGGACCCGGAAACCATCACCCTTGCCTTCGATTCCGGCGCAGGCGGCTACATCACCAAACGCGAGATGGCGGAGGTGCTGCTGCACGGGGTGCTGGAAGTCCATGCCGGAAGGCGCTTCATCAGCCCCAGGGCAGCCCAGAGTCTGGCCATGCGCGCCGTCAAAGGCAACGGAGCGCGCGAAGTGGAGCTCAGCGAGAGGGAGCGCCAGATACTGCACATGCTCGGCCAGGGGGAGTCTGCGGCGGACATCGCGCGCGAGTTCATCATCAGCACACGCACCGTGGAAACATATTACAGTCGCCTCATGGAGAAGCTGGGGCTGGTCGGCATGAAGGAATTGCGCAAGTTCGCCATCAATACCCGCCGCTGATCCTCAGTCGCCAGCTCTGAATTCAGTATCCTGCCTCTGTCGACTTCTCCCCGCCTTGTGTTTCGTCCGGAGCATGTCCGGGAAATCCCCCACACAAAATCCGGGGAAAAGCCTACAGACGATTAAACACCCACATATTTAGAAAGCCCCCTGACGGATTATCTTACAGTCGAGCAGATGCATGTTCGTAGGTACTTGGACCGTTTGTGCTGCCTGCCACATGGTTCGTGACGCAAGCAATGTGCGTTGCGACAGCTTCGCCTGAAAGGAATCAGTGTGTGGAACACCCATTTCTCACGCCATCAACCAGGAGTTAAGAATGCGTTGCGTACGGCTCTCTTCATGTTTGCGGACACTTGTCCTGCTGTTGTTCATGTTTTCGTTGTTTGCGCTTGCCGAGGGCGGCAAGGCTGTCGCCGCGACCAAGATTCCCGTTGACCTTGAAGTGGACGCTACCGGGGCAGAAGCCGAAAACTTCGGCCATCGGATCGAAAAATATCTGCGCGGGTCCAATTTCTACATGCTGGACAAAAAGCGGGTCCCGCGCATCGGCGTTTCAGTCAACGCCGCAAGCAAGGACGGCCAGCAGGTCGTGACCTATGCCATCGTGCTGACCGTAACCACGAACAAGTGCCCGCTGGCCTTTGTGGGGACCATCTTCGGCGATACCGCCAACGAGCCGCAGGGCGATCTGGAAAACAAGTTGGAAAAGGCAATCATGGCTGTCGCCAAGGAATTCAACCTCTAAAGTGCTGTTCTCTCAGCACTCCTGGGAAGTTGATTACGCCAAGAGATACCATTGTTGTTTTGGAAGCCATCATAAAGCCGTTCAAGAGCGCGCAGCATTATGCATGAGGGCTGACGATGTTCGGTATATGCGTGTGCCACCGGAACACCAATTTGTTCCATGAGTTCGTCTTTGCCGTGTAACTGGAACCTCAATTCAAACACGAATGAAGGGATAAGCTATGTTCATGAAATCCGTTGCAGTTGCGTTGTTCCTCGTTTTTGCGTCATCGCCAGCCTTTGCCTATTCCGACGAGATTGAATGGCTGCGCAACCAGAGCTTCAACTCGTGCAAGAAATTCTACGTTTGGCGTCTGATCGACAACTATTTCAAGAACCCGCGCTGGGAGTCCGGCTGGTCTGATCAGGGTGACTATATCGTCAACGTGCATGGAAAAATGCAGTACGACGGCCAAAATGTGAACGCACTGCTCCAGTTCACCATCGACCCCAAGCAAGGTAAGTTCAACCTGAGTGGGCTGGCTTTCAACGGCAAGCCGCAGTCCAAGGATATGCGCGTGGCGCTCATCGAGACCATGTGCGAGGATCTCCAGTAACCGAACCGTCCCGCTCAGTCAGGAGTACAGAATGAACATGAATCGTCGCCCTTTCCGTTCCGTGCCAGTGCTTGCATTGTCGGCCATGTTGGGGTTGTGCATCGCAACCGGGGCCTTTGCCGAAGATAAGGCTCCCATTTCCTTTGCTCCAGGCGCCAACAGCGCCACGCTCAAGGGCGACGTCCAGGGCATGGACCGCGACATCTATCCCATAACGGCCAAGGCCGGACAGACCATGCGTGTGAAGGTGTCCAACAAGCTGAAACTGGTCCTCTTCCACATCCAGTTGCCCGGCAAGGACGTCGCCTATCTGCCCAAGGCAGGCGAGGAGGACGACGCCACGCAATGGGAGGGAACCCTTCCTGTCGGCGGCACCTACAAAATCATCGTGGGGGCCATGCGCGGCAATGACACGCGCTACACCCTGGATGTGAAGATCACGAACTGAACGCCCAACGCGTGAACGGGGAGGGCGGCGATCCGCCCCCTGCCCGAAAGGATACTCCCCATGTACGGACGCATGCAGGCCGCCATGACGCTCTTTCTGTTTCTGGTCACGGCCTTGCCCTTGTCGGTCGGTGCGCAAGGCCCCAGCAAGGCGGAGTGCGCCAGTGTCGGCCTCAAGAGCTGCAAACCGCTCGACGACTTTGTCTTCAGCCTTCGCAACGCCGTGAAGGCCGAGGACAAGGACACCGTTGCCGCCATGGTCGCATACCCCATTGAGATTCAGGTCAAGGATGGACTTGAAATCAAGGACAAGGCGGCATTTGTACGGAACTACGATCTGGTCCTGACCAAGTCCGTGCGGGACGCCATCGCCCAGGAGCCGTTTGTTCATCCCAGGAAGATAATCCAGTTTGTTGGAAACCAGGCGCAAATCTGGCTTGGCGTGGAGAAAGGGCGGCTTAAGATCGACACCATCATCATCGAGTGATTCGGGCAAACGCCGCAAGTCTTTGGGGGAAACACCAATGTTCATCGTCCGCATGCTCACCGTTCTTGCGCTGCTTTGCTCCTGCTGCGCGCAGGCGGCGGAACCAGAATCATTCCCCGTCACCTTGCGGGGCAAAACCCTGACGATCAGCACAGAATCGGACAGGGCGACCCTCGCGGCGCAACTGAGCGGGGCGCTGGCGGGTGAAGAGCCCTCCGTCCTTACGGTTGAGCGCATCCAGTACGATTTCATCGCCGTACAGGGCGAAGGCCCGGTCACTGTGCTGGTGGATTTCGACAACAAGGGCAGATGGATCGAGATCGTGATCGAATCCAGCCTGAAGCAGCAGAATCCGGTGGCCCAGGAACTGGTGGGCTGGCTTGCCGTGAATGCGGGCCAGGGTCGCAAATCCGGCAAAGTGACGTCCTGGAAACAGGGCGGCCTGGCATTCCGCTTCCGTGAGGTGAATAATGCAGGGGAGGATTCGGTCTACGGGGTCACGGTCTCACGCAAATAAGCGCAGGGAAAAATCTGTGACGAAACCTGCAAAACCTTCGGCAAAGGGCCGTTTCTGCCCGTATAATCCGTGCAGAAGGCAGATGTCCGCCGAGATTCCCAAACCGGTCTTCCGTCTTTGACGGACACTCAAAGCCATATGCAGGAGCACTTCATGAGAAGCGTCATATCATGGGGCGTAGCATGCGCCTTGTTCTTTGTGCAGGCCGTCGCATGTTTCGGAGCGAACATCTCTGGAGATGAAAAAAAGCAACTCGACGACCTGTTTACGCCCTTGGCTGAAGCAAACATCCAGAGCTTCACCCAGCACTCCCTGACAGACCTCATGATGACGGACTTTGCCCAGCTGTTCCTCGTGTGTCATGAAGCGAAATCCCTGCACAAGAAGAACAGCGTTACAACTGTAATTCCATCTGCACAGGTTGATGGCGTCACAGAAAGATTTTTTGGCAGGAAAGTAAGCGGGCACGCCTCAGCTGAGTATGAAACGTCCCCGTGTTCAAACGATGTGGAATTGTTCTCCCAGGTGGACGAACTCATCGCGCTTGGCGATGATCGTTTCGAAGCGCGTGGAACCAGCTACTACGTCAAGGGCGACACCAAGCTTGACCGTCACGCCAGCCCCGACACCTGGAAGAAGAAGGGGCTCAAGATTGGGACGTCCGCGACGTTCACGGCCGTTCTGAAGCCAGCCGCCGAAAAGGGGCAGTACGTCATCATGGAGTATACGCTCTCGCTGCGATGACCCTCGCCGTCACGCGTCAGATAATCGTGACTTCCCCATGGCTCCCCCATGAATCATGGGGGCCGCCTTCTTAAGCTTCAACTGGTCCGAAAGGGGCCAGGCAAGTCAAAAAGCCCATGGACGCGCCCTTTGCGGGCGGCGGTGGTGTCATATGATTAGCGTGTTCTCGTTTATCAGGGTGTTGCCCCCGCCTATCTGGATCGACTCAGTGATCATCTGGGTGGAGCTGTCTACCATCTTGGTCTCGTTGCCAATGGTTTTGCCCAGATTGGCTATGATTTCGTTTTTTTGGCCGATGGTTTGCTCCAGATTGGCCACAGTAATTTTTCGGTCCGCGATCGTCTGGTTCAGGTTGGCAAGGGTTTCGTTCTTATCGGCGACGGTTTGGGATAGGTTGAGCACCGTACTTTGCTGATCCGCGATCGTCTGGTTCAAGTAGGCCAAGCTTTTTCGTTTCTGGTCGATCACCTCGTTCGATTCATTGGCTACTGTGGTCGAGTTGGCCATGACCTTGGTGTGCTCCTCCATGAGCATCGTCACCTTCCCAATAAGCTCTTCCCTTTCGGCTTCGGCTTTGCGGACCTCGGCGCGCATCTTCTTCGATTTGGGGGTGAATTCGGTAGAGCCACCGATATTGAGGGTGATATCTCCCCCGATGTTGACGGTGAAATTCAAGCCCAGGCAGTTGTAGGATTGGAAGCCCACTGTGGTCTGGGAGTAGTCGCCGAAGACCAACTGGTTGTATGCCTGTACCTGCACCATGAATGTTCCCCCGGAGGCGAGGGCGGCCCCGTCGGAGGTGTCCCAGTTGCTCCAGTCCACCGGGTCGTTGTGTGCCCCGATGCGGAAGAAGGTCGATGAGGTGGGGCTCTGCATCATGATGCGCTGGGAGCCCTCCTGGTCTTCCAGGGAGATGCTGTTGCCGCCAGCGGTATGGATGCGTGACTGGGTCTGGTTGTCCGACGTGACCACGGAGCGCGCCGCCGGGTTGGACACGGCTCCGGCGATGACGGGCCGGTCCGGGTCGCCCTCCTCGAAGACAAGGGCTACTTCCGTGCCCTTGTGCAGGGGGAAGTGCATGCCGTGGCCGGAGCCAGCGTAGGGCTGGATCATGCGAACCCAGGACGAGGCCTTGCCGTTCTCGCGGCCCGAGAGGTCGAAGGGCATGATCACCTTGTAGCGGCCCTGCTGGTCGAGTTCGGCGTATTCACCCGAGCCCTCGGCGTCGATATGGGCATGAAGGACTCCCGGTATGCTGGGCCTGGGTGTCTTGGCCTCCGAGCGGTACTGCACGAGGGCCGGGATGGCCGAGAAGCTGTTGCGGTAGAAGAACTTGTCCCCCAGGCCTTTGATCCCCAGGCCGCTGCTGAGCCATCCCTCCTGCGATCCCTCGTGCTTCACCTCCGTTGGCAGGTAGGCCCGGTTCCAGTCAGCCTTGAAGTGTTCGCGCAGGGTGAAGGTCCAGCCGGGCCGGATGAAGGCTGCGTCTGACTCGCCGAAGAAGACGCTCTCGCGGGATTTGTAGGCCTCAGCCCGTACGGCGGCCAGGTACTTGGCCTCCTTTGTTGAGCGGATGTTCCCGTCGTGCAGGGACAGCGCGCCCTGGCCCTGGGGGGCGATCTCGGCAGTGGATTCGAGAGTAAAGCCTGGGATGCGGTAGTTATGGTCTCTGAGTTGGACCTGGCTGGGCAAGCGCCTGCGCTCCAGGGAGAATTTGGCGCAGCATCTGCCGGGCTCCACGGGGTTCATGCCGGAGGGCTCGTGGAAAGTAAGGGTGTCGCCCTCGGGGGCGGGTTGGAGCGTGTTCCTGTGGTCGGCCACGATGAGGGCCTCGCGGGGGCCTGCCTGGTCGAAGTAGAAATAGAGGCCGCTGCGCTCCATCACACGCGAGAGGAAGGCGAAGTCCGTCTCGTTGTACTGGCAGGTGTATTCGCGCTTGGGGTAGGGGACCAGGTCGCGCATGTCGAAGTCGTGGCCTGGGAGGAGCCCGCTGTCGGTGAGGCATTCCCGAATGATCTGCGGGGTCTGTTTGTCCAGGAATATGCGGCTCTGGTGGTTCAGGCAGAGGCTGTAGGCCCTGGGGGCCAGCACGGCGCGGTATAAGATGCGTCCGTCCACGCGCTGGATGAGCTGGAGGTCGCGCAGGACGCCATGCCAGGCGGTTGTTTTGCCGCTCTTGGAGAAAACGGAGAGCGCGGCGTCTCCGGCCATGGCCTGTTCCATGTCCACGGAGTCGTTGTCAGTCAGCAAGGCGATGTCGAAGAGATAAATGCGGGAGATACCCTCTGACCCCGTGAAGCGTACCACGTGGAAGGTGTCGTCCGGGAAACCCTGGATGGTGAAGCCGAATTTCGCCGTGGTTTCAGCACTCATGGTGGTGATCCTGCCTGCACCGCACGCGCGGGTGTCAAGAGTTTGGAATGACAACAGTACGGTACATTTCTCCCCGCTGCTCGTAATGGGGAGCCCAAAACGCGATGGACCTGCCGAAATTCTTCTGCATTTTATTGCCCTGTAGCCGCACGGCTGCCCCCAGTCAAATCGCCTGATTTGTCATCGCGTCATCTCCCGACCACCTTCCCCGTTCCCCGGTGAGCCTTCCCTTCGACGACTTAACTCCACGCCCAGTGATCACCGTTGAGGAATTCTTCCGGAGCAGGGTCGTCAACGGCGTCAACACCGCATCGAACATGGTATGACAGTGTTCATGTCGGCCAGGTCGAGATGTTATGGATAGATTCGCTTGAGGGCTTGGACTGTCAAGAGTAGACTCTTGAGGGCGTCACTCTTATACGCTGCATAACACTGTAGTGATTGACAGGGTATGCCGAAAAATCAGATTCAGAGAAAAGGTTCTTCGCGTGGAAAGCAGGTGTGATGCTTGGAAAATCATCAAAATGAAGGATACAAGCTCGTGCAACTTTCACGGAGAAGCTTCATCCGGACAAGTCTGGCCGGAGTGGCCTGGATCACCTGCGGCGCGCTGCCCTCTGTGTGGGCGCAAACGGCCAAGCCCGCAGTGATCCCCTGGACCACGTTCGAGCGCACCGTGATTCCGGTGCCCGTGTCCGACGCCTCGCCCAAAATTGCCCCCAACGAGATCCACAAATTCGCCCAGTATGGCTACGGACAATGGCAGGAAGGCCAAGGCCTGCCCATGGAGAAGCGCTACGACCTTATGCCCAGGGGCTATAGCGGCGCAAAGGCCAAAAAGGCCGCTCGCCTGGTGCGCTTCTTTGCCATCAGCGACATCCACCTGACGGACAAGGAATCCCCGGCCCAGGTGATCTTCTGGGGCTTACAGAAAGCCATCTCCTCGGCCTATTCGCCGGTCATGATGTGCACCCCGCATGTCCTGGACGCAGCCGTGCGGACCGTAAACGCCCTGCACAAGCAAGACTCGATCGATTTCGGCATCTCTCTGGGCGACGCATGCAACTCCACCCAGTATAACGAACTGCGCTGGTACCTGGACATCCTGGACGGCAAGGCCATCACCCCAAGCTCGGGCGCTCATGCCGGAGCGGACACCATAGACTACCAGAAACCCTTCCAGGCGGTCGGGCTCGACACGTCCATCCCCTGGTACCAGGCACTGGGCAACCATGACCAGTTCTGGATGGGCACGGCCCCTGTGGACGATCACCTTCGTCAGGTCTACGTCGGCGAACAAATTCTCGACCTGGGCAACATATTCACCCAGGGCGTGGCCAGCCGGGGCATCTACATGGGTACCCTGGACGGAAACACGCCCAACGGCGAGATCATCGGCATGGGGCCGGTGAGCGATTTTCCTTCCCCGCCGAGGGTGGCGGCCGATCCCGACCGCCGCTCACTGTTGCGCAAGCAGTGGATGGGTGAATTTTTCAACACCAGCTCAAAGCCTGTAGGGCACGGCTTCAGCCAGGAAAACCTGGACCAGGACTTCGGCTGCTACAGCTTTGCGCCGAAGTCCGATCTGCCGCTCAAGATCATCGTGCTCGACAACACCCAAAAGGCCGAAGATCCCAATGCTCAAGGCTTCACCTGGCACGGCACCGTGGACCAGAAGCGCTGGGAGTGGCTGGTGAGCGAATTGGACAAGGGCCAGGCCGAGGGGCAGCTCATGGTCATTGCCTGCCACATCCCCATAGGGGTGGAAAAGCCGGGCGCGAACATGAGCTGGTGGTCCAAGGCCTACGTGTCTGAGGAGGCGCTGTTCGCCAAGCTGCACGAATACCCGAACCTCATCCTGTGGATGGCCGGGCATCGTCATTTCAACACGGTCACCGCGTTTGCCTCGCCTGATCCCAAGCGTCCGGAACTGGGGTTCTGGCAGGTGGAAACTTCTTCGTTACGCGATTTCCCTCAGCAGTTCCGCATGTTCGAGATCATCCGAAACAGCGACGACACAGTTTCCATCCTCACCACCAATGTCGACCCCTTGGTGGAAGAAGGGTCTTTGGCCGCCAGGTCACGCTCCTACGCCGTGGCCGCCCACCAGATTATCGTGAATTCGACCATATCCTCGAATCCTGGAATCATGACCCCAACGGGGTCGTACAACGCAGAGCTGGTCGTGCTGTTGACCCCGGCAATGCAGGCCAAAATCAAGGGGCTTGGAGCGCCGGTACGTTCTTAACCGGCCTGGTCTTGTCGCACCACCGCAGAGCACCATATGGCCTCGGCCAAACTGAGCTACCCACGCCGCAAACTTGACAACTCGGGCCAAAACAATTTGGGTATCGCAGGATCTGCTTCCGTCGTCCCCGTCTTCAGAGTCCTGTTCGGCAACGAATCACAAGGAGTCGACATGGCCCCTTTCAAGCCTTCGCTGTCCAGCATCCAGGAGCCTTCATCGCGAATCGGGCGCAGGGACTTCCTGCGTTTTGCCGTCTCCGGAACCGCGCTTCTGGCCGCGCCTGCACTCTGCGGCTCTTTCGCCCCAGCCTGGGCCGCGAAGGATCAGGCCCGGACCGCGATACCCGTTGCAGGTGGATCCGCCGAAATCTGCACCAGCGGCGATCCCGCATCGTACACACCCTCTTCGACTGACCGGGCCGGGATGTTCCTGCTCTTCTCCGACGTCCACTTCGACCCGTTTGCCGATCCCGGCACGGTGAAGGCGCTGGCCGCCGCTCCGGCCAGCGCATGGGGGGCCATTCTGGCTGGCGCCGGACCCACGTACAGCCCATACGGGCAGGATTCCAACAACGTCCTGTTCCAGTCCTTCCTTGACGACATGGCCAGCCGCGCGCCCAGGCCGGACTTCCTGCTGTTTCCCGGCGACTTACTGTGCCATCGTTTCTGGACAAAGTACCCGCAATTGACCGGCGACTCCTCGCGCGAGGGGCTCCTGACCTTCATCGGAAAGACCGCCGAATATTTCCTGACCGAGGTCACCCGCCGTTTTCCCGAGGCCCCCCTGTATCTGGCCCTGGGCAACAACGACAGCTTCGAGGGGGATTACCGGATCGTCCCCAACAGCCCGTACCTCACGGTCACCGCCTCCATCATCGCGCAGCGCGCCTTGAAAAACGAAGCCGACCGCGCGCCGTTTCTTGAGTCCTACCCCGGCTACGGGTGTTACTCCCTGCCCCTGCCGGGCAGCGGCAACGCCAGGATCATTGTCTTCAACAACATATTCTGGACCAAAAACTACCCCAACCAGGGCGCGGGCAGGCCGGTGCTGGACTATCTCGATCAGCAACTGACCGCAGCTGGCCGCAAGGGCGAGAGCGTCTGGCTGATGTCGCACGTTCCTCCAGGCGACAACTCCAAGGCCAGCGCCGCCAAGTTCCTCAAGAAGGGTAAGGATCATTACTTCCCGCTGCTGGCAGACACCTGGAGCGACGCCCTGGCCAACCTCCTGGTGACCCACTCCCGGACCGTCAAGGCGTCCTTCTGCGGGCATGTCCACCGCGACGAATTCCGGCTGGTGTACCCCAAGGGGCGCGACCTGCCCGCCGCGTCCATCCGCCTGGGGCCGTCCATTTCGCCCATCACCGGCAACAATCCGGGCTATCAGGTCTATTTCTACGACAGGCAGAGCTTCGAGCTGCTGGACACGGCCGTGCACTACCTGGACATCGGTTCGCCCCGTCCCGGGTGGGACGTCGAATACAGGTACTCGCAGGCCTACGGCAGGGGGCTGCGCTCGCCACGCGACTGGCAGGAGATGTACCGGGAGCTCAAGACCTGCCCGGCCCGGCGCAAAACGTTCGAAGAGGCGTTTGACCTGCGGAGCGCGCATGTCGACGAAGTCAACAGCCGCACCTTCCAGATATTCTGGGACGCCCTGGGCCTGAGCGCAGCCTCTGCGATCTGACACGTCACGTTTCGAAACGTGGCCTGCCCAGACGAAGCGGTCTGCAACGACAGCGTGGGCAATTCACATTTTGCGCCCTGAAACAGAACGGGGGATGCGTTCGGGCAAGGACTCGGAAGAAGCGATGCGTGCTTGCGCAACGCTACCAAGGGGATTGGTCGGGCTTCTGCACCTCGGGCAGCCTAACCAGCGCCATGTACGACAACAGTCCGTGCGCCTCGCGGAAGTTGTCGCCGGTTCAGTTGGTTTTCAGATTTTGGTCGAGGTCAGCGCGCACCTGTGTTCATCAAGTGAGGAAAAAACACCCAGCGTTTGATTTTGAGAATCAAAATCTATTAAGCCGGGCCATCCCACAAGGAACACCAGGAGCAAAGGAGCTGACATGTACATTCCCAACGATCTCGCCCCAGGCGCATGCACGAGCCAGGTGATGCTGAACGGGCGTCCGGCCCGGCGCGTGGCTCTGCATACAATTCAATTCACCATGCAGGGCATGATCCTGATCGGCCAGGGCATGCTGGCCTTGGCTGATCGCCACGGCCTGCCGGTGCAGTTGCTGCGCGACAGGATGAAATTCAATCTCTTCACCGTGCCGCCAAGTGAGTCCGTATATTTCCTCTTCCATGTGCCGGAACTTGATGCGGACATGCATGTGGAGATACCGGCGGCTCATTGGCGCTTCGTGGTGTAACTCTGGTTGTCGGTGTCTCCAGGCGGGCGGTGTCGTCAGCCGTCCTGCCCGTCCTACATTCCATCTGGTTGAAAATGGTTTTCAGCCTCAATAGTCGGTTTGCGCCGGGCTGGTCCCGGCGCAAACCCCACCCCGACCGTAAAGGAGCAGCTGGCAAGGAGCCACGCCAGCGAGCCCATGAGCCAGTGCGGGGAGCTGCGCGGCACCCTGGCCTCCCGGCGAGGTGTGACCGCCAGTGCGCTGGCGGGCCAGATGCTGCGGCTGGCTGGCTGATTCAAGAGAGCCGGGACGATACCCGGCTAGAGTTGGTTGTCTGAGTGCGAGGGGCTTGGGCAGGAAAAGGCTGGATTTCAGGTACTCCTGGAGTGACTGGCGTCAATCCGGGGCACGACGCCACCGCCGCGCCCCGGTTGGCTGTCAGGGGGGAGAGACCGTCAATTTAGTGAATCACGATCCCGAGCTTTCCGATGTTGTCACGGGCTGCCAGCACGCTCCAGTCATAGCCGCAGCACTTAGAGAAGTGGAGCAGGGCGGCAAAATCGTCCCTGGGGTTGAAGTCGTCGAACACCATGACCGTCCCCCGCTTGATGAAGGGGTTCAGATTCATGAGCACGAACAGGGTGGAGGAGAACAGGTCCGCATCCATATGCAACACCAACTGGTTTTTCGGCTTGAAGTCCTGAAGGAACGGCACCAGGGACTGGTTGAACCAGCCCTTGACGAAGGCGACGCGCGGGTCGTCGATTGAGGGCATCTCGCCGTTGGTGGTGAAAGCGCCCTTTTCCCTCTGGCCGGAAGGCCAGTTCTCGGGGAGGCCTTCGAAGCTGTCGAAGCCGTAGAATCGGGATTTGGGGTGGGTGTTTATCGACGTCCACTTCCGCATGCTGTCACCCTGGAAAACGCCGAACTCCAGGTAGTCGATGGGCTTGTCTCCGACCATTTTCTCATGGACGGCCTGGTAGAGAATGTCCCTGCGCTCGTACTCGTAGGAAAGCAGTTCGAGCCCCTGGAGCTTCTCACTCATGGTCTTGTTGAAGAGCAGGTCGTAGTAGCCCTGTTCCCAGACGTCGACGTTGCCGGAAAGAATGAGCTTCACCGCAGCCTGAACATTGTCCTTGGAGAACATCGGCGATCCTCGCTTGTTGTCGGTAGTGGCCTGGCCCGTACAAGGCGGGCTGTCGCTTTGTTCCTGACGGTTCCGCGAGCACGGAGGCGGTCAGGAGTCAAAACTTCCAGTATATGGCATGCATGACGACGCAAGCATTTTTCGTGCCATGTATTTGGACGGTGTCGCCGCCGGGGACATCCTGGGCAGTGCCCAGTCTGTCGTGAGCTCATAATCGGAAAGTGGACAGACCGCACAAAGCATGGGAAATGTCCCCATCTCAGGGAGGTGACCATGCAACACGTGATGCGTTCATTTCTGTTCCTGTTGCTCATGCTTTTGCCGCAGCAGGGGTGGGCCGACGAAACATATTTCATATCCCGCGAGCAGATCAACCTGTCCGCGCTGCTGGCGCCTCCGCCAGTTGTCGGCTCCCAGGAGCAACGGCAGGAAATGGCGGTGCTCCTGAACTTTCAAAATACCAGAACCCCTGCCCAGGTGGCCTTCGCCAGGGCCGACATGGAGCGCTCCGTCTTCCGGTTCCAGGACGTCATGGGCGAGAACTTCACCTCGCAGAAGCTGCCCCTGGTGGCGGCATTGTTCGCCAAGATAAAGAAGAGCGCCGATCACATACTTGCCCCGGCGAAAGCGCATTGGGATCGTCCACGGCCCTATACGAGCAATCCGGATATCCACCCCTGCGTGGACAAGCCCGACAATGCATCGTACCCCAGCGGGCATTCGACGTTCGGGACTCTTTCCGCGATCATTCTGGCCAACATGGTGCCGGAAAAGCAGACGGCGCTCTTCGAGCGCGCCGAACTCTACAGACTCAACCGGGAAATCGGCGGCGCTCATTATCCCAGCGACGTGCTGGCCGGGCGCATTTCCGGGACCGTCATCGCCGCATTCCTGCTCCGCAGTCCGGAGTTCCAGGCCGAGTTCGCCGCAGCCAGGAGTGAGCTCCGCACCGCTCTGGGGCTCCCGGCTCTCTAACTGCCCGTTGAGGAAGTCGATTCTTGCAGCCTTTTCAAAAACTAGCTGGCAAGGCGCAGGAAAAAGTCAAGCCCGATGCGTATTTGGCATACGTGAGGGTTTGGCTTTTTCCATGCAACGCAGCCAGCGAGGATTTTTCAACAGGCTGCTAAGAGGCGCTGGTTCGGCTTGAAAGACCGGGCAGGCTCTGCAGCCTGCCCGGTCCTGCGATGACCACATAAATGGGGACCTGAAGGCGTCCAGAACCTCCGGAGCAGGCAGGTGGCGTTCGTGCCGATCGTCCCGGCGCTGGAGCCGATCCCGCTGGTCATGTGCTGGAACACGGACCAGGATTCGCCCGCGAGAGAAGCGTTCATGGAGCTCGTCCTGGAGCGGGAAGAGGATATCCGGAAGGGATTCAAGTAGGGTGAGGCGTTAAGGCGGCGACCAGCCGGGGCGCATGATCGAACACGCAGCAGGGGCCGCCTGACGGAATACGGGCGGTCAGATTATGACAAGTGACGTGAGTTGGCGGCGGGGAAACTGGGCTGATCGAGCCAACTGGGCAGCGCCCCGCTAGTGCCGCACTCTCTCGAAGAACTTCCGGTCTTCCACCTGGATGTGGTCCACCAGCCAGTGCAGCAAGTACTTGAGCACCTCGCGGGAGGCCTGGGCGACGTCCTCCTTGACCTGGACTTCCAGGTCCCCTGCCTTCCACAGGAATTCGGCGTGCAGCCCCTCGTGCCTGTCCAGGCCGTCCCAGTCAGCCTCTTCCATAAGTTCTTCCTCGTCCTCAAAGTGCGTTGCCGCGTAGGCCAGCATGCCCTGCAGCGCGTCCAGCACGCCCTGGCGGTGCTCCCCGGCTTCCATCTGGTCGCCGAGCTCGCGGATCATGTGGATGAGCATCCGGTGTTGCTCGTCGATTTCGGCATTGCCCATGGTCAACGTTGAGGACCAGTCCGGGGTGTTCATGCGGGTACGTCCTATTCCTGGAGTGATCGGTCTTGGAAACGGACCGGGCCAGGGGCGGTAAACCCGTGGCCCGGCAGTCCGGAATAACTACAGCTTCACCGTGACCAGCGACGCCGTGCGGATGGCCTTCTGCTTGGCCTCGTCCACGTCCTTGCCCAGGGCCAGGGCCACGCCCATGCGGCGCAGGCCGCGCACCTCGGGCTTGCCGAACAGGCGTATGGCCGTGTCCGGCTCGGCCAGGGCTTCGGGGGCGATCTCGAAGCTGGGGGACGCACTGTCGCCCTCGGCCAGGATGACGCGGGAGGCGGCAGGCCCGTAGAGGCGGATGGCCGGGATGGGCAGGCCCAGGATGGCCCGTACGTGCAGCGCGAACTCGGACAGGTCCTGGGAAATCAGGGTGACCATGCCCGTGTCGTGGGGTCTGGGCGACACCTCGGAAAAAAGCACCTGATCGCCCTTGATGAACAGTTCCACGCCAAAAAGCCCGCGTCCGCCCAGGGCGGCGGTGACGGTGGCCGCCATGCGCTGGGCCTCGTCCTGGGCCTTCGCGCTCATGGGGTGGGGCTGCCAGGATTCGCGGTAGTCCCCTTTCTCCTGGCGGTGGCCGATGGGCGGGCAGAAGCAGGTGCCGCCTGCGTGGCGGACGGTCAGCAGCGTGATCTCGTAATCGAACTCCACGAACCCTTCCACGATGACCCGTCCGGCCCCGGTACGTCCGGCGGTCTGGGCGTACTCCCAGGAGGCCTCGGCCGAGGCCGCGTCGCGGGCCACGCTCTGGCCTTTGCCAGATGAGGACATCACCGGCTTGACCACGCAGGGGAAGCCCACGGCCTGGCACGCAGCCAGGAATTCCTCCCTGGTGTCGGCGAAGCGGTAGGGCGAGGTGGCAAGGCCCAGCTCCTCGGCGGCCAGACGGCGGATGCCCTCGCGGTCCATGGTCAGCCGGGCGGCCCTGGCCGTGGGGACCACAGTGACCCCTTCGGCTTCCAGGGCCAGGAGCTCCTCGGTGGCGATGGCTTCGATCTCCGGCACGACGAAGTCTGGCTTTTCCGCTTCGATGATGCTGCGCAGGGCGGCGGCGTCCAGCATGCTCACCACGTGGGAGCGGTGCGCCACCTGCATGGCCGGGGCGTTGGGGTACCGGTCTACGGCGATGACCTCGACGCCAAGGCGCTGGGCCTCGATGGCAACTTCCTTGCCGAGTTCGCCGGAGCCGAGCAGCAGGATTTTGGTGGCGGAAGAAGTGAGCGGCGTGCCGATGGTCGTCGCCATGAAGGCCTCCTTGGAAAGGGACGTAAAAATGAGTGGACAGGCTACAGATAAGCCCTGGCGAGGACAAGGGCTTTGTCGGAAACGGGCAGGTGCGGGCTCATCTGTGTAAATGGGCGAAGGGCTGGCCGTAACTCGGCTAAGTAATTGTTTTGTTTGTTGATAATTCAGTCGAATGTTCTGGGGGCAGCGCGAGGTGCGCGGCTTGCCCGGCGTGCTCCTGGAGTCGGCGTGAAAGGCAAGACAGCGGGCGCTTCATCCAGCCGATGAAGCGCCCGCCGGGGTGTTGCCTGAGAGACGGTTCAGGCCGGGAACAGGTTGTTGATCTTGCAGGCCGCGCAGGCCGCGCCGAAGCCGTTGTCGATGTTCACCACGGTCACGCCGCTGGCGCAGGAGGTCAGCATGCCAAGCAGCGCCGAGAGCCCGGACAGCGACGCGCCATACCCCACCGAGGTGGGCACGCCCACGATGGGCTGCGACACCAGCCCTCCGATCACGCTGGCCAGCGCTCCTTCCATGCCCGCCACCACGATGATCACCCGCGCCTTGCGGATGACCGAGAGCCGGTCCAGCAGCCGGTGTATGCCCGCCACGCCAACGTCGGAGATCACCGAGGCCCGGCTGCCCAGCATCCCGCAGGTCACGCGCGCTTCCTCCGCAACCGGCAGGTCCGAGGTCCCGGCGGTGACGATGGCGATCTCCCCTTCCTTCCAGGCGATCTCTCCCCGCGTGAGGGTCAGGGTGCGGCCCAGCGCGTTGTACTCCACCTCCGGGCAGACGGACTGCACGTGTCTGGCCATCTCGGGCGAAACCCGCGTGGCCAGGACGTTGGCGTGCTCACGCATGCGGGTAAAGATCTCCCCTACCTGCTCCGGGGTCTTGCCCTCGCCGTAAATCACCTCGGGGAAGCCGTTGCGCAGGGAACGGTGCAGGTCGATTTTGGTGTGGCCCATGTCCATGAAGGGGAAGTCGCGCAGCTGCTGCATCCCCTGTTCCACGTCCAGGCTGCCGTTCTTGATGCCGGTCAGCAGTTGCTTCAGTGTCTCTTGCGTGTCCATGATCTTCTATCGTGTCTCGCTTACGAGGTTTTTACGTTCAGGCTGCCCATGCGGTAGCCTGCCAGATCCACGGCGACGTGGCGGTAGCCCAGGGCTTTGAGGCGGGAGTCTATGCCGCAGCGCCTGTCTGCCTCAATCAGTTCGGGCAGTTGTTCGCGCGGGACTTCTATTCGTGCCAGTCCACCGTGGCTGCGCAGGCGCACTGCCGCGAATCCCAGTTCTTTCAGGAACTGCTCGGCCTGGTCGATGCGCCTGAGTTCCGCGTCCTCAATGCGCGTGCCGTGGGGAATGCGCGAGAGAAGGCACGCCGCCGCCGGTTTGTCCCAGGAGGCCAGCCCGTGTTCCCTGGAGAGATCCCGAATATCCTGCTTGGTCAGGCCCGCAGTAAGCAAAGGGCTTTTGACGCCAAGCTCTCCCAGCGCCCGAAGGCCGGGGCGGTAGTCATCCAGATCGTCCAGGTTGGTCCCGTCCAGGACGTGGCCGATATTCTCGGCTGCGGCCACCTTCGTGAGCAGAGTGAAAAGGGCCTTCTTGCAGAGATAGCAGCGCTCCGGCGGATTGTCGCGCAGCAGTTCGGGGAAGGGGACATCCAGCACACGGTGGGCGGCCTGCATGGCCTGGGCAGCGCTTGCGGCCTCTTCGATCTCCGCTTGGGCCATGTACGAGGTGGAGATGGTCACGGCCAGCACGCCGTCGCGCAGGGCCTGGCGGGCGGCGTGCAGCAGGAAGGTGCTGTCCAGCCCGCCCGAGAACGCGACAACAACTCTTTCCAGGGAGTGCAGTCCGTCGAGCAGATCCCGGTACTTTTCGTCTTTGGTGGGAACAGGGTGCGACATATGCTCCGTTACTTCCTGTGCCTGCCGATGATGGTGTAGACGTCGCCCAGAGGCAGGCCGTGTTTGCGCGCCAACTCCCGGCAGTCTTCCAGTTCCGGCTTGGAGCGGATCACCTTGCCGTCCCGTATGGCGTTCTTCATGGTCACCGGCCCAAGCGGCGTGTCCAGGCGCTCGAAGGAAATTTCCAGCACGGTCTTGTCGATGGGGATGCTCTTCACCCCGAGCGTTGTGGTGTGGCGGAACAGCAGGTCTTTGAAGCGCTCTTCGTCAGCGGCGGAGCACAGGAGCGACACGCAGGTGGCGGGGCGGTTCTTCTTCATGACGATGGGCGTGAAGTGCACGTCCATGGCCCCGTTTTCCATCAGCACGTCCATGGCCACGCCCAGCATCTCGCCGGTCATGTCGTCGATGTTGCATTGCAGCAGGCGGGCCGCCTGCACCGATGCGCCGGGCTGACCGGTCTGGGCAGCCTGGGAGTCCGCCGGGCGCGCCAACTGGACCCGCAGCACGTTGGGGATGGCCACCTCCCGGTGGCCGATGCCGTAGGCGGTTTTCTCTGAAATGAGCGCCGGGGTGGCGGTGAACTGGTCCACCAGGGCCACCAGGATGGCCGCGCCCGTTGGGGTGGTTGCTTCGTGGTTCACCGCGCCGCGCGTGGTGGGGACCCCCTGGAGGATCTCCACCGTGGCCGGGGCCGGAACCGGGATCAGGCCGTGGGCGCAGCGCACGAAGCCCGCGCCCAGCTCAACCGGGGAGGCCCACACCGCGTCCACGCCCAGGCGGTGATAACAGATGGCCGCGCCCACGATGTCCACGATGGAGTCGGTCGCGCCCACCTCGTGGAAGTGGACTTCATGGAGCGCCTTCCCGTGGACCTTGGCCTCGGCCTGGGCCACTTTCAGGAAAATGGCCAGACTGGTCTGTTTGACTTCCAGGGGCAGGGTGCTGCCCATGATGATGGCCTCGATGTCCGCGAGGTTGCGGTGCGCGGCGTGGCCGTGATGGTCATGCGGGGCGACATCGTGAGCGTGCTCGTGATGCTGGCCGTGCGGGGTGCCTTCGTGGTCATGTCCGTGTCCGCCGGGGCAGTGGTCATGCTCGTGATGGCTACTGTGCTCTGCATGAGGCTCGCCGTGGTCATGCCCATGCCCGTGAGCATGCCCATGTCCGTGCGATGAACCCTCGCTGTCCCCGGCGTGCCCGTGGAGATGGCTGTGGGCGTGGCCCTCATGGGGTTCGGCCAGGGCGTGCTCGTGCTGATGCGCCTCGTCGTTTTTCAGCACCACGTCCACCTGTGTGCCGTGGATGCCGCTTCGGGAACTTGGGCTGACGCGCAGCTCGAACTCATGGTCCAGGCCAAGCCTTCCGAGTTCGGCCCGAAGGTACTCGGGCTCGACCCCGAGGTCGATCATGGCGGCCAGGTTCATGTCGCCGCTTATTCCGGCGAAGCAGTCATAGTAGAGTATTTTCATGGCTCGATGCGCCTTAAGCGCCTGTTTCCGGTTCGTACCCGCGCGCGGCAGGCAAACAGCCGTATTCGTTCACGAGACGGCGCCCCAGCGCGCCGCCCCGTGGTCAAGACGTACCATCGGAGTGCTGTGATGAAAACATGAGGCTCATGCGCCATTACTTCAGCACCGCGATGCGGACAACTACTTGAGTCCGGTCTTGAAGTGTTCCTTGATCCCGGCCACCCGCTCCTGGAAGTCCGGCCCTTCCATCTCGGCGGCGACCCGCTCCATCATCTCCGGAATGGCGATGTGCTGCGGACATTTGTCCAGGCACTCGCCGCAGGCCACGCACTGCGAGGCAAAACCCGGCTCGCCAGAGCCCGTGATGCCGCTCACGAACGCGATGTACATGAACTTGGCTTCTTCCACGTTCCCGAACATGTGCATCTTATTGAAGAAGTCGAAGCAGAGGGGAATCTTGACGCCTGCCGGGCAGGGCATGCAGTACGCACAGCCCGTGCAGCCCACCTGCATCAGCTCCTGGTATTTCTTCCCGGCGCGGTCCACAAGTTCCAGCTCTTCCCCGGTGAGGGAGCCTGCATGGGCCTCGCCCGCGATGGCCAGGTTCTGTGCGATGTGGGCTTCGTCGTTCATGCCCGACAGGACCACCGTGACCTCCGGGTGGTTCCACACCCAGCGAAGCGCCCACTCCACCGGAGTGCGCTTGGTTTTGCCCTCGTCCCAGATGGCGGCCACGGCCGGGGGTGCGGCCGCCAGCCCCAGGTTGCCCCCGCGCAGGGGCTCCATGATGACCACGCCCAGACCCTTGGACGCGGCGTATTTCAGGCCGTCGGTCCCGGCCTGGTACTGCTGGTCCAGGTAGTTGTACTGGATCTGGCAGAAGATCCAGGGATAGCCGTCCACGATGCGGCTGAAGTCCTCGGGCAGCCCGTGGAAGGAGAAACCGGAGTTGACGATGCGCCCGTCCTTCTTGGCCTGGTCCAGGAACTCGCAGATGCCCTGCGCCTTGATTGCGTCCCAGGCCGGGCCGTCCAGGGCGTGGACCAGGTAGTAGTCGATGTGGTCGGTTCCCAGGCGCTCCAACTGGGCGTTCAGGTAGCGGTCCATGTCTTCGCGGCTGTTTATCAGCCACGTGGGCAGCTTGGTGGCGATCTTGACCCGCTCCCGGTAGCCGTCCTTCAGCGCCCTGCCGAGCAGGGGTTCGCTTTCTCCGCCGTGATAGGGCCAGGCGGTGTCCACGTAATTGACCCCGCTGTCGATGGCGCTCCTGATCTGGGCGATGGCCCGCGCCTCGTCGATCTGGCCGTCCGCCATGGGCAGGCGCATGCAGCCGAATCCGAGAATGGAGAGCTCGTCTCCGGTTTTGGGCATTTTTCTGTAGAGCATGGTGAGTCTCCTTTGTCGTTTATATACTTCTGTCCGTGTTCGGGATTGTCCGGATGCGGGTTACAGTTCCCGCCGCTTGAGCCGTCGCAGCAGTTCACTCAAATCCACATCCCCCGGCTGGTTCATGATGAGGGGGGCAACCCGCGCGAACGAGCCGGAACAAGCCGGGGACTCGCCAGGGGGCCTGCATTTTTCACCGGTCATGGCTGGGGCAGCCGCGTTGACGGCTTCGTGTGCTGGCTGTGTGTGTTCATTCATCGGAATTGTCCCTCCGTCACTCACGATTATGTTCCGAGGGTACGACCCCAGGCCCTTTTCGTTCATGGCCGTATAGGACCGGCGCAGCCAGAACAGTAGACACGATCCTCTCCAATTCTTGCCTGATTCTCTCGCGGCTCTATTCAGGCCAAGGGGATTGTTTTATCTATTCTCCTGCCAGGATGCGTGATTTTTCGAGCAATACAAAATATGACAGGCGGTTAAGCTGGAATGGGACGCGGCGAGTTTTCCGAGCTGGACAGGGGCAATGACCTGCTGAAAGAGAAATTGTTGCACAGGATGCCCGCGCAGGGAGTGTACCTGACGGAAATCGAGGGTTTGAGGATGTCCCGGCGCGACGAGCCCAACAAGGTGGAGAATTGCTTTTCCGAGCCCATCGTCGCGTTGATCGTCCAGGGGTTCAAGCGGTCCGTGATCGGCTCCGAGGAGTACCGCTACGGCGAGAACCAGTGTCTGGTGGCCGGGGTGGACATGCCCAGTTCCTCCTGCGTGGTGGACGTCTCACAGGACCGGCCCTTCCTGGCGGTGGCCCTCGAACTGGACAAGCAACTGATCACCCGGCTGGCCGCCGAGACTCCGCTGCCTGCCGCGTCCGGGACGGTCTCCCACAAGGGAATATCCGTAGCGGATGTCGATCCCGACGTGCTGGACGCCTTCCTGCGTCTGGTGGAACTCCTCGACAAGCCGCAGCAGATACCCGCTCTCGCGCCGCTCATCATCCGCGAAATCCACTACCGTCTGCTGGTGGGGCCGCAGGGAGAGCACCTGCGCAGGCTCAACACGCTCGGCTCCCAAAGCAACCAGATCGCCCGGGCAATCACCTGGCTGCGGGAAAACTACAGGGAGCCGCTTCATGTGGACAAGCTGGCCCAGGCGGTGAACATGGCGACCTCGACGTTTCATCGCCACTTCAAGGAAGTGACGTCCCTCAGCCCGTTGCAGTACCATAAGCGGCTGCGCCTGTATGAAGCCCAGCGGCTGATGCTGTCTGAAAGCGAGAACGCCGCCAGCGCGGGGCTGGCGGTGGGCTATGAGAGTCCCACGCAGTTCAGCCGGGAATACAAGCGGCTTTTCGGGGAGCCACCCTATCGGGACGTCCGGCAGGCGCGGTAGGCTGCTTGTTGTCCTTCGGCTGCTGCGCGACACGGTACGGGGCCGCCCAATAATGGGTGGCCCTTTTTCATTCCGGTCTCGGGACGCAGGCAAGGGCGACGGCTCGTTTCCGCTTTGTTGGAATGGGTGGCCTTTGTTGTCTTGTGGCGACACGCGCAAACTATCTGTGGTGTGCGCGTCAGGCAGCTCTTGGGAGTGGCGCAGAGAAGAAGCAGTGCCTCGTCTGATTGTTACTGCAAAAAAATTGTTAATAATGTGATGATGGGTACGTTGTCAAATGCTCTGTATCTTTGTTGTTGAATTCGCATGTAGGCTTGAAGTATTTTAGTAAAAGCATGTCACGGCAGGC
Source organism: Desulfovibrionaceae bacterium (assembly GCA_009773665.1). GTDB lineage: Bacteria > Desulfobacterota > Desulfovibrionia > Desulfovibrionales > Desulfovibrionaceae > Fundidesulfovibrio. The sequence goes on along the minus strand of WSYE01000007.1, from coordinate 45,602 downwards.
TGTACAGTTGTCCTGAAGGGTTTTGTAAACGGTTACGCAATATGCCTTCCCAGTTAGAGATTTTCAGTTGTGGCTGCCGCTTGCGTGCTGAAGAAGTATGGCTTACCAAGAAAGAAGTACACCATTCTGAGGCAGGGTGCTGGCGGACGGATTCTTCTCACGCAGCCTGCATTCTTCTCAGGCCCGTGTGCGAGGGATGAGTGTTTCTGGTGAATGCAGGATAGTAACACTTTGCGAGAACCTCACCGCATGGATCGAGAGGGACCCGTTACCCACAAGTCAAGGTTGTTCGACTTGGGCAGGAAGGTTTCAGGATATGATCATGTCTTTACGATCCCGGTTGCTGCTGATGGCGCTATTGTGCGTCCTGCCTGTCTGGCTGGGTTACGGCTGCATCATTTATTACAGCTACGACGCCAAGCGCAGTGAGCTTGTCGGGGACGCTCAGAACATGGCCCGGGCGTTGCGTCAGACCGTGGAGACGAAATTGTCGGGAGTCGATTCCGCTCTCGTGGCCCTCGGCACGTCCGGGGCGATCGCAACAGGCGAATTCGCGGCCTTTCACGCCCAGACCAGGACCTTACTGCGGGAGTTCGAAGGGGCGGACATCATCCTCGCCGAGCCGGACGGGCAACAGCTCGTGAATTCCTACCGCACCTTCGGAGAGCCCTTGCCCAAGCGTAAGAACATCGAGGTGTTGCGCAAGGTGTACGAGACGGGCAAGTCGCATATTTCCGGGCCTTTCAAGGGTGCGATCACAGGGCGCTGGCTCGTCGGCATCGACCAGCCGGTCTGGAATGGCGCGACCATCGCCTACTCGCTGGGCATGACCTTCCCGGTGGACAGTTTCGAGAAGCTGCTGGTGAACCAGAGCCTCCCGGCAGGTTGGGTGGCCACCATCCTGAGCGCAGACCGGGTGCTGCTGGCCAGATCGGTCAACTCCAGCGCGCATGTCGGAAAACTCGTCAACGAAACCATCGTCCTTAACGAAGCCTATCAGGGCGTCGAGGTCGCTTCCGAAAGCACGAACCTGGACGGCAACCGCATGCTGAACGCCTACAGCATGTCGCCGACCTATGGCTGGGTTGTTTCGATAGGCATGCCCATGAGCGAGCTGGAAGAACCCCTCAGGCGCTGGCTGATATGGGCGGTCGTGCTTTCGGCGGCCCTGGCCCTGGCCGTGTTCGGCATCGCCCGGTTCAACAGCATGGCCATTTCGCGCGAATTCACGGGCCTGCTCACCTCCATCGGCAGGTTCCGGCGTAACGACCCGGTGGATCTGGAAAGCTTCAATCTTCGGGAGGCCCGCGACCTGGGCGGCGTTCTGGACGCGACCTTCAGGCAGATCGACGTGGAGGCCGCAGGGCGAATGGCCGCGCAAAAAGCGCTTGAGCGGCACAAGGAGCATCTTGAGGAGCTTGTCGAGGCGCGCACCGGGGAGCTCCGGAGGGCAAACTTCTACATCCGGAACATCATCGACTCCATGCCTTCGGTGCTGGTCTGCGTGGACCGCGACATGAACATTACCCAGATCAACGACCATGCCGCGCACATGATAGGCATGACCCGCGAGGAATGCGAGGGCAGCCCCCTGAGCGAACTGTTCCCGCACTTCGAGCTGTCCGCCGACAACGTCTCCCGCGTCATTTTCGAACGCAGACCTGACCATTCCGTGCACCAGGAGGTCTCCCAGGACGGCGAGAAGCGGCACGTGGACATCGTCATCTACCCGCTGGTGACCAATGGCGTGGAGGGCGCAGTGGTGCGGGTGGACGACGTAACTGACCGCGTACGCCTGGAATTCATGATGATGCAGGCGGAAAAGATGATGTCCCTGGGGGGGATGGCGGCAGGAATCGCTCATGAGGTCAACAACCCGCTGAGCATCATCCTGCAATCCGCGCAGCTCGCGCAGCGGCGCGTTTCGCCGGAGTTGGACGCCAACACCCAGGCGGCACGGACCGCCGGAACGGACCTTGAGGCTGTTCGCCGCTATCTGGAGGACCGGGGAGTCCTGGAAAGCCTGGAGGACATCCGGGAAGCAGCGGGACGGGCGGCCAACATCGTCAAGACCATGCTCACCTTTTCGCGCAAGGACGACTCGCCCAAAGCCGCGTGCAACATCGCTGCGGTGGCCGAATCTGCCGTTGCCGACGTACGCAACGATGTCCACCTCAGGCAGAACCACGGACTTGACGATGTACCCATCCGCATCGAGCATGACGGCCTCGGTCATCCCGTCCTCTGTTCTGAAAGCCTGATGCACCAGGTGTTCGTGAACATCCTGCGCAACGCGGTGTACGCCCTGGATTCGCAGGAGGAGAAAGTCGGTCATCCAGAGATCGTGGTCAAGGTCTGGAAGGCGGACGGACAGGTCAACGTCTCGGTCAGCGACACCGGGCCGGGCATGTCGCCCCTGGTGGCGCGGCGCGTGTTCGAGCCGTTCTTCACCACCAAGAAGGTCGGAGACGGCACGGGGTTGGGAATGTCCATATCCTACTTCATAGTCACCAAAATCCATGGCGGAAACATCACGGTGGATTCGAGCCCGGAGGGCGGCACCACGTTCACTGTGAGCCTGCCCCTCTCCTGCGCCTTCCCCCGGACCTCAGACTGAGTGCGCTTTCTATAGACTTCTCCGGGAGTAGCCTCTTCAAGTTATCAAGGATATATACCGGCAACATCCAGGATAACAGGCGCGAAGGGGGTTTTCCCGGCCCGGGTTTGCCCAGCGCCCTCAAGTGAGGAGAGATCATGACCCTGTCAGTCAGGTATTTCATGGTGTGCATGGCCCTGGCCGCCGCGCTTTTCTCCGGGACAGCCCTCGCAGCCGGAATTCCGGGCACGGGCAAGGCTGGCAAGCAGCCTCAGGTGGGCGTTGCCGAGCCTCGTGACGCCAAGGACGTGGACTCCTTCATGGCTTCGCTGTCCGATGTCCAGGCCAGGAAGCTCCTGCACGACAAGCTTAAGGCCCAGACCGCCAGGGATAAGCCGGAAGAGGGCGATACCCAGGACGGGGGCTTCCTGGCGAAGCTGTTCCATAGCTGGGAGACGCGCGTCCGTTCGGGATACGCCAGACAGGAGGAACTCCTAGACAAGGCCGGGGAGGATCTTTCCGGCGGGACCATCCTGACCAATCTGACGGGGGGCGGGGGGGCGCAGGAGTTGGCGCGGTCGTTTCTCCTGCTGGCTGCGGTCTGCGCCGGGGCTTTCGTCGCATCCGCCGGAGCCGGGAGGCTGTGCGACTCCGTGATGCGGCGCGCATCGCAGGGCCTGGGCGCTCCGAACTTCGGACGTGCAGGCGTGATCCTTTCAAACGTGGGCTTGCGCCTTCTCGGTGTCGTTCTGTTCTTCCTGACGGCCTTTCTCCTCTTCGTTGTCTTTGTCCCAGCCTCCGGACCCACGCAGGCCATGGGGGTCATCGTCGTGGTGTCGCTTTCCTACGGGTTGTTTATCCAGGCGTTCGCCCGGATTCTTCTTGCCCCCGGCCACGAGGCCGCACGCCCCATACCCATGCGGAACGAGGACGCCAGGACGCTGTACCGCTGGTTCATGGCCGTCACAGTGGCATCCGTGGCGATTGCCGTGGCCAGCATCATCCTAAAGCAGGTGGGGCAGGCCCAGGCCCTTGGGCATCTGGTCTACGCCCAGGCTGGTCCGGTGGTGGGCCTTATCCTCTGCGTCATGATCTTGGCGAACCGTGAGCGGGTGGCTGCGGCGATTCGCGGCGACTGCGACCCCGCATCCGGCAGCGTGCGCGCCGTGGCGTCTCGGTACTGGCACTTTCCGGCCATGCTCTATTCCCTGTGCATAAGCTTCTTCTGGAGCGCCCAGGCGATATCCGGCGAGGCGACCATCCTGCTGCTGGTGCTCAGCCTGTTCCTCATACCGGGGTGCATCGGCGTGGACATGTGGATGGGCAAGCTCCTGATCGTGGCGTCCGGGCAGGACCGGGAAATCATCCACATAGACCAGGAGCACGCCACGCCGCACGTTCAAGGCGACGCCTGCCAGGACAGGCGCACCTTCCGCTACTACATCCCGTTGATACGCAAGACCATGAGGGTGGTCCTGATTGCCTTCACCGCCTTCGCCATGCTGAAGACCTGGGGCGTGGAAATCCCCCTGGGCTGGCTGTTCGCCCGGAACGTGCTGAGCGTTCTGATGGTGGGTGTGGGAGCGTTGCTGCTGTGGGAGGTCATCCGCATCCGCATCGACCGCAAGCTCAGCGAGGAAAGCTCCATGCCCGGATCGCGCAGCGCAACGCTGCTCATGCTCCTGCGCAAGTTTCTGCTGTGCGTCATCGTGGTGATGGGCTCGCTCATCGCGCTGTCCTCCATGGGGGTGGACATCGGGCCGCTCATCGCGGGCGCGGGCGTGATCGGCCTGGCCATCGGTTTCGGCGCGCAGACCCTGGTGAAGGACATCATCTCCGGGGTGTTCTTCCTGGTGGACGACGCCTTCCGGGTCGGGGATTACGTCGAAGCCGGGACCGCCAAAGGCACCGTGGAGCAGATCTCGCTGCGCTCCATGAAGCTGCGCCATCCACGCGGCATGGTGTTCACCATTCCGTACGGAGGGCTCAAGATCCTTCAGAACTACAGTCGGGACTACATCATCTCGAAGCTTGATTTCCGGGTCCGCTACGACGCCGACATCGAGAAGATCAGAAAGATCATAAAGCGCATCAACAAGGAGCTGATGGCCAACGAGGAGATCAGCAAGGGCATGCTGAGCGACATCAAGTCCATGGGCGTGCGCAAGATGGAAGACTCAGCCATGATCCTGCGCATCAAGTTCAAGACCATCCCAGGGCACCAGTTCCTGGTGGAAAAGGAGCTGTACCGCCGCGTGCAGCAGGCCTTCATGGACAACGGGATCGAGTTCGCCCACCGCAACGTGACGGTGTACCTTCCCCCGGAGCTTCGCTCCCTGGCTGCCGGAGAGAAGCAATTGGACGGGGCGGCGCAGCAGGCCATCGGCGCAGCAGCAGCCGAGGTGCTGGCCGAGGAAGAAGAGCGGCTCAAGGCCCTGGCGGCCAAGAAAAAACCGAAGGACGAGTGACGCTACGGCGCGTCCCTGAGAATATCGCGGTGTCTTCCAGGGCCATCCGTGTTGATCTCCAGCCTGATTCCTCAAGATATTCGCGGGGCCGGTTTGAGCACACCCCGCTAGGCCATCCCCTCCGGCGGGTGAGACAGGAAATGAGCCCTGTCGCCGGGAGTTGACGCGGGTGAACCGCGAGAGTATGAATTACTGACTAAGATAAGTTACTCTGAGGTTCTCATGGAAAACTCCGACCGTCTCGCCGCGTTCCTGGAACGCATGAAACGCAAAGGCAAGCGCCTTACCCCGCAGCGCTTGGCAATCGTCCAGGCGGTCTTGGTCCACGGCGGACACCCCACAGTGGAACAGATTCACCGCCAGATTCTGCCTGCCTACCCTACCACCAGCCTGGCCACCGTGTACAAGACCATCAGCCTGCTCAAGGAAGAGGGGGAGATCCTGGAACTGGAGTTCGGCGAGCGGGGAAACCGCTACGACGGAATCAGGCCAAAGCCCCATCCCCACATGGTGTGCACCCGTTGCGGGACGATACTGGACCTGGAGCTCAGCGGGCTCGAGGCTGACGTGGCCCGTCTGGCCCGGGAGGTCGGGTTCGAGGTGGAGTCGCACCGCTTGGACATCTTCGGGATCTGCCCCGCCTGCAAACAGAAGGGATAATTTTTTTTGAGATCTTGACAAGAATTATTCTTTATAGATAGGCGTTTTCCACGGGCTTGGTCAAAGCGCAGCGCAGGTTGTCCCTTTGCGCCAGGACGGATGGCTCCTGTAGATTCTGGCTCGTTTCGACCGCGAGGGCATCCCCGAGTATGCCAAAGGGGTTGCCAAGGCGCCGGGCATACCGGATAAGAATTTGGCTGCCCCGGCCTGACGGGCCGGTTGAGATACGACAACCAGCGGCTGGCAGGCCAGCCGCATCAAGACAACCCAGATGGAGGAGATATTTACATGGCTAGCTTGAAAGGAACAAAGACCGAGGAAAACCTGCTGAAATCCTTTGCCGGCGAGAGCCAGGCGCGCAACAGGTACACCTATTTCGCCGCTGTCGCCCGCAAGGAATGCTTCGTACAGATCGCGGACATCTTCGAAGAGACCGCCAACCAGGAGAAGGAGCACGCCAAGCGCTTCTTCAAGTTCCTGGAGGGTGGGGACCTGGAGATCACGGCCACCTTCCCGGCCGGAAAGATTGGCACCACTGCGGAGAACCTCCTGGCCTCGGCCATGGGTGAGCACGAAGAGCACAGCGACATGTACCCGGCCTTCGCGGAAGCGGCCCGCGCCGAAGGCTTCCCGGAGATCGCGGCGGTCTGGATGGCGGTGTGCGTGGCGGAAAAGCAGCACGAGAAGCGCTTCCGCGACCTGCTGGCCAACGTGGAGAGCGGGCGCGTGTTCAAGCGCGACACGCCAGTCACCTGGCGTTGCCGCAACTGCGGCTACCTGCACACCGCCGAGGAGGCACCCGGCGCGTGCGCCGCGTGCGCCCACCCGCAGGCGCATTTCGAGCTTTTGGGCGAGAACTGGTAGAGGCTGGCCGCGCCCGCAGGGTCAACCGGCGCGAATGAAAGCGCCGGGCCGTCGGTCGCGCGCGTCAGCGTACAAATAAACAGCTGGAGGGCCGCCTGAAGAGATTCAGGCGGCCGTTTCGTTGAGATGAGCGATGTTGCTGCTGGTTGCCCGTGCCTGCTCAGGCCCGTTGACTGCGACGGGATAAAGGCGCGCGGTCCGGCTCATTCTTCCGGCGTGTTTTCCTGGCCGTCTTCAGGAGCTGCGGCTTTCTTCTCCTGCTTGCGCTTCAGCTTCTCTTCTTTCTTCTTGTTCTTGGCAGCCTCTTTGGCCCGCTTTTCGTAGGTATAATTGGGTGTCTTGGCCACGGATCGTCCTTGTGTATGGGTGATTGAAGCGTGTGGGCTCCGGCGGCGGCAATCGGGACTGCGGGCCTGCCGGGCTCTTCCATGGGGGATCATACGTGAGAAAGCCGCTCCCGTCGATGCGTGCGCCTCGCGGCAAATTCTGGCCCATGAAACGGGCCAGCCGCGCTCCTCATCCGGGCTTTGGCGCGTTGGCTGCGAGCTTCTCCACAGCGCTGTCCCATTCCTCCGGGGAACACTTGCTCTGTTCGATTATCTCGAAAAAATCACCCGGCCCGAGGTGCAGCAAGTCGTTCTCCGGGTGGTGGCGCCGCAGCCATGTGGGCGCTTCGCGCGCCTCTTCCTCGGAATCTGCGCTGAAAAATACCACCGGGGTTCTCGCGCCGTCACCGCCGCAGCGGTAAAGCAGATAGGATTTGGCCATGATGGGCCCTCACGTGGCGTCTTGCCAGGTTGCCGTCATGATCATGGGCAGCCGTCGCAAACAGGCCTTTGAATGTAGCGTATATCGCAGGCTGTGGGAAGTGTCGGCCGTGGAAGTGAGCGGCTTCGCCACGGCGTTGACACCGCTCCCGGTTAGGCGGATTAAAGCGCCCTGCGGCTCGTTCCGACCGGCATATTCCGGAAACTCCGGCTGCAAATTCATTTCCGGGGGCACGCGCCCCGAGCAGGTCTTCATGGCATTGAACGTAAGAACCGGCGGCTATCTGGCCGCCCTGGCCGCCACGATCCTGTGGGCGGGCAATTTCGTGGTAGCGCGGGCCGTCGCCCACGAAATCCCCCCCATGCAGCTCAACTTCTGGCGCTGGCTGCTGGCCCTTTGCTGCATGCTGCCCCTGGCCCTGCCCAAACTTCGGGCCGACCTGCCCGTCATGCGCAGGCACTGGCCGTACCTCTGCGTCATGGCCCTGGTTGGGGTCACGGCCCTGAACGCGCTGATCTACAAGGCCGGGCAGACCACGCAGAGCCTGAACATGGCGCTCCTGGTGCCCACGGCCCCGATCATTATCATAATCCTGTCGCGCATCGTGTACGGCGAACCCATCACGCCCCGTCGTCTGGCCGGGGTGGCCGTGGTGCTCCTGGGCGTTTTGATGCTAATCTCGCGCGGGGACTGGCAACATCTGGCAGCAGTCACCTTCACTCCGGGCGATCTGTGGGCCTTGGCTGGTGCGGCCAGCTTCGCCGTGTACTCGTTCCTCATTCGCAAACGCCCCCCGGAGATATCCATCGAGGGCTTCAACGCCGCCCTGTTCGCCCTGGGCCTGGCGTTCATGATTCCGGCAGTGGCCTGGGAGGCGGCGGTTCTGCCCGCGCCTACATGGAACGCCCGCGTGGTCGTGGGCGTGGTCTACGCGGGCGTCGGGTGCTCGTTCGCGGCGTACCTGCTCTGGACCCGCGCCATCGCAAGCATCGGGCCGGTGCTGGCGGGCATCGTATACTACTCGCTGCCTCTGTTCACGGCCATCGAGTCCGTGCTGATCCTGGGGGAGGCCGTAGCCATGTTCCACGTGCTGGGCGGAGGGCTCATCGTGGCGGGAATCCTGATGGCTACGGTGGAGTGGCGCTTTGCCTCGCTTCGTCCGCGCGAACATCAATAATCACGCTTCAGGAGCATCCCATGAAAATGGACAACATCGCGTTTGGCGTCACCGACTGGAACAACGTGGAGCCCACCGAACACAAGGGCGAGACCGGTGTGGCATTCTGGCGCACGCGCCTTTTCGGCGACCCGGCCAACCAGATTCGAGTGCGCATGGTGGAATACTCCCCTGGCTATCTGGCGGATCACTGGTGCAGCAAGGGGCATGTGCTGCTTTGCCTGGAAGGGGAACTGGTGACCACCCTGGAGGACGGCAGGACGTTCACGCTCACACCGGGCATGAGCTACCAGGTGGCGGACAACGCCGAGGCGCACCAGTCCTACACGGCCACAGGCGCGAAGCTGTTCATCGTGGACTGAGTGCTGCGTTGTGTCCGCCCCGAGTCAATTGCCCAGGGGCAGCCACAGGATGAAGCGCGCGCCCTTGCCCGGCTCGGACTGCACGTCGAAGCGCCCCCCGTGGTTGGTGACGATGATGAAGTAGGAGACCGACAGCCCAAGTCCCGTGCCTTCGCCCACGGGCTTGGTGGTGAAGAACGGTTCGAACACGCGTTTGCGCACAGACTCGGGCATGCCGGGGCCGTTGTCCTCCACCTCGATGCGCAGCCAGTTCCCTTCGACACTGGTTCGCACGATGATGCCGGGAGGGGCCGCGCTGTCCGGCGTTTGCGCCATGGCATGAGCCGCGTTTTTGAGCAGGTTGAGAAACACCTGCTCGATTTCGGTGCGGGTGCAGGGCACCTCCGGCAGATGCGGATCGTATTGGCGCTCGATGTGCATCCGCTTGAAGTCGTACTGCTTTTTCAGGTCGTAGTCCGAGAGGGCCAGTTCCACGGCCTTGTCCATGAGGTCGTTGACCTGCTCGGGGGTTCGCGTGGAGTGGCTCTTGCGGCTGAACTCCAGCATGTTGGAGACGATGCGCGCGGCCCGGACTCCGGATTCCCGGATGGCTTCCAGAAATTCCGGGATCTGGCGCTTATCGGCATAGGCCCGGATATTCTCCATGGTGCAGCCGCTGGCCTCGGCAGCCGCGCGGTTGGCGGGCGCGTCCGGAGAGAGGTGCGAAATGAGCACCTGGGCGCTCTGTAGAATCCCGCTCAACGGGTTGTTTATCTCGTGGGCCATGCCTGCGGCCAGCCCCCCCACCGAGACCATCTTTTCGGACTGGACCATCATCTCTTCCATGTGCACCCGGTGGGTCACGTCGTCCACGCGCACCACCACGCCCTCCACGCCGTTGCTGATGAGGGGATAGATCATCACGTCCTGATAGCCGAAGGTGTTGTCCTTATGGAACATCTCCCGCTCCACGTGCAGCGGGTGGCGCTCCCGCAGAGCGGTGCGGATGTCCTCCAGGTGGGAAACCAGCCGGGGGAACACCACTTCCAGGGGCCCCCACCAGCACGGAGGGCATGGAATCCAGGATGTTGGCAATGTAGCCTTTGGCTTTGGTCAGTTCCAGTTCGGCTTGCCGGCGCTCGGCTGATTCCTCGGACAGGGCCGTAGCCATCTGGTCGAACGCCTGACCCGCCTCGCGCACTTCCCGGCAGGATTCCAGCGGCCCCACGCGAAACGTGAGGTCGCCTGCGCTCAGTTGCCGGGCGGCCAGAGCGAGACGGTCCAGGCCCGCGCCAATGGTCATCTTCCCAAGGAACCGGGCCGTCAGAAGCGCCAGCGCCAGCACGCCGAGCATAAGCGCCAGGGCCGGAAACACCTTGGACACGAACACCTGTGTGAACGCTACGGCGGGCAGGCCCACCGCGACCGTCATGTAGGGGGGGGCCTGCGGGGAGAGGCGTAGTTTGACGAAGGCGTATTCCAGCCTGACCCCGTCCGGACCGACGGCCTGGACGGTTCCTTCGTCCCTTGCGGAGTTCTCGAAGAACGCGTGAAGATCAGGCTGGATCGGTTTGCCAGGAGCGATGGCGTCGTTTTTCGGGAACCGGTGCAGCCGGATTCCCTGGTGGTCGATCAGCGCGAAGCGCCAATGGGCCGGGAGGACCGTCTCGGAGTACAGGTGATCATACATGTTCAGCTTCATGGTGGCGACCAGCACTCCGGACATGGCGCCTGCCTCGTTGAACACCGGTGCGGAGAACTGAAAAATGGGGTCCTTCACCACTCTGCCCACCACAAATTCCCCGGCGCTGAACTGTTTTGCGCGCACGGCGTCCTTGAAATATTTCCGGTCGTAGGCGATTATGGGCGGTTTGAAGATGTGGCTGCTGCTCACCAAATAGCCGTTCATGTCCACGAAGGAGATATTGGAGTAGTTGGAGTGGACGGTCAGCAGTTCCTTGAACAGCTCATGCATGGCCGGAGGGTTGGCCGAGATGACTTCCGGCAGGCGGGCCAGGGTGTGCAGGAGGATGCGGGTGTTCTCGGTGAGGATCTGCTGCTGGAAGGCGATGGACTTGACCAGGTTCAGGGTCTGGTCGCGCGTCTGGAGTTGCGCGCGGCGGTAGTCCTGAACGCCGTAGGATATGATCACCAGGAGCGCCGGACATACTGCGCAGAGCACCAGGGCGTAGAGCGTCTGGCGGATGGACCAGTGCAAAAGGAACTCGGGGCGCATTGAGCGCATGTGGGCTCCTTGGCCTTATGGAATCGGAAAAGTCTGGGACACTAGTCATGAGTATCCCACCCTGCTTTCCCGGCGCAAGCCTTTCCTGGGTTCGAACCGGCTGTTCCCAATGTGGCGTTGACAGGACCGGGCAGCGGGGACAAAGAAATCACCGGAACCGACCGTCGTACAGAGCAGGAGAGCCGCATGCGCCGTATTCTTCCCCTCGCCGTGATACTGTCGTGCCTCGCCGCGTGCGCGGGCGTCGGCAAGGCCGTGACCGTGCCAGCCGCCAGCGAACGCCAGGACTGGGCACGCCACTTCGCCGAAGCAGGAGTGACCGGAACCATGGTCCTCTTCAAAGACGGCTCGGGAGCGGCCCAGGTCCATGACGCCAACCGGGCCGCCAGGGGGTATCTGCCCGCCTCCACCTTCAAGATACCAAACATCATGATAGCCCTGGAAACAAGGGCGGTCTCCGGGCCGGACGCCGCGTTCCCCTGGAATGGGACGAAATACGAAGTGGCGGCCTGGAACAAGGACCTCTCCCTCCAGGAGGCCTTCGCCGTGTCCTGCGTGCCGGTATATCAGGAGCTCGCCCGCCGGGTGGGCCAGCAGCGCATGGAGAAATGGGTGAAGGCCGCCCGCTACGGCAACGAGAACATCGGCGGCGGCATCGACGTGTTCTGGCTGCAAGGCGACCTGCGCATCTCGGCCCTGGAGCAGGTGGAATTCCTGCAACGCCTCAAGCACGACCGTCTGCCATTCTCCAAGAAGAACATGGCCGTGGTGAAGGACTTCATGGTGGTGGAGCAGGGCGAGGGCTGGACGCTTCGGGCCAAGACCGGCTGGGCTGCGCGCAGCGCCAACATCGGCTGGTGGGTGGGCTGGCTGGAGCGCGGCGGCGAGGTCTGGTATTTCGCCCTGAACATCGACATCGCCAAGCCCGAACAGCTCCCGGCACGCCAGGGGGTGGTCAAGGCCGTGCTGCGCGGCGAGGGGCTTCTGCCCTAGTGTCGCGTTTTTGAAAAACATGAAATGTTTTTCAAAAATAAAATAATTGGTTCTCTTGGTTTAGGCTTAAAAATTGTTTCAGCGCTTGTTGAGAACGCCGTATTAGTCACAAGACGTCAACGCGCGAGAGATCACATGGCAGCACAACGACTCGATTTTTCCGGTCTGGTCTACTCCTCGGAGCAGGGCAAGATGTGCCCGGCCTGTGGCAAGCCCGTGTCCGGCTGCGTCTGCGCCAGGATGAAAACGGCTCCGAAAGGCGACGGGATCGTGCGCATCTCCCGCCAGACCAAGGGCCGCAAGGGCAAGGGCGTGAGCCTTGTCACGGGCCTGCCCCTGTCTGAAGATGCGCTGGAAAAGCTGGCCAAGCAGCTGAAGCAGCGCTGCGGCGCCGGGGGCGCAGTGAAGGACGGCGTCATCGAGATTCAGGGCGACCACCGGGAGGCGCTGGCCCAGGAGCTTGCCAGGCTCGGCTACAAGGTCAAGCTGGCTGGCGGATGATGCGTGTCGCGTTTATGAAAAACATGAATATGTTTTTCATAAAATTATATGGTTCTGGTGGTTTAGGGTGGTAAACTGCATGAGCGTATCTTGAGAAGCTACACTGTCGCGCAGGCCATTGATAGAAAGTACTCATGAAGAACAGCGTGAATATCTGGAAGCCCCAGGGGCTTGGCGGCGTGGAGTGCCTGCGCGCCGAGCACGTGGGCGTGCGCTTCGCCCGCCACTTCCACGAGGGCTACGCCGTGGGCGTCATCGAGTCCGGGGCGCTGGGCTTCCGCTATCTCGGGCGCGACTGCGTGGCCGCTGCCGGGGCCGTGAACATGGTGGTCCCCGGCGAGGTGCACGACGGTCACCCCGCGTCGCCCCAGGGGTTCGCCTACCGCATGTTCTACCTGGACGCCCCGGTGGTGGAGCGTTTGGCCGGGGAGTTGGACGGGCAGGGCGTCAAGATCCCGGACTTTCCCGGCGGCGTCATTCAGGATGCGCAGCTCGCTTCGGCCCTGCGCAGGCTCCACCTGGACCTGGAGGCCGGGAGCACCACGCTTTTGGAGCGCCAGAGCCGCCTGAGCACCATCCTGTCCACCTGGATATCGCGCCACGCCGAACGAAAGGCCAGGGTCCGCATGGCGGACGAACCCCGCGCCGTGAGTCGCGCCCGCGAATACCTGCGCGAGCGCGCAACCAGCTCGGTCAGCCTGGAGGAGCTCTCTCAGGCGTCTGGCCTCTCGGGTTTCCGCCTGAACCGCCAGTTCAGCCGCTTTGTTGGCCTTGCCCCTCATGCCTATCAGGTGATGCTGCGCGTGGAGGCGGCCCGCGCCCTGATCGCGTCTGGCCGCAGCGTGTCCGATGCGGCCCTGGAGTCCGGCTTCTGCGACCAGAGCCACCTGACCCGCCATTTCCGCCGCATCACCGGGCTGACCCCCGGCGCATACGGCAAGATCGTCCAAGACCGCTGATCCCGGAAGGTGGCAGGACGGCTCCGGCACCACGCCGGAGGTATCCGTTCATGCACGACAAGACTGCCGCGCTGCCGAAAGGCGCTCTCACCGAAGACACCCCTGTTGATTTCGATACTATCTCGCCCCGCCCCGGCGTGCTGCGCGCCCTGAGCGATATGGCAATGGCCATGCTGCTGGTGGGGGCCACGGCTCCGCTTGGGGAGATCGCCCTGGCCGGGATTCCGCTGTTTCCGGCGCTGGCCGTGCGCCTGGCTTTGGCCGGGCTCGCCCTGTGGATTTTCAGTGGCCGAGGTGGCGAGGCGGGCACGCTCTCGCCCAAAGACTGGGCCGTGCTGACACTCCAGGCCCTGTGCGGCGTGCTTGTCTTCAACGTGGGGCTGTGGCTGGGCATGCGCGAAAGCGGCCCCGTAGCCGCAGGGGTGTTCACCAGCGCCACGCCTGCCGTGATGGCCGGGCTTGGCGTGGTGCTCTTCGGGGAGCGGCCCTCGCTGCGGGTGCTTGCGGGCATCGTCCTTACCGTGGCCGGAGTGCTGGCCGCGCGCGGCGTGGAGGGGCTGGCCTGGACGCCGGGCGCGGGCGACGCGCTGCTGCTGGCCGCAGTGTGCGGCGAGGCCGTGTTCCTGCTGGCGCTTCGCTGGCTGCCGACGTGGCTGACCCCCATGGGCGCGGCCAAACGTGTGACCTGGATCGGGTTCGCGCTGGCGCTTCCGGCGGCGCTCATCCAGGGGGCGGATGTGGGCTTGGGCGATGCCTCTGTCGGGGCTTGGCTGGCCGTGGGGGCGCTGGGCGTGCTGGTGACTGCTGGCGGCTACGTGCTGTGGTTTCGCGGCGTCGGGGCTGTGCGGGCCAGCCAGGCGGCGGCCATCACCGGGCTCATGCCGGTAAGTGCCGTGCTGGCCAGCTGGGCGCTGCTGGGCGCTTCACCCACGTCCGGCCAGGGCCTGGGATGCCTGGCCGTAGGGGCGGGCATCTGGCTGGCTGCCGGTAAGAAGAGTTGAACGAATTTCCCACATAGCGCTATGTGGGGTGACAATTGTTTCCTCCTGCATAGAATCCCCTGTCAATCCGGCAAGGACGCATGCTCAACGACTCGCGAGTCGTGTCCTGTGGGCCACTGAAGAACCGGATCGGCAGGGGACCAACTTCCCTCAGGCAGGGAAGGGCGAAGAACAGTGCAACATGCTCAAGGAGGAAACCATGAGCGAACGTTTTGGCGATCCGAATTTTGAGGAGTATTCGTGGACCGACCACGAGAGGTTCAAGTTTATGCAGGCAGGACATGAAATCAGTGAGCAGGGATACCCCGATCTCAAAGGAGGGCAGCTTCTGAATGTCTCGACAGATGGTGGAGAAGCTGGAGGGAACAACAGACAGTCTGAAACAGGAAGGGAAAAGTCTGACACGATGGTCGGTCAGTTTGTTGATGGGTTCATGTCCAAGCCCAAGGATGGCCCCAAACCGTATGACGGGATGACGCATGCCGAGAGAGCGGGCAGGCAGTTTGGAGAGGCTTTCCCTCCTGGCTGGGATTCTGGGAGGGAGGCCTATGAACGAAGCAAAGAAATTGCCAGAAAACGTTGGGAGGGAGAAACCGTACCCCATGAGGACCTCGAAGCGTCAAAGCATGCCACGGATAAGTTCCTTACGGAGTTGATCCCTGTTCCCCCGATGCTGAAGGGGGGTGGTTCTCTTATACAAAAAGGATGGAAAAATCTGACAAAGTAGCCGCGTCTTGAGACTGGCGGGGGCGCGCGTTCGGCAGCCCCCGTCGTTATTGAACAATCCAAGCGAGGGTTGATGCCATTGCCCTGCCGATCTCAGGAAAGGTTTGTCTTTCAACAAGGTTCATCAAGTTCAAGAAAGCCAGGGTGAAATAGGCCCTCACCCATTGAATCAGCACCGGTTTGTCGCCCCACGCGCCTTCAAAGTAGGCCAAAGCTCTCATCATGGCGTTACCCCTGGGTGATCAATCGGTAGAGCGGAAAGAGCGCCGACCAGGATAAAAGGTGAATAATATGGAGGTAGAAGATGACGAGGAAAAAAGTCTTCAAGCCCGCCAGAAGGACGCAACTGCTGTCCTCCACCGAAGCTCCAGCCATGTCGTCCAGCTTTTTCAGAAACGAAAGCATGAGCGAGGAATATAGAGATAATATTCTTTGGTCAATAATGTAATTGAAAGGCTATGGGGAGTGCGTCAGCAAGGCATGTCCGTGGCCCGCGAGGACAATTCTGCAGGATACGACGCGCCGAGCGTACTTTAAATATTGCCACAAATATGCTAGGCTCGAACTTGGGCTGGCGTGAGAGGGGCCGGGCCTGGAGCACGTTCCCATGATTGATGACTCCTTCTGGACCATACTTGGCCTGTTCGCAGTCGGGCTTGTCCCGCTGGCGGCGCTCTTCCTGTTCTTCAAGCCCAGGCCCTACCAGCCCCCCAAGGACAAAAGCCCCTCCGCCATGGAAGAGGTTCTTCGGGAACCGCCGGAGAGCGTCTTCCGTGAGCAGTCAGCTCCTCTTCCCACGCCGGTTCCCGGACAACCTGAACAGTCTTCCCTGCCCGACGAGACGTTCTTGGAATGGCTTGGCCAGTTCGCGAAGGGTATTCTCTTTCAAGGGGTTCTCGAAGTATCGATTCTCCTCGCGGCGCTGTTTGTGGTTATGGTTGTGATCGTTTTATTCGATTGAGCGCGGCGGCAGGGCCAGTCTTAACGGTCCGGCCAGTTCGCACGCTTGAGCACGCGTTCCTTTCCTTACCCCCCTCATCGACCCCAAATCCCGCCAAACGGCCCCAACCCACCGGTGAACGGCGCGGCAACCCTCCGTTGGCCTCCCGTTGGCCCCCGGTGAACGGCAAGCCGCAAAACCGCTCACCGATCATGCGCCGCTTCCCATCCGCTCGCCGAAACACACCTTTTTTTTCTTGATTCCTGGTTTACTGAAGAATCGCGGAAGGTGGCAACCGCGCACCGCCGCCTTCTGCGAAACCCGAACCGGGAGGTCCTCACCATGCATCACGGCAAAATCGACCAGGAAGCCTTCAAAGGCCTCGTCCGCAAGAAGTGGTCCGTCTCCTTGTCCATGACCGCACTCATGCTGATAATCTACTTCGGCTTCATCCTGCTCCTGGCCTTCAACCGGGACGTGCTGGCCCAGAAGATCGGTGAACATATGACTCTGGGCATCCCCGTGGGCCTCGCTGTCATTCTCTCGGCCTGCGCGCTCACCGGGCTCTACGTCCGCTGGGCCAACACCACCTACGACCGCACCGTGAACGACATCATCGACAAGATGAAGAGGTAGACAGCATGAACAATTTCACTTCCACCATCGGACAGCCCAACGCCATGTCCATCGCCTTCTTCTTCGTGTTCGTGGCGTTCACGCTGGTCATCACCTACTTCGCGGCCAAGAAATCCAAAACCGCCTCCGACTTCTACGCCGCCGGGCGCTCGGTCACCGGCTTCCAGAACGGCCTGGCCCTGGCGGGCGACTACATGTCCGCCGCCTCGTTCCTGGGCATCGCGGGCCTTGTGGCCCTCAAGGGCTACGACGGCCTGATCTACTCCATCGGCTTTTTGGTTGGCTGGCCGCTCATCATGTTCCTGATCGCGGAGCCGCTGCGCAACCTCGGCAAGTACACCTTCGCCGACGTGGTGGCCTACCGCCTGAAGCAGAAGCCCATCCGCATTGCGGCCTCCTGCGGCTCGCTCATGACCGTGTGCTTCTACCTGATCGCCCAGATGGTGGGCGCGGGCTCACTGGTCAACCTTATGTTCGGCCTGCCCTACGAACTGGCCGTGGGCATCGTGGGTGTGGTGATGATCATGTACGTGCTGTTCGGCGGCATGCTGGCCACCACCTGGGTGCAGATCATCAAAGCCGTGCTGCTCCTGGGCGGCGCGTCGGTGATGGTGTTCATGGTCATGGCCAAGTTCAACTTCAACCCGGCTGACCTGTTCTCCGCCGCCGCCGCCAAGTACGGCCAGAAGGTGCTGGAGCCGGGCGGGCTGGTTTCCAACCCCTGGGACGCCCTGTCGCTCGGCATCGCGCTGATGTTCGGAACCGCCGGGCTGCCCCATATCCTCATGCGCTTCTACACCGTGCCCGACGCCGAGCAGGCCCGCAAAAGCGTGTTCTACGCCACGGGCTTCATCTCCTACTTCTACATCCTGACCTTCATCATCGGCTTCGGGGCCATGGTGCTGGTGGGCCAGGACGTCATCACGCACTTCGACAAGGGCGGCAACATGTCCGCGCTTCTGCTGGCCGAAGTCACCGGCGGCACCATGTTCCTGGGCTTCATCGCGGCGGTGGCCTTCGCCACCATCCTGGCCGTGGTGGCGGGCCTGACCCTGGCGGGCGCGGCCACCTTCTCGCACGACCTGTACGTGAACGTGTTCCGGTCCGGCAAAACCACCGAGGAAGAGGAAGTGAAGATGGCCAAGCGGGCCACCATGGTGCTGGGGCTGGTGGCCATGGGGCTGGGTCTGGCCTTCAAGGGCCAGAACGTGGCCTTCATGGTGGGCCTGGCCTTTGCCATCGCGGCCAGCGGCAACTTCCCGGCGCTGCTCATGTCCATCCTGTGGCGCGGCATGTCCACGGCT
Organism: Desulfovibrionaceae bacterium; assembly: GCA_009773665.1. Classification (GTDB taxonomy): domain Bacteria; phylum Desulfobacterota; class Desulfovibrionia; order Desulfovibrionales; family Desulfovibrionaceae; genus Fundidesulfovibrio. The sequence goes on along the minus strand of WSYE01000007.1, from coordinate 27,423 downwards.
GGCGCGACCGCCGCCATCGCCACCGGCTCGGTGCTGGCTGTGGGCCTGATCCTCATCTCGCCCACCGTGTGGGTGGACGTGCTGGGCTTCAAGGCGGCCATCTTCCCCTGGAAGAACCCGGCGCTCATCTCCATGCCCGCCGCCTTCTTCGCCGGTTGGCTGGGCTCCGTTCTCGCTCCTGACGCCGACGCCAGCGCCCGCTACGAGGACCAGAAGATCCGTAACTACCTGGGCGTGGGCGTGGAATGAACGACAGCGAAGGCTTTCTGGGGCTGACCACGGGCAGCCTCACCCTCAAGGCTCCCGTGTTCGTGACCGGCGAGACATCCGTGGTGGAGGCGGCGCGCGCCATGCGCGCCGCCCGCGCCACGGCCTGCCTGATTGGCTCGGCCCAGGCCGTTGAAGGCATCCTCACCGAGCGCGACATCTCCTGGGCCGTGGCCGACGGGCATGATCTGTCCGGTCCGGTTTCGCAGGTCATGACCCGTGGCGTGGTGACCATCGGGCAGGGTGATCTGGTGGCCGAGGCCTTCCTGGCCATGATCCGGCACGGAATCCGTCGTCTGGCCGTGACAGGCGAATCCGGGCTGGTGCTCGCCATGCTGGACGAGCGCGACCTTATGGCCGCGCGCCTGGAGAGCCCGGTGGCCCTGTCGGCGGCCATCGTCCAGGCTGGGGACGGCCCGGCCCTGGCAACGGCCTACGCCGGATTGTCCGAGATTCTGCCGCTATGGCTGCGCCAGGGCGCGGACGTGTCGCGCGCCGGGGCGCTGGCCGCCGCCGTGCGCGACCAGCTCTTCTGCCGCGCAGCCGAACTCGCCCTGGCTGGCGGGGCCGACCCCGGCCCCCTGGCCCTGGTGGTGCTGGGAAGCGAAGGCAGGCGCGAACAGTTCCTGGCCACGGACCAGGACAACGCCCTGGTGCTGGGCGAGGGCGCGGACACGGCCCTGGCCGAAGGCTTCGCCGCGCGGCTCATGGACATCCTGAATCAGGCGGGCTTGCCGCCGTGCCCCCATGGGGTGACGGCGGACCACGCGGCCTGGCGCATGACCACAGTGGCCTGGAATGAGCATCTGGAAGCACTGGGGCGGGACCTCGGGCCGGATGCGGTACTGGCCCTGTCGCTCCTGGCGGATGCGCGCCACGTGTTTGGCGACCCGGTGCTGACCGGGAAGCTGCGCGCCTCGCTGCTCCAGACCGTACACGAGAATCCGCGCGCGCTGCGCTACATGGCCCGCGAGGCCGTGCGCTTCGAGCCGCCCCTGTCGGTGTTCGGGGCGCTGGTCACGGAGAGGACCGGGCCTGGGCGCGGCGGGCTGGATCTTAAGCGCGGGGGCGTGTTCCCGCTGACCCAGGGGGCGCGGGTGTTGGCCCTGGACCCGAACGTGGCCGCCACAGTGGGAGCCTCCCGGCTGGACACGGCCTCGCGCCTTGAGGGAGCCGCCGAGGCCGGGGTGATAACCGGCGACACGGCCTCCGACCTGGCTCAGGCCCTGGCTTTCATGCAGGAGCTTCGCCTGCGCTTCCAGGCCCAGGCCATGGCCCAGGGGCGCGAGCCGGACAGCTCTATCTATCCTGACCGGATGTCGCGCCTGGAGCGCTCCCGCCTGAAGGAGTGCTTCAAGGCCGTGGCCGCGTTCCAGGCCATCCTCACCAACAAGTACGCCTTGAGGCTGCTCACATGATTTTGGAAGACGTGGTCGAGTATTTCCGCGAGGCCCCGCCCTTGTCGCTGCTGGAGCCGGGGACGCTCATGTCCCTGGCGCGCCGGGCTGGGCTGGACTTCTATCCAGGCGGCACTCCGGTGCTGGGGCCGGGACAGGCAGGTGAGGGTTTCGTTCTGGTGGTCAAGAAGGGGCTCCTGCGGGTGGGCGGCGAGGACTACGGCGAGGGCGCGGTGCTGGGCTGGGCACCGGGCGCGGGCGTCGTGATCGAGGACGCGGTCTGCTACCTCCTGCCCCCTGGGGACGTGGCCGAGGCCCTGCGCGCCCGGCCTGAACTGCTGGATTTTCTGGAGAGCCGCCTGAGCGCCCAGGTGTTGGAGATCGGCCTTGCGGGCATCGTGCGCGAAATCCCCGCGTGGCTGTCCAGACGTCCTCTGGCCACGGTGTCCGCCGGGGACGTGGTGCGCGTTGGCGAGCCCGTGCCCTTCGACATGAGCATAAGGCAGGCCGCCGCCGTGATGACCGATACGTTCCGGGACGCTCTGGTGGTGGTGGGGCGCGAGGGGAGGCCCTCCGGCGTCATCACCGACCGGGATTTCCGCATCAAGGCCGTTGGCGGGGGCATGTCCCCGGACGCCCCGGTGGAGGAACTCATGAGCTCCCCGGTGGTGTCCGTGGACGCGGGTTCCTCCTGCTTCGACGCGCTCATGGCCATGACGCGCCATCATCTGCGCCATGTGGTGGTCATGGCCGGGCGCATCCCGGCGGGGGTGCTCTCGGCGCAGGAACTTCTTCTCAAGCAGGTCGGCTCCCCCCCGGCGCTGGCGGCACGGGTGGCCCGCGCAGCCACGGTGGAGGAACTGGCCGAGGTGTCGTCGCTTCTGGATCAGCTCGCGCTGGGGCTCCTGCGGGAGGGTGCGCGAGCCTCCAGCCTGGGACGCATCGTGGGCGGGCTGCGCGAGGCCCTGGTCGCCAGGGCCTGCCAGCTTGCCGAGGAAATACTGGGGCCGCCGCCCTGCGGCTACACCCTGATGCTTCTTGGACGGGCGGCCCGGCGCGAAGGCCCGGCCCTGTGCCCCATGTGGCACGCCGTGGTGCACGACTGCACTATGGACGCCCGCGCGGCCGACCTGTGGTTCGAGCGGCTGGGTGATTTTCTGGGTGAGGCCCTGGAGATCATGCACCTCTCGGGCGCGCCCGGAACCCCCGCAGCCATGGAGCCGACCTGGCGCGGCACCCTGGAGCAGTGGCGCGAACGGCTGGGCGCATGGGCGGCGGGCAAGGCGGGCGGCATGGGAGATGTGAGAGATTTGGGCCATTTCGACTTCCGCCCGGTGCATGGGCAGCTGTGGCTGGCCGAGGCCCTGCGCAGTCATCTGGCCGGACTCTTCGGGGTGTCGAGCCTGAGGGGAGACGCAGCTGCCTGCGCCATGCCCCCGCACTCGGGTCAGGACTCGGAACAGGATTCCGGGGCTGATCTGGCCGCGCGACTGGTGGATCAGGTCCGCACCTGGGCCATGTGCGCCGGGGTCACGCGCATCGCCAGCGTGGAGCGGGCCGTTGCCCTGAAGGAGCTTCGCCCCGTGGGCGCGGAACTTGCCCACGCCCTGGAATATCTGACCGCATGGCAGTGGGTGGGCGAGCCGCTTCGCAAAAGTCCCATGGGCAAAGCCATGGAGCGCATGTGCCGCAACGCGGCGAGGAGGGCGCACAATGAAATGGTGGCCGTGGTCAAACCGTAGGCCGGACGTCTCCATCGGGCAGGCCGACTTCGTGGTCTTCGACCTGGAGACCAGCGGGCTCGATCCGTCCCGCGACGACATCCTCTCCTTTGGCGCGGTGCGCATGCACGGCGCGCGCATCGACCTGGGCAGCGCCTACGAGACGCTGGTGCGCCCGGCAGGGCATGTTCCGAGCGCGGAGAACGTGCGCATCCACCAGCTCACCCCGGCCCAACTGGCCGAGAAGCCGCCACTTTCCGAAGCGCTGCCCGCGTTTCTGGAATACTGCCGGGACGGGGTGCTCACCGGCTGGCATGTGGAGCTGGATCTAGCTTTCCTGCGTGCCTGGGCCAAGCGCCTGGGCCTGCCCCCTCCCCAGAACAGGAGCCTGGACGTTTTGGGGCTGTACCTGTCCATCCGGGGCGGGCGGGCCTCGCAGCTCCTGGAGGAGCTGCCCCTGAAGGACGCCACGCTCTACAGCGTTGCTCGCGCCCTTGGCGTATCGCCAAAAGGCGCGCACGACGCCCAGGGCGACGCCTTCCTGACCGCCCAGGTGCTCCAGCGGTTCCTGTCCATCCTGCGGGTTTCGCGCCAGGGCGAGGAGCCGAGCCTGGATACGGTGCTGCGTCTGGCCGACCCGTCTGCCAATACGCGCGCCGCCCCCCAGCCGGCCTTCTGAGAACCGCTCACCGCCAAAGTCTGGCCGCTGGCCTAAAAACACTGGGAATCAAATGGGTTTGTGGGCTAGAAATACAACCGAACCAACATCTCCACCAAGGAGCCGTCCATGACCGACAATATCGAATCCCTCTCTCACGAGGACCGTCTCTTCCAGCCGCCCGCCGGGCCGCATCACGCCCGCGCCCATATCAAAAGCATCGAGGAGTACCGCGCCGTCTACAAACGCTCCATCGAGGACCCCGAAGGCTACTGGGGCGATCGCTCCCGCGAGCTGATCTCCTGGATGACCCCCTTCGGCAAGGTCATGGACTGCGACTTCGACAAGGCCTCCTTCAACTGGTTCGCGGGCGGCACCCTGAACGCGTCGCACAACTGCCTGGACCGCCACCTGGACGGCCCGCGCCGCAACAAGGCGGCCATCATCTGGCAGGGCGACCACGAGGAAGATGTGCGTGTGCTCACCTATCAGATGCTCCACGACGAGGTCTGCAAGTTTGCCAACGTGCTGAAAAGCCTGGGCGTGGAAAAGGGCGACCGCGTGGCCCTGTACCTGGGCATGGTGCCGGAGCTGGCCATTGCCATGCTGGCCTGCGCGCGCATCGGCGCGGCGCACTCCATCGTGTTCGCCGGGTTCTCGGCCCACTCGCTGCGCGACCGCATCAACGACTGCCAGTGCAAGGTGGTGGTCTGCGGCGACGCGGTGCGCCGCGCGGGCAAAGCCATCCCGCTCAAGCCCGCCGTGGACGACGCCCTGAAGGAGTGCCCCTGCGTCCAGAGCGTCGTGGTGCACAGCACCGCTGGAACCCAGATCAACTTCGTGGAAGGCCGCGACATCTGGTGGCACGAGGTTATGGCCAAGCCTGAAATGAAGGCCCCCTGTCCGCCTCAGCCCATGGACTCCGAGGACGTGCTGTTCATCCTGTACACCTCCGGCTCCACAGGCAAGCCCAAGGGCGTGTACCACACCACCGGCGGCTACCTGACCTACGCGGCCCACACCACGCAGCTGGTATTCGACCTCTATGATGAGGACATCCACTGGTGCACGGCGGACATCGGCTGGGTCACGGGCCACAGCTACATCGTGTACGGGCCGCTGGCCCTGGGGGCCACGTCGCTGATGTTCGAAGGCGTGCCCACCTGGCCCACGCCCGACCGCTTCTGGTCCACGGTGGAAAAATTCAAGGTGAACACCTTCTACACCGCTCCCACGGCCATCCGTGCGCTGATGCGAGAAGGCGTCAAATGGACCCAGGCGTATGATCTCTCCTCGCTGCGCATTCTGGGCAGCGTGGGCGAGCCCATCAACCCTGAGGCCTGGATGTGGTACCAGGAGAACATCGGCAAGGGGAAACTGCCCATCGTGGACACCTGGTGGCAGACCGAAACCGGCGGGCTCATGATTTCGCCCCTGCCCTACGCCACGCCCCAGAAGCCCGGCTCGGCCACGCTGCCCTTGCCCGGAATCGTGCCCAAGATCGTGGACAAGGACGGCATTGAAGTCCCTAACGGCCAGGGCGGCTTCCTGGTGCTGACCCAGGCCTGGCCCGGCATGCTGCGCGGCGTGTGGGGCGACCCGGCCCGCTACAAGAGCCAGTACTTCTCGGCCTTCCCCGGCGTGTACGAGACTGGCGACGGCGCGCGCATCGACAAGGACGGCTACGTGTGGATCATGGGCCGTGTGGACGACGTGGTGAACGTGTCCGGCCACCGCATGGGCACGGCCGAGATCGAGTCCGCGCTGGTGGCGCACCCGGACGTGGCCGAGGCCGCCGTGGTGGGCATGCCGCATGACATCAAGGGGCAGGCCATCTACGCCTACGTCACCGTGAAGGACGGCGTGGACGCCTCGGACGACCTGCTGGCGGCGCTGAAGAAGCACGTGCGCGCCGAGATCGGCCCCATCGCCACCCCGGACGTGATCCAGTTCGCGCAGGGGCTGCCCAAGACCCGCTCAGGCAAGATCATGCGCCGTATCCTGCGCAAGATCGCCGAGGGCGAGACTTCAACTCTGGGCGACACCTCCACCCTGGCCGATCCCAGCGTGGTGAACGACCTCATCGAGGGCAAGGAGAAGCTGTTCGGGTAGAAACCCGCACGGCATGAATCGACTGGCAGTATTGGGGCGGCTTTCCGAAAAATGGGGAGCCGCCCTTTACTTTTTCCGTGTCGCGTTTCATTCTAACAACGAGAGTATTCTAAAGTAGTTCGTTCGATGCCTGACCGGATGTTGTCGGCGCGAAGATGTATTGTACCCGCAGGTCCCGTCCGCAAGGCTCACTGTCAGGACGCCGGGCATGCACCCGTTACGTCATTGTGAAACAAGACCAGAGGGAATCTTCATGCCCAGCCTTTCCGCCATGCTTTCGCAGCCCAGCCTGACCATCAAGTTTCTGACCATCTCGTTCCTCTCTCTGGCACTATTCGCCCTGGCCCTTTTCGGCGTCATCCTGCCCCGCACCGAGGCGGAGCTGGTCGACGTGCACAAGGACTCCCTGTACGCCGTAGTGGGGACCATCCAGTCGCTGCTCAAGGAATACGACCTTCAGGTGCAGCGCGGCGAACTGACCCTGGAGGAGGCTCAGAAGCGGGCGATTCGTCGCATCAAGCAGGCGCGCTACGGAAACGGCGACTACTTCTGGATAAATGATCTGACCCTGCCCTATCCCAAGATGATCATGCACCCCACCGTGCCCAGCCTGGACGGCAAAGTGCTGGACGACGCAAAGTTCGCCTGCGCCACGTTCTCCCAAAAGGGGCGCGGCGGACAGTTGGACGCCGTGCCGGGCAGCAAGGGCAACCTGTTCGCCACCCTGCTGGAGTCCAGCCGGGCCTCCGGCGACGGCTACATCATCTACCAGTGGCCCAAGCCCCTCTCCGGCGGCGGCGTGTCCACGGAGCTCTTCCCCAAACTGTCCTACGGCGTGGTGTTCGCCCCCTGGGGCTGGCTGATCGGCAGCGGCATCTACATCGACAGCATCGACGCCAAGATCGCCACTCTGCGCCTCTGGGGCGCAGGCGTGCTGGCCGTGGCTTTCGTACTGGGGCTGCTTGTGACCATCTGGCTGACCAGGGCCTTCGTGGGCCGTCAGCTGGACGCCCTGGTAAATTATTCCGGCAGGATCGCCGAGGGGGACCTGGGCGCGCAGGTGCCCTCGGAGTCCTTCAAGGCGGAATTGGCGGTACTCAAGCATTCCCTGGAAGTGATGGTGGAGCACTTGCGCCGCTCCATCGCCCTGGCGGACGAGAAATCGCGCGAGGCCAGCCAGCAGGCCCAGGAAGCCCAGGACCAGGCCAGGAGGGCTGAACAGGCCTGCACGATGGCCGAGGAAGCCAAGCGCTCGGGCGAATTGGACGCCGTGACCGCCATGAGCGGAGCCGCTGACGGCATAGGCCAGGTGGCGGTGGAGCTGTCCGGGCTTCTGGCCTCGGCGGTGGACGGCACCGGCAGGCAGCGCAGGCAGGCCGAGGAGACCGCCCGCGAGGTGGAGGACGTGAACCGCACCCTGGCCCACGTGTCCCAGTTGGCCACGGACGTGGCCGGGCTTGCCGGGGAAGCCAGCAAAAAGGCCAAAGCCGGTTCCATCGTGGTGGAGGATTCCGCCCAGGCCATAGCGGCGGTGAACACCCAGGCCCAGGCCCTGTCTGACTCCATGCATGAGCTGGGCGCGCAGAGCCAGGCCATCGGGGCCATCCTGACCACCATCGCGGACATAGCCGACCAGACCAACCTGCTGGCGCTGAACGCGGCCATCGAGGCAGCCCGCGCAGGCGACGCCGGGCGCGGCTTCGCCGTGGTGGCCGACGAGGTGCGCAAACTTGCCGAAAAGACCATGACCGCCACCCAGGAAGTCTCCCGCTCCGTGGGGGCCATCCAGGACGGCGCGCGCCAGAACGTGGAGCGCATGGATCAGGCCGCGCAGGCCATAGGGCGTGCAACAGCCCTGGCGCGCCAGTCCGGCGAGGTATTCGTGGACATCGTGGACATCGTGGGGCGCTCGGCCGGGCAGACCTCGGCCATCGCCAGCGACGCGCAGGCCCAGTCCGGGGCCATGCGCCAGGTGTCGGCAGCCGTGGAGGACATAGCCCAGGTGGCCGGGGACATCGCCCGAAACGCCGCAGAGTCGCAGGACGCGCTGCGCAGGCTGGAGCACGAGCAGGCCCAGCTGGGAGAGGTCATCAGAAAGTTCGACGCATAGCGCCGGGAGCGCCATATGGTCCGGTTGGCCAGGAAATCCTCGATCTTAAGGCTCCTGCTCAATGCTTTCGCATTGTGCATGGCGCCCACACTAGTGGTGTTCGTGGTCCTGGCTCAAAGAGAGTACAGCCGGGACGTCGATTCCGTGGAGCAGGACGGGGCGCGGGCCATTTCCTCGCTCATGGCGATACAAAGCAGGATTGCGCTCAATGCCAATGTCCTGCTGCGTACGCTTTCCAGCACTGACGACTTCAAACAGCTCAATGCGCAGGAGATGGCGGCCAGCTTCAGGAACATCCTGAAGTTCTACCCCGACTACGCCAACCTCCACGCCGTCTACCCAAATGGCGAGGTGTTCGCCTCCGCCGCCCCGATACCTGAAGGGGGAGTGAATCTCCTGGACCGCAAGCATGTCCTTGATGCGCTCGCGACGAAAGATTTCGCCGTGGGCGAATACATCGTGAGCCGCGTGGCGTTCGAGCCCGTCCTCCCCTTCTCGTTTCCCGTTACCAACGACCGTGGCGATATTCTGGCCGTGCTGGTGGCGGTCCTTCGGCTGTCGTCCTTGTCGGAAGGTTTCGAGGAGTCCATGTCCGTGGACAAATCCAGCGTGATCCTGCTCGATCATTCCTTCCGAGTGCTGTTGCGATATCCGGGCAGTGTGAGCCAGGTCGCTTACGGTGCTGTTGACGAAGAACTCGTAAATGCCTTGAAGAACGGCTCCGGGCAGGCGCTGCTGACGGATGGAGACGGCATCGAAAGAGTGTATACCGTCCGGCCCGTTGTTTCTGGGGGACGCTCCAATCCATACATGTATATCGCGGTAGGCATTCCCATGGCCACGGCCAGGGCCAGGGGCATGTCTACGCTGGTGTTCTGGACAGTGCTCACGAGCGGCGTGATGCTCGTGTCTCTGGTCGCGTCCTGGTTGCTCATCCGAAAGAAGATCGCCGGGAATTGCCGCGAGATCGTGAAGGCCTCCCAGGGAATCATGGAGGGGCAGTTGGACGCGCGCACTGGACTGACAGACTCCGACGGCGAGCTGGGCGTAGTCGGGGTGGCGTTCGACGAAATGGCAGGCAAGCTCCAGGCCGGGATCCTCGACCTGAGGGAGAGCGAGGAGCGATTTCGCGCCCTGGTGGAGCAGGCGCCCGAGGCAATTGTGGTGATCGACGTCCAGGACGGCAGTGTCGTCCTGGTCAATGAAAAGGCCCAGGCGTTGTTCGGCTGCGGTGAGAAGGACCTGCTTTCGGGCGGAATTTTCCGATTCTACCTCGACCCGCAGCCAAACGACATGCCAGCAAAGGAACTGATCAAAGACACCATGCGGCGGGCTCTTGCCGGAGAAACCGTGCTCGGTGAGCGTGTGATACGAAACGCACTTGGCGAATTCCTGACATGCGAGATCAGAGCGGTCAGGTTCCCGGCCAGAGACAGGAGCATGGTGCGCTCCAGTTGGATCGACATAACGCAACGCAAGAAGATCGAAGAGGCCTTGCGGGTGTCCGAGGATCAGTTCAGGAGCGTGGTCGGCACCCTGCCCATCGGCATGCTGTTCTTCGACGTCGCTGCAGACGGGCGGCTGGCGTTTCTTTCGGCGAATCCCGCAGCCACGCGGCAATTCGAGCTGGGGAAGGCAGGGCTCGCGGGAAAAACCGTCGAAGAGGCCTTCCCCTCGCTTGCGGCGCTTGGGATCCACGACGTGGTGCGCGCCATCATGTCCGGAGAAACGCCCACGTTCACCTCCCGCAGCACCTTGGAGGACGACACGTTGCGCGGGATCTTCGACATATACATGTTCATGCCCAAGGATAATCGCCTCGCTGTGGCGCTTTTGGATATCACCGAGAAGATGCGCATGCAGGACGTGATGGTCCAGACCGAAAAGATGATGAGCGTGGGCGGGCTGGCGGCAGGCATGGCCCACGAGATCAACAATCCCCTGAGCGCGATTATGCAATCGGCCCAGGTTCTTCAGAGGCGTCTTCTCCAGGACAACGCCATTAATCACGCCAAGGCGCAGGAGGCTGGATGCACGTTCGAATCCATCTCCAATTTTCTGCAAGCCAGGGATGTTCCGTCGATGCTGGCCGGGATACTCGAGTCCGGAGTCCGGGCGGCCAGGGTGGTTTCCGGCATGCTGGAGTTCAGCCGCAGGGTGGAGTCGAACCGCTCCTATGTGCAGCTTGGGTCGCTCCTGGACAAGGCGGTGGAACTCAGTTCAAACGACTACGATTTGAAGAAAAAGTACGATTTCAGGCATATACGCATCGTCCGCGAGTACGACGAGACCCTGGGGTCCGTACAGTGCACCGGAACGCAGATCGAACAGGTGTTCCTTAATCTGCTCAAAAACGCTGCTCAGGCCATGAGCTCTGCCAGGAACAATGGGGAGCCTCCCGTGATCTGGCTGCGAACCCGTCAGGAGTCCGGCTATGCCGTGGTGGAGATCGAGGACAACGGGCCTGGAATGGACGAGGCGGTCAGCAGACACATCTTCGACCCCTTCTTCACCACCAAGCCCAGCGGAGTAGGGACCGGACTCGGGCTTTCGGTTTCCCGCTTCCTGATCGCCGAGAAGCACAACGGGTCCATCGCCGTGGAATCAAAGCCCGGCTCCGGGACAAAGTTCGTGATCCGGCTTCCTCTCGGGCCTGCTTCGTCAACCGCATCGTAATACCAAAGTCAGAACGCACTCAAGGATGAGCCGGAAGGGCCTTTTGAGCCCGAATCTATTCATTCGAGAAATGGATATCTTGTGCTAATCGTGTCCGTATTATCGAGGGAAAGCTGCTGATCGAAGAGAGCGTTATATTGTGGTGTGTGATGATTTGAGCCGCACTGGCGTGTTTCTTATCGCGCGTGGTATGGGCATCGGAAACCAGCGTTACGCTGTAGCCAAGCGTGGCAGCGCGGCGGACGGTTGTATCAACACAAAACTCTGTAGCAAAGCCGCACACAACTAAATTATCTACTCCAACGTGTGTAAGAATATCATTTAGCGTGGTATTGTGGAATGAATCTGGAGTTGTCTTGCGGACAATTATGTCTGCACCATGCACTCCCAACTCTTTTGCCAACGCCCAGCCAGACGTCCCATGCCGAAGCTCGCCTGCGGCAGTTTCATGCTGCACAAAAATAACCGGTATATCCAACTTCCGGGCGCGGGACGTTAATGCATTGATGCGAGAGAATATTTGCTCAGCGAATGCCGGTTGCGGCGAAGACTGAAACGGTCCTTCTTGGACATCGATGACGACCAGCGCTGACCCCATCCTGTTTCTCCTTGCAGAGATTGCGAGTGAGATTTGACCCCTCTCAGAAAGAATGCACGATAGTCAAATGATCAAAAAAAGGGAGGCGCTTTGCAGCGCCTCCCCGGAACCGGCTAGGCCGGTTTCAATTACTTCTGGGCGTTGTGATCGCCGGAGGCGGCGCGCTGCATCTTGACCTCGACCTTCTCGGTCAGGCCTTCATAGTACTCGCGCAGAATGGCCAGGCACTCGTCGCGACCGAAGTGATCGGGGATCGCTTCGCCATCGGACAGCATCTTGCGCAGCTTGGTGCCGGACAGGATGACGCGGTCTTCCTTGCCGTGGGGGCAGGTGCGCAGGGAGGCCATGCCATCGCACTTGAAGCAGTAGAAGGTCCAGTCGATGTTCATGTTCTCGCAGAGCAGGGCCTTGCCGGGCTCGACGGCGCAAGCGGCCTCGGGGGTCGCGTAGGGGATGCGCTTGAAGATCTCCTGAGCCTCGAACATGCCGTAGAAGTCGCCCACGCCGGCGTGGTCACGACCGATGATCATCTGGTTGATGCCGAAGTTCTGGCGGAAGGTGGCGTGCAGCAGGCCTTCGCGGGGACCGGCGTAACGCATGTCCAGGGGGTAGCCGGCCTGGATGACGTGGTCCTTCACAAAGTAGTGCTCGACCAGGGTGTCGATGGCCTTCACGCGCACTTCAGCCGGGATGTCGCCGGGCTTCAGGTTGCCGATCAGGGAGTGGATGACCACGCCGTCGCAAACTTCCACGGCGATCTTGGCCAGGAACTCGTGCGAACGGTGCATGGGGTTGCGCAGCTGCAGAGCGGCAACCTTGGCCCAGCCCTTGGCGTCCATTTCGGAACGCAGCTCGGCGGGACGCTTGTAAACGCCCTTGTACTTGACGGGGTAGTCGCCCTCGGAGAGGACCTTCACGTTACCGGCCAGGCACACGGGCTTCTGGCCCATGACCATCTGCACGCCGGGGTGATCCTTCAGGGCGGTCTCCCAGAACACGTCGTCGGCGGAGTCAGGGCCTGCGCCCTTGAACACCTGGTAGCACTCCCACTTCTTCTCTTCTTCGGTGAGGGTGAACTTCTCGGTGACGGTGATGATGGCCATCATCTCGCCCTTGTGGGACTCCAGCGCAACTTCCTGGCCCACGTTGATGCCAGCGGCATCTTCGGCGGAGACGGAGAGGGTGACGGGGACGGGCCAGAAGGTGCCGTCGGTCAGGGTCATCTTCTCGCACACGGACTTCCAGTCGGCCTTGTTCATGAAGTAGGTGATCGGCGAGAAGCCGCCGATGCCCATCATGATCAGGTCGCCCTTTTCACGGGGGGAGATGACGACTTTCTTCAGGGTGGCGGCCTTCTTCAGGGCCTCAGCGCGCTCAGCGCCTTCCAGAAGACAAATGGTCAGGCCTTTGCCACCATGCGGGGGAACCAGTCTGGACATGTTTGTTTCCTCTCCTTTACGGATAGTGTGGTTTCTCGTCTTGCCGCCCAAGCCGCTTCGCGGCCATCAATCCGTCCGGGTCCAAGGGGGCCCGGCCGCCCTATGATAAAAAATTCACGTGGAGTGTTATTGTGAAAAAAATGACTTCTTGTCAAGCCATTCCGCCCCGGCTTGACGACTTCGTTCCGCGCGGGCATCGTCGCCCTTGAAAGCACCAGGAGGACTGTAAACCATGTTGCTCGACGTTCGCAACGAGGACGGTTTGTCCATCGTGCGCATCAACACCCCGCGCATCGAAGCCCGCATCGCCGACGAACTCACCGAGGGCCTCATCGACGTGTTCAGGCCGACCCGGGCCGCAGCCCTGGATTTTTCCCAGGTGGGCTTCATTGATTCCGTGGGCATGAAGTCACTCATGACCGTGCTGCTGCACTGCCGCAAGAACGAGGGCGTGTGCGTCCTGTTCGGCGTGTCCGAGGACATCATGAGCGTTTTCGTCATCACGCGCCTCAATAAGCTCCTGCCCATCGCCGAAGACGAAGTGTCCGCCGTGGCCCGCGTCCGTGATCTCATCCGCGAAAACCGCGAACGCGTCCTCAAGGTCTGAACCCAGACTACACCAGTATTTCATCCAACGGCTTGCGCGGTCTGGGGGCCGGATCTTCCGCCGGATGCCCCACTGCCAGGAGGGCCGCCACGCCGAGCCCTTCGGGCAGCCCAAGCCGCTCCTGGATGAGCTTCTCTTCCAATCTGCCGATCCAGGTGGTTCCCAGTCCAAGCTCCACGGCCCGGAGCATCATGGCGGAGATGGCGATGGCCAGATTCAGCGACGCCGCACCCCGAAGCAGCCCCGGTGGGCCGGACTCGGCGGGCTTCAGATAGGATTCGTCCACGTCCTGCGCGAATTCCGGGGTCATGAGTCCTGCCTCCCGCAGCGCCCTGATGGTGGCGCGCGAATCGCACAGGTAGGCGGACGTGTCCACGCAGCAAACAATCACCGCGCCTGCCTTGCCCACCCAGCGTTGCCCTGCCGTGGCCGGGCCGCCGAGCCACTCGATGTCCGTGTGGTCCGTGACCAGCCTGAAGCGCCAGGGCTGGGAGTTACAACCGGACGGCGACAGCCGGGCGGCCTCGATGAGTTCGAGCAAAAGTTCACGAGTGACGGGCTGGTCCGTGAATTTACGGATGGAGCGGCGGTTGGCGATGGCTTCCTGTACGGTCATGGAAAGGCCCTCCAGGTGGGGTAGTGCGGCGTCTGGGCTCTCAAACGTGTCTCTACTGCGTCCGTGTCACGTCCACATCATATAGAGGTGTCGTTTCCCGGTCACGCGTGGCTTTTGAAGCAGCGCAAATCGACGGTGATGTCCTCGTCCAGGTCGATGAAGGCCATGCAGGGTTTGTCGCCCGAGAGGCTGCCGGGATTCACCACCAGAGTGTCGCCGAAGCGGATGTTGGTCTGGCGGTGGGTATGGCCGAAGAGGATCAGGTCGAACCCCGGCCCGAAGGCCTCGGGCAGGCGGGCTGGCAGGCTCGGGCGGTCGCCCCAGCCGTGGGTGACGCCGATGGTCCTGCCGCCCAGGTTCAGGCGCAGCATGGCCGGGAGCTCCTGCCCCACGCGCCAGTCGCAGCAGTTGCCTGCCACGCCGTGGAAGTTGGGATGGTTGTGGGCCATATAGTCGTGCATGGCCACGCCGGTTGTGTCGCCGCAGTGGATGAGCGCATCTGCGGGCAGCAGGTGTTCGTCGAAGAAGCGCTTGAACCAGTCCGAGGGCGCGTCCAGGTGGGTATCCGAAATAACCGCGATGCGCATCGTCCTCAGACCTTACCGTTTTTACGTTCCCACCAGCAGGCCTCGGGGCCGAGGAACCACCAGTCGGTGTGGTCCGTGGTCATGATGGCCTCGGCCAGTTCGCGGCCCTGCGGCGTGCGCAGCCGGCCCACGGCGCAGTCCAGCCACTTCTTGGCGTAGGTGTTGCCGAGATCCAGCGCTTCCTTCAGGTTGACCATCAGGTCCAGCTGGTCGGCGTCCTGGGCCAGGATGGACTCCAGGGACTGCGCGTCCTCCAGTTCGTCGTGGAGCGTCAGTACCGGTTCGGACAGGCCTGTGCCCTTGAGGCCGTCGGCCAGGGCGCGGCGCGCGTCGTGGGTGTTGTAGAGCTTGTTGACGTAGTTGAAGTCGCCGGTGCGGGCCTCGTGGATGTCGTGGAAGAGGCAGAGCAGGACGGTTTTGGCCGCGTCGGCCCCGGCCATGTGGGCCAGGGCGTAGCCGATCACCGCCGTGCCGAAGCTGTGCTCGGCCACGTTCTCGGAGCCTGTGCCGAGGAACTGGTAGCCGGTGCGGGGCGTGCGGCGCAGCATGCTCACCTCGAAGAGGAAGTCAGCCATGCGGGTGAGGCGTTCGCGGCCGGACATGTCTATCGTGGATGCGGGCTTGTCAGTCATGGGGGGAAGATGCCTCCGGCGGCCAGAGAGGAAACTTTTTGGAAAAAAGTCGTCCTCTCTGGACTCTCCTTCAAAAACTTTTACGTAGCTTCGCGTCGGAACGCGTCAGGCCGTGGTTTCATCAGCTGGGGGCTTGGGGGTGTCCCGTTCGCGCCAAGCGCGTCCGTTACAACCCCAAGCCCCCAGGCAGAGACCTCAGTTGCCGCTCATGAATGCGAAGCTAACTGAGGGTCCAGGGGGATCATCCCCCTGGCGGGTCCAGGGCAGAGCCCTGGTCTTTTTCTAGAGGTCGGACAGCTTCATGTTCTTGCGGCCAACGGAGTAGTACAGGTTGGCGATGGCGATCTGGTAGTCGGTGAGCGCCTGTGTGAGCTGGAACTCGGCGCGCGACACGCGTGCCTGGGCGTCCAGCACGTCTGTGTTGGTGCCGACCTGCGCCTGATAGCGGGCCACGGCCATGCGGTAGCCTTCGGTGGCGGCGGCGAGGCCGGCCTTGGCCACGGTGATGCGCTTGGCGGCGTCCTGGATGTTCAGGAACTGGGTCTTCACTTCAGCGCCCACGTCCAGGCGCAGGCGCGCCAGGTCGGCTTGGAGTTTTTTGACGTTGTCGTTGGCCTGACGGTAGGTGAAGAAGGTGTTGCCCCAGTCCCAGGCCTTCCAGGTGAACTTCAGCTGGAACTGATGGCGCTCAAGGTAGAGGCTGGAACTCGTGGAGCTGAGGTTCTCGCGCAGGCCCATGGTGTCGCCCTGGCGGATGTAGTCGTAGTTGGCGCTCACCTGCGGCAGGGCGGGGCTTAGGGCGATGGTGGCGTCCTTGCCCGCGATCTCCACGGATTTGAGCGCGATGGCGATGTCGGGGCGCTGCATGTAGGCCTCGTCCAGGGCCTGCTGCAGGGTGGTCTTGAAGGGGATCTGGGACAGCTCGCCCGTGTAGTCCACGGTGTTTTCCAGGGGGATGTTCAGAAGCGAGTTGAGCTGGGCCAGCTGGATGTCCACGGAGTTCTGCGCAGCCAGCAGGGCCTGTTCGGCGCTGGCCAGATCGGACTCGGCCTGGAGCACGTCCAGACGGGGGCGCAGGCCCACGTCGTAAAAGGCGCGGGTCACTTTGAGCTGCGAATCCAGGCGGGCCACGGAGTCCTGGTTGGACTTCACGTCGGAGCGGGACTTGAGCAGCGTCAGGAAGGCGGTCTGCACCGTGCGGATGAGCGTCAGCTCGGAGCGCTTGAACAGGGCGTCGGCCTGATCCCTGGCCAGCTTGGCCTTCTGGTAGCTGGAGAGCAGGCGAAAGCCGGTGAACAGCGGCTGGCTGACGTTCAGGTCAAGCGTGGCGAACAGCGAGGGGTCGTACCAGCGGGAGGTGGCTCCGGTCAGGGTGGTTCCGTTGATGGTGTTCGTCACCGCCACGGGATATCTTGAGGTGCTCGATGTGGACGTGTAGTTGACCGTACCCACGGGCGCAAAAGCCGCCACGGAGGCGCGTACGCCTTCCTGTGCGCCGTAGATCTGCTGCTTGGCGGACTGGATCTGTGGGTTGGCCTCAATGGCGCGCAGGACTGATTTTTCCAGGTCCATGCGCGGGGTCTCCTGGGCCAGGGCCGTCGCGGCGGCGGCCAGAATGCACAGGGTGAGCGCAAGAGCGCGACGTATCATGTGTGCCTCCCGTGGGGAGCGCCTGAATGGCGTGCCCCGTAATCAACAATATGAAGAACGAGTTAGTAGGAACTATGTCGAAGGACGTACCATTCGATGGGCAACGGCTTCGCCACGACGGGCAAGGTATAGCCAAGTTCAAATCGTATGAAAAGGGCAAAAAAAATCAGGGGCCGCAGCCCCTGACAGTGTGTGGGTTGGTTAGGGGGGCTACACGTCCAGCAGCACCACTTCGATCTGCTTCTTTCCGAACTGTAAGGCGCGGTCCTGATCGTTCATGTAGATGTCCACATGCTTTGTTTTGCTGTTGCCCATCAGGTCGGTGATGG
Organism: Desulfovibrionaceae bacterium; assembly: GCA_009773665.1. Lineage (GTDB taxonomy): Bacteria > Desulfobacterota > Desulfovibrionia > Desulfovibrionales > Desulfovibrionaceae > Fundidesulfovibrio. The sequence continues at coordinate 10,024 of WSYE01000007.1, read as the reverse complement.
TGAAAATTCCATGATTCTTGATGTAGACCTTTTTGCCGAACACCCATCCCTGGTTGAATAAGTCACGCGAGACGGCTATCGCGCCTTCCTTGGGCTTGGACAGGGAGGCGGTGAGTAGTTGCTGTTCGGGGAACTCGCGCAGTTCAACGCTGGAGTAGGCGGTCACGGTGAGCAATTTGTTTGGAATGGGGTCGGCAATTTTAGAGAGGTTGGCCATGACCACCAGGCGCAACAGGTTGGATTCGTCGCGCACCTTTTCCAATTCCAGACGCATGTCGGCTTTGTCATTGTCAGTCGCAGCCAAAACGGATTCCAACTGTACTGTCTCGTGGCGGTAGTGATACGCTGCAACACTCAAACAGATCAGCAAGACTATGTTCAGACATTTTAACATTGTTGCCTCCTACAATGGGCCAAGGCCCATTTTCTATGTCCGGGTGGTCCTCATGGACGCGACCGGGGATGTCATGGTAGGGCGATTAGCAGATGAGGATTGGGCCTGCAACCCCTTTTTTCTCTCGGGTTGTCCACGGCCCGCAGTTGCCCCGGCAGGCACGAACGGCTAGAAGACCCGAAAAAGGAATTCCCCCATGCCACCGAGGGACCACCTCCCCAGAGGCTCCGAGCCGCTCTACCTGATCGACGGGTCCGCCTTCATATACCGTGGGTTCTACGCCTTCAGCGACCTCACGCGCTCCGACGGGTTTCCCACCAACGCGCTCTATTCCGTTTTGCGCCTGGGGCTTCGCTTGCTGCGCGAGGAACGTCCCCGCTACGCGGCCTTCGTCATGGACGGGCGCGGCCCTTCCTTCAGGGCGGATATTTTTCCGGCCTACAAGGCCCAGCGCGAGAAGATGCCGGAGCCCCTGGCCCAGCAGATGGACCCCATCGTCGCGGGCATGAAGCTCCTGGGCTTCCCGGTGCTGCGCGAGGAGGGCGTGGAGGCCGACGACACCATCGCCACCCTGGCCGCGCGCTGCAAAGCCGCAGGACCGGTGGTCATCATCGGGGCGGACAAGGACCTGCGCCAGTGCCTGGACGAACAGGTGCTGCTCTGGGACCCCTCGGGCAAGCAGGAGAAGCTGACCACCCTGCGAGACTTTCGGGCGGATTTCCCCCCCGGCCCGGCCTTCTGGCCGGATTTCCAGGCCCTCACCGGCGACTCCAGCGACAACATCCCCGGCGTGCCCGGCGTCGGCCCCAAGACTGCCATCGAGATCGTGGCCCAGTTCCCGAGCCTCGAGGAACTGCGCGAGGGCGTGGCGCTTCTCAAGCCCGCGTGGCGAAAGAAGATCGAGCCGCACCTGGAAGACATTTTCGTGTACCGCGAACTGACGCGCCTCAAGCTGGACGCCGCCGTGGACGTCACCCTGGATTCTTTGGCCGTGGCCCCCGCGCCCCGCGAGGAGTTGATCGATTTCCTGAACGCCTACGAGCTGCGCTCACTCCTGCGGGAGCTGCCCCGCGAGGGGGCGCCCGACGGCCAGAACGGCTCACCCAGGCAGAGCCAGCCGAATCAGCCAGGCCGGGCGTCGCTGTTCGAGGCCGCCCCTGAGGGAGGAGCTGACAACGGCGCTGGCAAGGCCGCTGGCGTGTCCGGGTCGTCGCCCCAGGCCGCCCTATCGGCTTCACCTGCTCCCTCTAGTGGAGGGCAGTTGTCGCTGTTTGGTTACACCGCCGTCCCGCAGCCCGCGCCCCAGGCCGCTCCGGTGCAGGCCACGCCCCTTGCGGAACTTCCTTCCTATAAGGATAGAAACATTGCCCTGGTCCCCACGGACGACGGCTTCCTGCTGGCCGTGTCCGGGCAGCAGTGGCTGGTGGACGCCACCCCGGCGGAGCTTGCGCCGCTCTTGGCCGTGGCCGCCTCGGTGGCCGCGCCCTCGCTCAAGGATCTGCTGACGGCCAGCCTCGAGTGGGAGCGCGTGCCCCTGGACAAATGGTTCGATCTGAGCTTGGCCGCCTATCTTTTGAGCCCGGAGGAGCGCGTGTATTCCTGGGGCAGGCTTCTGGACAGCTTGTGGTCCGACCCAGGTTTCAGCCCGGAGGAAGCCCCGGACGGCGCGCAGGGGCTGGCCTGTCTGGCCCTGGCCCGGCGCTTCGCCGCGCGCCTGGAACAGGCCGGGCTGACCCCGCTGCTGCGCACCCTGGAGCTGCCCCTGGTTCCCGTGCTGGTGCACATGGAGCGTGCGGGCATCGGCATCGACAAGGCCGCCTTCGCTGCCTTTGCCGAAGAGGTGAACACCCGGCTTTCGGAGCTCACCGAGCGCATGTACGAGCAGGCCGGGATGCGCTTCAACGTGCGCTCCAGCCAGCAGTTGGGCGACGTCCTGTACAACAAGCTCGGGCTCAAGGCCCCGGGCAAGACCCCCGGCGGTGCGGCCTCCACCTCCGCCGAGGTGCTGGAGCGCCTGGCTGGCCAGCATCCGCTGCTGGACTCCATCCTGGAATACCGCAAGCTGGAAAAGCTGCGCTCCACGTATCTGGAGCCGCTGCCAGGCCTTGCCGACGCAAGCGGGCGCGTGCACACCACGTTCAACCAGCTGACCACGGCCACGGGGAGGCTCTCCTCCAGCGCGCCGAATCTCCAGAACATCCCCGCGCGCGGCGACCTGGGGCGGCGCATGCGCGCTCTGTTCACCGCCGCACCGGGCATGCTGCTCACCTCGGCGGACTACTCCCAGATCGAGCTTCGGGTGCTGGCGCATTTCTCCGGCGACCCCACGCTCATGGAGGCCTTCCGCCTGGGGCAGGACATCCACGGACGTACGGCAGCGCTTTTGTTCGACAAGCCCCAGGGCGAGGTCACCTCCGAGGAGCGCCGTCAGGCCAAGACCATCAACTTCGGGCTGCTCTACGGCATGGGGCCGCAGAAACTTGGGCGCGAACTGGGTCTGACACTGAACGAGGCCAAAGACTTTATCGCGAAATATTTCGAACGGTTGTCCAGGCTCAAAGAATACTACCAGTCCCTGGTGGACCAGGCCAGGGAGAACGGTTTCGTCACCACGCTGGCCGGACGCAGGCGGCTCTTGCCGGACATCCGCTCACGAAACACCCAATTGGAGGCCCAGGCCCGCAGGCAGGCCGTCAACACGGTGATCCAGGGCAGCGCGGCGGACATCATCAAGATGGCCATGCTCGCCGTGGCCCACGACGGGACGTTGAAAAGCCTGAATGCGCGGCTCATCCTCCAGATCCACGACGAACTGGTGCTGGAGGCGCCCGAGGCCTCGGCGCGCGAGGCCGGGGACCGTCTGGCTTCACTCATGACCGGGGTGGTAGAGCTTTCCGTGCCCCTGGTGGCCGACGTGGGAGTCGGGGGCGACTGGGGTCTGGCGCACTAGGCCGGGCAGACACTGCAAGCACGATAAACGGGGAAGAACCGGGGCATGAACATCACCGCCAAGACCATCAAGGAAGATCTGGCCCGCTGCAAGGCCGCCTACCTGAAGAACGAGGATCTGAAAGCCCTGGCCACCCTGGCCTCGGCCCTGAAGGGCTTCGTCACCGTGAAGCTGCCCGGAACCGACCGGAGCGAGGTGGAGAGCCTTTTCCGCGAAGCCTTCGCCAACGTGAGCAAGATCGCCCGCGTCCTGAAGTATGTTCCCAAGGGCGTCCCTTATCTGAAGGGCGAGGAAGCCAAGCTCTTCCAGTACATGGCCGCCGTGTACAAGAAGGTGCAACAGGACATCGAGACAGAGTCTCTGGAGGCGATGCGCCAGCGCAAACTGAAGATCGACCAGCTGGTGATAAAGGGCATGAAGCTCCTGGAGGACGGCAATCTCCTGGAAGCTCAGCGCAGCTTCCGCGAGGCCGTGACCCTGCATGTGGACGAGGAAGGCCTGTTCCCCATGCTGGCCATGAAACTCATGGACAAGGGGCACTACAAGGCCTCGCTGGAATACCTGCGCGGAGCCATCGAAACCAGCCCGGACAACGCCCGCGCCTACGACCTGCTGGTAACCGCCATCGCGAAGCTCAAGGAAACCGAGCCGGGACTGAAGCTCTTAAACGACGTGCGCAAGAAGACCGGCGAGAGCCCGCTGTGGCTGGCCGCCTCGGCGCAGATCAAGGCCCAGGCAGGCAAGTGGCCCGAGGCCAAGGCCGACGCCGAGAAATCCCTGGCCGCCAAGCCCGGCCTGGACATGGCCGTGAAGGCCCTGGCCAAAGCGAAAAAGGCGCTGGGGGAGTAGGCAGGCAACTCAGGCCTGGGTCCCAGGTCGAGGGGGGATCATGATCCTGGACGTAGCTACCGCGAGGAGGACGGCTGAAGCGTTCGTGACGGCATGGAACAGCCATGACGACATCGCGCTGCTCGGTATGTTCCGTGACGATGCGACCATGTCCGGCCCTCTGTTGTATCAGCTCCTCAAGGTTGAAGACGGCGTGTTGCGCGGCAAGGAAGCCATCGCCAACTACTTGAGGATGATCATGACCCAGCTGCCGCATGTGTGTTTTGATGTCAAATGCGTCTATGCGGGAGTCGGGGGCTTTGCCATGCACTGCACGACGATATTCAACAAAGACGCCCTGGAAGTGTTCGAACTCGACGAGCAAGGAAAGATAGCCCGTTGGGCGGCGTATTATTCCTCGCTGGAACTGCCCTGAGTTGATTGCGTGGCGGCCCGCTGTTTCTGATACTCCAGATGATCCCGCCCCGGGCTTGACCCCGTCCCCGCACTGGGCGATAGTCCGCCTAGGATGATTACCCCTCAATTTTCAGCCGGGACATCCGGCGTGAGTTCGGGCAGTGCCGTGGTGGCCGCCACAGACCTCACACGCGTCTATCACACGCGCGGCGGCGACGTGGCCGGTGTTCACGGCGCGACCTTTCGCATAATGGCCGGACAGGTGGTGCTGCTCAAGGGGGCCAGCGGTTCGGGAAAATCCACGCTGCTCTCGCTCCTGGCAGGGCTGGACACGCCCACCGGGGGCGAACTCATCGTGGCCGGGTGCGACCTGCGCCGCGCCTCCCAGGCCGACCTCACGCACTTTCGCCGCCGCACCGTGGGCATGGTCTTCCAGAGCTTCAACCTGATGCCCACCATGACCGTGCTGGAAAACGTCTGCCTTCCGGCACTTCTGGCCGGGGACGCGCTCCCCGTCGTACGCCCCCGCGCCATGGCCCATCTGGACTGGCTGGGGCTCAGTCACCGGGCCGCGCACCTGCCCGAGGAACTCTCCGGCGGCGAGATGCAGCGCACGGCCATCGCCCGCGCCCTGATAAACGACCCTCCCGTCATCCTGGCCGACGAACCCACCGGCAACCTGGACAGCGTCAGCGGTCAGGCTGTGGCCGACTATCTGGCGGAGCTCGGCAGGCACTTCGGGCGAACGGTGCTCATCGCCACCCACGGCGCGCTGGCCGACCATCTGGCGGACCGCACCCTGTGCATTAAGGATGGCCAGATGTCGGAGGGCGCGTGCGACCTTTCCTGAATTTCGCGCGCATCGCCTGCTGGTTCGTGCTGCGCCAGTGGCGGCTCAGGCTCTGGCGTTCCCTGGCGGTTATCGTGGGCGTGGGACTTGGGGCCTCGGTTTTCCTGAGTGTGCGCCTCGCAGTGAACGCCTCGGTGGAGGCCTTCAGCCAGGGCATGGACGCCTTCACCGGCACGGCCTCGCTGGCCGTGGCCGCGCCTGGTTTCCGGGTGGATGACTCGCTGGTGGGACGGCTTCTGCGCCTGCCGGGCGTCACCCAGGCTTCTCCGGTGATCTCAGCCTACGTGAAGGACGATTCGGGCAATCCGGTGCGCCTGATCGGGGTGGACCCCCTGCTGGACCGGGCCTTCCGGGGATTCTCCATCGCAGGAAGCACTGGCGAGGCGGGCCAGGGCGTCAACTGGATGGACCTCATGGCCGTGCCCGGCACCGTGCTCCTGGGCAAGCCCCTGGCCCAGCGTCTTGGCGTGGAGCCGGGCGGGCACTTCACCCTGCATCACGGCGGGCGAGAAGCTTCGTTCACTGTGCTGGCGGTGCTTGCTCCAGAAGGTCTGGCCGGGGTCGAGGCGGGTAATCTGGCGGTGGCGGACATCTCCACCGCACAGGAGTTCCTGGGACTGGTCGGAAAGGTGGACCGCATCGACGTGAAGCTCGCTCCGGGCGTCTCAGCCGACTCCGTACAGGGCATCCTGGGGCCGGGTGTCCACGCCGCGCCGCCCGGAGAGGCCCGTGAATCCGGTCTGGCCATGATTCAGGCCTATCAGCTGAACCTTACGGTGCTCTCTTTCGTGTCGCTCTTCGTGGGCATGTTCCTGGTGTACAGCCTTGTCTCCCTGGACGCGGCCTCACGCCGCAAGGAGCTGGCCGTGCTGCGCTCCCTGGGGGCCGGACCGGGGACGGTGTCCGCCCTGTTCCTGTTTCAGGGGGGGATGCTCGGCGCGCTGGGCTGGCTGGCGGGCATGCCCGTGGCGGCGGTGTTCACAGGCTGGATGCTTCAGGGCGTCAGCTCCACGGTGAACAACCTGTTCGTGCGCGTGGCTGTCCAGGGCGCGAGCCTCGATCCACGGGAGATCGGCCTGTCGCTTGGCGTCACCGTGGCCGTGTCGCTTCTGGCCTCCATCGGGCCTGCGGTGCGGGCCATGCGCGTGTCCCCGCGCGAGGCTATGTCCATCCATCGCCAGGAGGAGAGCCATAGCGCGTCCGCAGGACGGTTCTGGGCCTTGACGGGATTCGCTCTGGCCGCAAGCTCCTGGCCGGTGAGCACCCTGCCGTCGCCGACGGGGTTTCCGCTGCCCGGTTATCTGGCAATCTTTCTGCTGTTCACGGGGCTGGCCCTGCTCTCGCCCTTCGCGCTTCGGCTGACCATCGCCCTGGCGGCGCCCCTGGCCCGGTTGGGCGGCGTCCCGGCGGAGCTGGCTTCGGCCCAGGCCGGGCGGGGCGGCAACCGGGCCGCCGTGTCCGTGGGCGCACTGGCCACGGCCATGGCCCTGTTCCTGGCGCTCTCCACCATGATCCACAGCTTCCGGGCCAGCTTCGTCACCTGGCTGGACCAGACCGTCACCGGCGACCTGTTCGTTCGTCCGGCCAACGCCGAGCTGAACGGCTACCGCGACACCCTGCCCCCGGAGCTCACCGAATGGCTGGCCGCGCGCGGCGACGTGGAGGTGGTTCCCTACCTGCGGCGCTATCTCACGCTGGGGAATACGGCGTATCAGTTCGAGGCCACGGATATGCCCGGACTCCTCGAGTATTCGCGCTTTTCCGTGCTGGAGCGCCTGCCCGACGCCGAAGCCCTGCTGCTCTCCGGGCAGGGAGTGGCAATAGCCGAGGCCCTGGCCAATCAGGCCGGGCTGAAAGCCGGGGACCGCTTCCAGGTGCAGGTGGGCGCGGCCGAGGTGGACGCCGTGGTGGCCATGGTGGTTCGCAGCTACCGCACGCGCGGCGGCGAGGCCTATTATGATCTTACCGCGTTTACGGCTCTTGGCGGCGAATCTGGCGCGGGCGGCCTGCGAGTGTACTTCAAGGATCGCAGCGGCGACTTGACCGCCAAGGCCGAGACCCTGCGCGCGCAGATGCTGGCCGAGCCCTGGGGGCCGGGCGTGGAGGGCGTCCCCGGTACGGGGCTGCACACGCTGGTGACGGGCATTTTCGACGAGACCTTCGCCATCACCGGAGTGCTCCTGGTGATCGCGCTGGGTGTGGCGGCGCTCGGGGTGTGCGTCACGCTCACGGTGCGGGTGCTGGAGCGCATGCGCCAGATCAACACGTTGCTGGCCGTGGGGGCCAGCCGGGGCCAGATAACGGCCATGGTGCTCTGGGAGGCGGTGTATCTGGGGCTGGCCGGGGAGATCGTGGGCGTCATCGGCGGGCTGGCCCTGTCGGTGATCATCATCTACGTGATCAATCGGCAGTCCTTCGGCTGGACGTTCGTGTACCTGCTGGACTGGCGCGCCCTGGCGCTCTCGCTGCCGCTCATCCTGGCGGCGGTGCTGGCTGCCGGGCCGCCTGCCTGCCGGGCCGCGCTGTCGCGAACGCCCGCGCTGATCCTGAGGGAACGATGAGACGAACGCATATCGTTTTGCTTGCCGCGCTGTGCCTGCTTCTGGCCTCGCAGGTCTTTGCGCAGGAGTTCGCGCCCGTGACCGGGCCGTGCGATTTCGAATTTCCGCGCGACCACGGGCCGCACCCCGGCCATAAGACAGAGTGGTGGTACTACACGGGGGCGCTCAAGGGGCCGTCGGGCGAGCGCTACGGGTTCCAGTTCACCATCTTCAGGAGCCGCATCAAACCCGGCGAACCTGAACATGCCACGGGCTGGCGCACCAATCAGATACTTTTGGGCCACGCGGCCATCACCGACGTATCGCGCCGAAGGCACCGCCAGCACGAGGCCGTGTCGCGCGCGGCGCTGGATCTTGCCGGGTGGAGCACACCCGGAACGCCCGGAACCGCCCCGACGGCCGCAGGCACGGACGAAACTGGCAACCCCGCCGGGAAAGACGGGCAAGTCGTGCGCATCTTCCTGCGCGACTGGAGTCTAGCTATCGCATCTGACGCGCATCGGCTTGAAGCCCGTGGCCCGGACTTCTCCTACGATCTGGCTCTTGCCCCCAGGAAAGGCCCTATCGCCCACGGGGAGCGGGGCTATAGCCAGAAGGGAGTCAAGCCGGAGAGCGCCAGCTGCTACTATTCCATCCCGCGCATGGAGGTTTCCGGGAGCATCCAGCTTGACGGCAAAACGATACCAGTTACCGGGGAAGCCTGGATGGACCAGGAGTATTCGTCCGCGCCGCTGGAGCCGGGGATATCGGGGTGGGACTGGTTCAGCCTGCGCCTGTCGGACGGCTCCGACCTGATGGTGTTTTTTCTGCGCGTCGAGAAGGGCGGGTTTGGCCCGGCCACTGGGGGGACGCTGATCGCGCCGGACGGCAGGACCACGCGCATCAGCGCGTCGCAGCTTACGCTCGCTTCCACCGGAAGCTGGACCAGTCCGCGTTCCAAAGCCCGGTATCCGGCTGGGTGGAAGCTGACCGCGCCGGGCATCGCGCTTACGCTCGCGCCGGAAATTCCCGACCAGGAGATGAACACGCCGCTTTCGACCGGAGTGAATTATTGGGAGGGGCTGGTGCGGGCCGTCGGCGCCGTCGACGGCAAGCCCGTCACCGGCGAGGGGTACGTGGAGCTGACCGGATACAACAAGGCCTTTACGGCGAGGTACTGATATAAATGAGCTCGGCCCATCGCGTTGTGCGCGATGGGCCGAGCAAAGATTGACAGACGTAACGGACGGAGTCTGTCCTGCCCGCGTACGACGCGAAGCACATTGCAGGGTCCAGGGGGATGATCCACGTTGGGCCCCTGGCGGGTCAAGGGCAGAGCCCTTGCGGGTTCGGGCGGAGCCCGACTCCATCGTGTGTCGCAACGCAACACACGAAAAACCATTGATTAAATTATGAAAAACATTTCATGTTTTTCATAATCGCGACACAGGGCGGAGCCCGATTGTCTCCTCCAGCTTATTTCCCCACCATTTCCAGCTCATCGCGGGCGATCTGTTCCCAATCGAAGCGGCAGGCCACTTGGGCGGCCTCGGCCACTAGCTTGGCGCGGCGTTCGCTGTTGTCCATCAGATCGACCACGGTGGCGGCGAATCCGGCAACGTCGCCCTGGGGGTGTCGCACCATGCCGCCGGGGAAGATTTCGTCATAAATCGCCAGATCGTAGGCCACCACGGGCAGCCCGCAGGCCATGGCCTCCACGGCAACCTGTCCGAAGCTTTCGTAGTGGCTGGGCATGCAGAAACATCCGGCGTTTTTGAGCAGGCGGACCTTTTCAGCCCCTTGCCTGAACCCCAAGAGGTCCACGTTGGCGGTGAGCCCTGCGGCGTCGATGTCTGATTTCAGGCGCGCAAACCAGGAGTCGCTGCCTCCGCCGATGATGGCCAGACGCGCGCCGGGCTTGGCGTCGCAGACTTTGCGCCAGATCATCACCAGATCGAGGAGGCCCTTCTGGGGGTGCAGGCGTCCCAGGAAAATGCCGTCATAGCGTGGGGTGTCGGGCGTCACTTGCACGGACTCGAACTCGG
>WSYE01000006.1 GCA_009773665.1 Desulfovibrionaceae bacterium | reverse complement strand
CTGACATTTACGCCATGACCTCACGGACCAATACGTGCGGTCGATTTTCGCCAAACACTCACATCGTCAACGGCAGGAACAACCATCCTGATCCCGTAAGGGATTCCACAAGGGCGGAGCCCTTTGGCCGCCGGAGGCCCTTTTTCGCAAACTCCCTCGCGCCGCGCCCCACGTCGCTTTCCTCGCCGGAAGAACCAACCAACCCCATGAGGGATTCCATAAGGGCGGAGCCCTTTGGCCGCCGGAGGCTTTCCCCCGTTTGTCTGTCCGCTACTCTTCTTTCAGCTTCTCCAGCATCTCGGCGCGCACTTCCCGCGTGGCCAGCTCCAGCAGGCGGTTCACGGCGCTCATCACCGCCAGAATCGAGGCGGTGACAATGTTCTCGTGTACGCCCACGCCGAAGGTCATGCCCTTCACGCCCTCCATGGATACTTCCACGAAGGCGGCGGCCTTGGCGTCCGCGCCCTGGCTGATGGCCCGCTCCTCGTAGGAGTGCAGGGTGATGGGCAACCCCAGGGCATGCACGGTGGCGTCGATGGGACCATTGCCCGATCCGGAGAGCCCCAGGGTCTTCTTGTCCAGACCCACGGTGAGGCTGACGCCCTGACCCTTGCCGCGCTCAATCAGATGATGCCCTGCGTAAAGCAGGGGCTTTTTCAACTTGAGGTATTCCGTGGCGAAGAGGTCCCACAACTCGGGCGCGGAGATTTCGCCGCCCTTGGCGTCGGCGCGACGCTGCACAACGCCGGAGAACTCCACCTGAAGCCTGCGCGGCATGACCATGCCGTGGGCCGTCTCCATGAGGTAGGCCACGCCGCCTTTGCCGGACTGGCTGTTGACGCGGACGATGGAGTCGTAGCCGCGCCCAAGGTCTTCGGGGTCGACGGGCAGGTAGGGCACGTCCCAGACGTCGCCGGGCTGGCGCGCAGCCATGCCCTTCTTGATGGCGTCCTGGTGGGAGCCGGAGAAGGCTGTGAACACCAGATCGCCCGCGTAGGGATGGCGCGGATGCACGGGCAGGCCGGTGAGTTCCTCGGCGGTGCGGGCCAGCTTGTCCAGTTCGGTAAAGTCCAGGCCAGGGTTGATGCCCTGGGTGTACAGGTTCAGCCCCATGGTCACCAGGTCGGCGTTGCCGGTGCGCTCGCCGTTGCCGAACAGGCAGCCTTCCACGCGCTCGGCTCCGGCCAGTATGGCAAGCTCGGCGGCGGCCACGGCAGCTCCCCGGTCGTTGTGGGTGTGCACGCTGATGATCATGCTCTGGCGGTGCTTCAGGTTGCGGCACATCCATTCGATCTGGTCGGCGTAGACATTGGGGGTGGCCAGCTCAACGGTGGCCGGGAGGTTCACGATGAGCTTGTCGTCTGGCGTTGCGCCCCAGGCCTCGGCCACGGCGTCGGAGATGTCGCGGGCGAAGGTGAGGTCGGAGCCGGAGAAGTTCTCGGGGCTGAACTCCAGCGCCCACTCGGTGGCGGGCTGGTCGGCAGCCAGTTCACGGATGAGCTTCACCGAGGACACGGCCATAGCGATGACCTCTTCGGGGGTCTTGCGGAACACGGTCTTCATGAACACTGGGGCCGTGGAGGCGTAGATGTGCACGATGGCCCGGCGCGCGCCCTGGAGCGACTCCATGGTGCGGCGGATCAGGTGCTCACGGCACTGGCTGAGCACGGAGATGGTCACGTCGCTGGGGATGTGGCTGTCCTCGATGAGTGAGCGCACGAAGTCGAAATCGGTCTGGGAGGCCGCCGGAAAGGCCACCTCGATCTCCTTGAAGCCCACGCGGGTCAGCAGCTCGAACAGACGCAGCTTGTTGGCCGGGTCCAGAGGCTCGAACAGGGCCTGGTTGCCGTCGCGCAGGTCCGTGGAGAGCCAGATGGGGGCGGCGGTGATGGCCTTGTCCGGCCAGGTGCGGCCAGTGATGGGCACGGGAGGAAAGGGACGGTACTTGTCCGGGGTGCTGGGCTGCATGCTATGAACACTCCTGCTGCGAGAATGCGTAAGGAAACCCCCGCCTTAAGCGGGTGGACACGGATTGCGAATGCAAAAAGAGAAAAGAGTATTATTTGCCCGCGGGGGGCAGTAGCAGGAGAGCCAGAGCGAGGGAGGCGGAGACCGAGGTCATGTGGGTAACGCTACACGCGCGGCGCTGGGGTTGTCAACGGGTTTGGGACGCTTTGGACGTACTTTGCGCGCCCGGAAGGCCCAGTGAAGGCTGGCAGGCCTAGGACTCTCCTGCGCGCTCCTCGCACCTAGTCAAGATCGTCCAAGGCGTCGTCCGCCTCACCCGGCGCAGGACCTGCGCTCAAGATCCAACAACCACTTCTTCATCTCGACGCCAGGCCCGAACCCACCAAGTCCGCCGCCAGAAGCCAGCACCCGGTGGCAGGGGAACACCAGGGGCCAGGGGTTTTTGGCCATCACCTGCCCCACGGCGCGGGCGGCCTTGGGGCTGCCGCAGCGCTCGGCCAGCTGGCCGTAGCTCAGGCTCTGGCCCGCCGGAATCCGGTACAGCTCCTTCAGCACCACGCGGTGGAACGGCGCGAGCCTGCTTAAATCCACGGGCAGCACCGGCCACTCCACGCGCTCCCCGGCCACGTACCGGGTAAGCGCCTCGGCCAATTCACGCCCGAGTCCGGTCCTGGGGGCGGAGACGTCCGCGTCCCCGGCCCATCTGAGGCCGATGGAGTCCAAAGTGTCCCCGTCCCAGGTAAGATGCAGGGCCAGCGGTTTGGCGACGATGATCTCGGTGGCGCTCATTTCTTGCCCTCCGGCACGTATTCCAACTCCGGCGACAGCTTCACGCTCATGGCTGACTGGTGCAGCGTCGGCTCGTAGGAGCGCAGCTCGTTCTCGCCCACGAACCAGGCCACGCGCAAAAAGCCCCGGCTGGTCAGATAGGTGTACACGCCCATGGCCACCTTGCGGCCCTGGGCGGCGCTGTAGCTGACGTCCTTATAATAGTGCAGGCGCTTGGTGGGCAAGTGGTCCTTTTCCCGGAAGCGGTAGCCTTCGCCGCCGGAGCCCGCCTCGCTGTCCTTCTCGGCAAGCACGTGGTCCATGAACAGTTCCTGCGGGCCGCGCTTCTTGTCGGTCTCCAGGCGCACGATCATGTAGGGCAGGGTGAACCAGGCGTCGGCGGGTCGCTGGAAGCCCATGCGCGTCTTGCGGAATTCGGCCAGCTCCTCGGGCGTGACCGGTGCGGTGCGGCCAGGATGCTCGAAAAGGTACAGCTCCAGCGGCGGGATGGCCACCCAGCCGGACGGGATGGTCAGGGAGAAGGACCTGTCCGGTGCTGACGCGCTCTGCTGGGCCTGGGCCGGAGCAGCGAGTCCCGTGAGAAGCGCCAGCATGGCGAAGAAGCTCAAAATGCGTTTCATGCGTCGTTCTCCCGGAAATAGCCGACAGTCGTGTCGCGCTGGTTTGTATTTGCGTCCTCGCACGAGCCCGGTCTCAAGCCGACACGCTCCAAGCCACACCCTGCCTGATCCCACCTCGGCGGATTTCCGCCATGATGGCATTGTGCACGGCCCGCTTGTCCCCGGCCCATGCGGGCGCGACAAGCTCGCCCTGGGCCGGATCGGCGGCCAGCCGGTGCACCACAATGTCCGGGCGCAGCGCCGAAAGCGACCGGCCCACCCAGGCTGCGTAGTCCTCGAGCGTGGGCGGCTGGACCAGCCCTGCCCGGTAGTCGTTTGCCAGCGGCGTGTGCTCGGCCACGAACAGGTTGTGGAACTTGATGCCCGCCACGGGAAGCGCGTTCACGAAACGCACGGTCTCGTCCCAGTCCGCAGGCGTCTCGCCGGGCAACCCGGCCATCACGTGCGCCAGCACCTTCAGGCCCATCCCGGCTGCCATTTCGGCGGAGCGGGCAAAGCACTCAGAACCGTGCCCCCGGTTCACGCGGGCAAGGGTTGCCGGGTTGGAGGATTGCAAGCCCAGTTCCAGCCAGAGCTCGCGGGCTGGAAAATCCGCCAGAAGCTGGATTTTTTCCTGGTCCAGGCAGTCGGGCCGGGTGCCCAGGCACAGGCCGTCCAGGTCAGGGATCGTGGCCAGTTCCTCCAGGACGCCGCGCAGTCTTGATACTGGCCCGTGGGTGTTGGAGAAGGCCTGGAGATAGCCCACCAGGGCCACGTCGCCCCACACGGCGCGGCGTCGCTCCCGCCAGTGGTCCCACTGCTGCGTGAGGCTCATGGCGCTGTGAAGGCCCGTGCCGGAGCCATTGGCGTTGCAGAAAGAGCACCCCCCGGAGGAGACGGTTCCGTCGCGGTTGGGACAGGTGAATCCGGCGTCCAGCGGGACCTTGCGGGCGGGGCGTGAGAAGATCGCCTTCCAATGCGCGGAAACAGAGTAATATCCCTGTGCCTGGATTGCGTTTGATGATACCTTGTTCATAAGTGCAAAATCCCGTTGACATCAGGCGGGGAATCGAACAACACCAACCCTCGACCGGGCGGGGGCCAAGCGATCACCGCTCTGCCGATCAGAGGGCCGGCCGCGCGCGGCCCGGCTTTTTTTATCGGCCAGAAAGCCGTTCGGGGGCAGGCCGCAAGTCCGCCCCTCCAAGACGCCAGACTCCATGATTGAGTCAAGGAAGGGACCATGTCCAGACTTTTGGATTCCGCATTGGGTTTTTTCTCCAACGACCTCGCCATTGACCTGGGTACGGCAAACACCCTGGTCTACGTCAAGGGCAAGGGGATCGTTCTCTCCGAACCGTCCGTCGTGGCCGTCAAAAAGGACGCGCGCGGCGTCAACAAGGTGCTGGCCGTGGGTGCCGAGGCCAAGAAGATGCTTGGCCGCACTCCCGGCAACATCGTGGCCATCCGCCCTATGAAGGACGGCGTCATCGCCGACTTCGAGGTCACCGAGGCCATGCTTCGCCATTTCATCTCCAAGGTCCACAACTCGCGCCGCCTGGTGCGCCCGCGCATCATCATCTGCGTGCCCACAGGCATCACCCAGGTGGAGAAGCGCGCCGTGAAGGAATCCGCCCAGTCGGCGGGTGCGCGCGAGGTGTACCTGATCGAGGAGCCCATGGCCGCAGCCATCGGCGCGAACCTCCCTATCACCGAGCCTACCTCCAACATGGTGGTGGACATCGGCGGCGGCACCACTGAGGTGGCGGTCATATCCCTGTCGGGCATCGTGTACGCCAAGAGCGTCCGCGTTGGCGGCGACAAGATGGACGAAGCCATCATGCAGTTCGTCAAGCGCAAGTACAACATGCTCATCGGTGAATCCACGGCCGAGCAGATCAAGATCAACATCGGCAGCGCTCACCACTCGACAAGCATTGGGGAGATTGAGGTCAAGGGCCGCGATCTGGTCACGGGAATTCCGCAGAACATTACCATCACCGCCGATGAGGTCCAGAAGGCCATCGCCGAGCAGGTGGAGTCCATCGTCCAGGCGGTGCGCATCGCCCTGGAGCAGACCCCCCCGGAACTGGCAGCAGACATCGTGGACCGGGGAATAGTCCTTACCGGCGGCGGCGCGCTGCTGCGTGGTCTGGATCAGCTCCTGCGCGAGGAGACCAGCCTTCCCATCGTCATAGTGGACGATCCGCTGTCGGCGGTCGTTCGAGGATCAGGCATGGCCTTGGACAATCTCGATGTGCTCAAAGAGGTAACCATCGATTAAGCCCACGCCCCAGCGCATAACACTGGGTCTGCTGGTGGTCCTTTTTGTCTATCTGGGCTTGTTCACCTGGAACATCCGCACCGGATACGTGGACAATCTGGCCAGCCATACGGGCCTGGAACTCACCCGGTGGGTACTGACCCCCGGTCGGTGGGTATGGACACGTGTATCCTCGTTTTGGGAGCGCTACGTCTACTTTGTGGGCCTGCGCCAGGAGAACGAGGTGCTGCGCGACGAACTGGCGCGCGCCAACGAGGAGCTTGTCGGCGCGCGCGAACAGGCCTCGCTGGCCAAGCGGCTCACCGGCATCCTGATGATCACACCGCCGCCCGAATGGTCCCGGGAGGCGGCGCGCGTCATCGCCCACCGCCTTGGCCCCAACGCCGCCCTGGAGACGTTCGTCATCGACCGGGGCAGCCGACACGGCGTGGAGATCAACACGCCCGTGATTTCGCCCGAGGGCGTGGTGGGGCGCGTGCTGCGCTACTCCATGAGTGCGGCCACGGTCATCATGATTACCGACCCCAACAGCAAGATCCCCGTGGTCTCCCAGAAGACCCGCACCCAGGGCATTCTGGTCGGGCGCGGCCCCAATCTGGGCATGAGCCTGCAATACGTGGCCCTGAACGCACCGCTGGAAAAGGGCGAGACCCTGGTCACCACCGGGCTGGAAGGCATCTTCCCGCAAGGGCTGCCCGTGGCCGAGGTGTCCGACGTGTCGCGCGAGGGGTCTTCGCTGTTTCTGAACGTGCAGGCCCAGGCCCTTTTCGACCCCAAGCGCATGGAAGAAGTGGCCCTGCTGCGCAAAATTCCGCCTCCCAGGCCGCCCGAGGCCACGGAAGCCGACGACGCCCTGCCCGACACCTCCACCAAGCGTCCCAAGGGCGCGGCCGAGCGCAAGGGCGAGGTCAAGAAGCGCGGGCGCAACGAGCCCCCCGAGGCCCGGCCCCAGGAATCCCTGCCCAGGAAAAAGCGGGGAGAAGGTCAATGACCGGCTCCCGCCTGACTTTCTGGTCGATCTTCACCCTGGCCGGATTGTGGATGCAGAGCTTCATGCCTGGAGTGGACTTTCTCGCTCCGGGGCTTATCTTGAGCCTTCAGGAAGAAAAGCCCCGCGCCACTATCGTCCTGGGGCTCATCTGGCTCCTGCTCCAGGAAGGCACCGGCTCCCTGGCTTTCGGCACGGTGGTCCTGTGGTACGGGGTGCTTGCGGCGCTTTTCTTCTTCGGTCACTGGCTTTTCGAGGCCAAGAACTTTCTGTTCATGATCATCCTGGGTGCGTGCCTGGGGGTTTTGCATTTTGGGCTGATGAATGTCATGACCCAGCTTCAAGACTGGCGGGTGCCGCCGGGACGTGTTCTTCTGGAGTCCGTGGTCCAGGCCGTGGTATTCCCTGTGCAATGGGGCCTTGCTTACATCATCTACAACCACCTGCCCCACAATGGCCAAGACGTATGAGCCCGACACCGGGCAACAATCGCCACGCGGCGGTCTGATCCTCCTCCAGAGCCTCATCCTGGGGCTCTTCTGTCTGTTCACCGTGCGCCTGTGGTATCTCCAGGTGCACAAGGGCGAACACTTCGCCGAACTCGCCCGGGAAAACCAGATGCGCCAGGCCTCCATCATCGCCGCCCGGGGCATGATCCTGGACCGCAACGGCAAACCCCTGGCCATAAACGAACCTTCCTTCGCCCTGGGCCTCATCCGTGAGGACTGCGAGGACATCCAGGCCACCCTGCGCAAGGTGTCCGAGTGGACCGGGCTCGACTATCAGGTGCTCCTCGACACCTACATTCGCGGCAAGAAGCGCTCCAAGCAGTTTGAACCCATGGTGCTCATCTCCAACCTGTCCTACGAGCTGCTGGCCAAGATCGAGGCCAACGCTGTGTCCTGGCCGGGCCTGGAAATCCTCATCCGTCACAAACGCTACTACCCGGACGGGCAGACCCTGGCGCACGTCATGGGCTATGTGGCCGAGGCAAACGAGGAGGAGCTGGAAAAGGACTCGCGCCTGGCCCTGGGCGACCACGTGGGCAAGCAGGGGTTGGAGCTGGTGCTGGAGCAGCGGCTGCGCGGCGAGAAGGGCCTCAAGCAGATCGAGGTGGACGCCTACGGACGTGAGCACGACCAGCAGGTAATTCAGGAGCCGCGCACAGGCGGCAACCTGATGCTCTCCATCGACGCCGACCTCCAGACGTTCGTCGGCAAGCAGTTGGAAGGGCAGGCCGGGGCCGTGGTGGTGCTCCAGCCTGAGACCGGAAAAGTGCTGGCGCTGGTGAGCCAGCCCACCTACGACAACAACCTCTTCGTCCTGGGCATCCCTCCCAAGAAGTGGAAAGAGCTGCGCGACGACCCCATGCACCCCATTCAGAACCGGGTTTCGCAGTCGGTGTACCCGCCGGGGTCCACCTTCAAGCTGCTCATGGCGGCCTGCGCCCTGTCCGAGGGCCTGGTCAAGACCTCCGACACCGCCTTCTGCTCCGGCTCGTACCGCGTGGGCGACCACGACTTCCACTGCTGGAAGAAGGGCGGTCACGGCTCTGTGGACATGCGCGCCGCCCTGGTCCACTCCTGCGACGTCTACTTCTACCAGCTTGGCGAAAAGCTGGGCATCGACCGCATCAACCGCTACGCCCTTCAATCCGGCTTCGGCCAGCCCACGGGCATCGACCTGCCTCATGAGCGCAGCGGCCTGATTCCCTCCACAGCCTGGAAGAAACGCCGCTACGGCGAGAACTGGACGCGCGGCGAGACGCTGAACGCCTCCATCGGCCAGGGCTACGTGCAGGTGTCTCCGCTTCAGCTGGCCAAGTTCCTGGCCTCGCTGGTCAACGGCGGCAAGGTCATCCGTCCGAGCCTGGTGCTGGACGACCCGGTGGAAGTGCAGTCCAAGTTGGCATTGTCCGACAAGGACCGGGAATTCATCCTGAAGGCCATGGCCGACACCGTCCAGGCGGGCACGGCCCAGAAGCTCAAGCGCCCTGACGCGGTCATCGGCGGCAAGACCGGCACGGCCCAGGTGGTCAAACTGCAAAATGCGGACGTGCGCCAGAAGACCCACGAGATGCCCTACAAGTACCGCGATCACGCCTGGATATCCACCTGGGGCCAGAAGGACGGGAAGAGCTACGTGGTGGTGTGCATGCTGGAACACGGCGGCCACGGTGGTGAAAGCGCAGGCCCGGTGGTCAAGGCCGTCTACGATTATCTGTTCGGCCCTGTTCCCGCCGCAGCGAAGTCCGCCGCCAAAGCGGCCGGACAGCCGCAACCCGCGCAGGAAATCGGCGACTAGCCCATGTCACCGCTGGACCGCCGACTCATCACGCACATCAACTGGCCGCTTCTGGTCATGGTCGCCATGCTTTTTGGCGTGGGGGTTTTGAACCTCTATTCCGCCAGCGGCTTCCGCATGGGCGACGGCGTTTCGCTGAACCCTTTCTATCAGAAGCAATGCATCTGGGGCCTTGCCGGGTTCTTGGGCATGATAACCATGACCCTCTTCGATTACCGCTACTTCAAACACGTGGCCTGGCCGCTCATGATCCTGACCATCGTCCTGCTGGCCATGGTGCCCATCATGGGTAAAACCGTCTACGGGGCCAAGCGCTGGCTGGATTTCGGCCTGTTCAGCATCCAGCCCAGCGAATTCGCCAAGTTCGCCACCCTGATGCTGGGGGCGCTCATGCTCTCCAAGGGTACCGGGCGTCTGGGGTGGCTTGAACTGTTCACCATCCTGGCGGTGGCCTTGCCCCCGGCAGCCATGGTCATCGTGCAGCCCGACCTGGGGTCGGGGCTGAACATCCTGCTGCTGCTTGGCGGCATGATCCTCTTCCGGGGGCTCACCGGGCGGGTTTTCAAGGTGCTGCTGGTGGTGGTTCCGGCGATAATCCCCTGCGGCTGGTTCTTCCTGAAACCATACCAGAAGCTGCGCGTGCTGACCTTGTTCAATCCTGAACGTGACCCCCTGGGCTCGGGTTACCACATTATCCAGTCGCAGATCGCCATCGGGTCGGGGCAGATGTGGGGCAAGGGATTCCTGGAGGGGACCCAGAGCCAACTCAGGTTTCTGCCGGAAAAGCACACGGACTTCGCTGTTGCCGTGTTCGCCGAAGAGTGGGGCTTCGTGGGGGCCATCGTCCTGGTGGCCCTGTTCAGCATTTTCCTCTACCTGCTGGCCGGTGCATCGCGGGACGCCAAGGACCGTTTCGGCTCGTTCTTGTGCGCTGGGGTGTTCTTTTATTTCTTCTGGCAGATTCTCATCAACATGGGGATGGTGCTCGGCATCATGCCCGTGGTGGGAATTCCGCTCCCCTTCATCAGTTATGGCGGCAGCGCCACCATCGTGAACTTTTGTCTCATCGGGATAGTGCTGAACGTATCCATGCGCCGCTTCGTCTTCAAGAAGGCGTGACGCGCTTCACCGCATCGTCTGGAGGTATTTGCCGTGGCCAAGGATGAAATCAACGCCTTTCTGGGTTCGGGCACCACGTATCGCGGTCGCCTGGACTTCACCGGTTCCGTGCGCATCGACGGTGTTTTCGAGGGCGAGATCGAGTCGGAGGGTACCCTGGTGGTCGGGCGCGAGGCAGTGATCACGGGCCAGGTCCGTGTCGGGCAATTGGTGCTCGGCGGGACGTTTAGCGGCGAGGCCATGGCCTCCCAGCGGGCGCTTCTGCACAAGACCGCGCACTTCAAGGGTGTGCTCAGTACCCCGGCTCTATCCATCGAAGAAGGCGCGGAGCTCGACGGCCAGGTCTGCATGTGCGGAGCGGGTGTCCCAGCGTCGCAAGACTGAGTTCTGCCGATATTCGTGAAATTCATAACTATCTCCGCCAAATCGTCCATTTACCGTGCGTTTTCGCGCCCTTTCCCAAAAAGGGCCTAGACACTCCGTGTGAAAACAGGTACGTACCCACCGGGCTTGAAACAAAATTCACAATTAGGGGGGCGGTGGATGGACATACTGGTTCTTGACAAGTGGTTCTTCGTACAGCTGGCCAACTTCCTCATCATCCTGGTGGTTCTGAATGCGGTGCTCATCGCGCCGATTCGCAGGATGCTCAAGCTGCGCGCCGACACCGTCGCCGCTCAGGCCTCCGAGATCGACGGCTTCACGTCGTCTGCCGAGGGTAAAATCAAGAATTATCAGGCTGCTCTTGAAGACGCCCGCCGCGAGGCCAGTGCCGCGCGCACCGGTCTTCGTCTGGAAGGTGCCGGTCAGGAGAAGGCGATTCTTGAAGCCGCCAACGAGGAGGCCTTCGTCTCCCTGAAGGGCGCGCGCGCCACGGTTGCAAACGAGTCCAAGGTCGCTCTGGAGACCATGCTGGCTGGGGTGTCCGTCATGGCCAACAAGGCCGTTTCCAAGGTTCTGGGCAAGGCCCTCTAGTTGGCGGCCCCAAGCGTTTCAAGGAGGATGGCGTTGAAGAAGGCACGGATTGTTCTCTTTACACTTGCGGTCTGTCTACTGACTGTCGCGTGTGCCTGGGCTTCGGCCGACGGGCAGGACGCTCCCAACTGGAAAAACTTCATTCTGCGGACCATCAACTTCGCTCTCGTGGTGGGGGTGGTGTGGTGGGCCGGTGGCAAGAAGATCGCCAGCACCTTCAGCGGTCGCAAGCTGGGTATTGAAAACCAGCTGACCGACCTGGAGGAGCGCAAGGTCTCGGCGCAGAAGCGCCTGTCCGATGTCGAAGGTTCCATCGCGAACCTCGAGAGCGAGAGGGCTCAGATCCTGGCCGACTACAAGGCCCAGGGTGAGGCGCTGAAGCTCTCCATCGTGAAGGCCGCCGAAGAGCAGGCCGAGCGCATCAAGGCTCAGGCGCTGCTCTCCGCCGAGCAGGAAGCAAAGATGGCCATGAACGCGCTGCGCGTCGAAATGGCCGACAAGATCATCGAGGCAGCCCAGGACATGCTGGCCACCAAGCTGACGGCAGATGTCCAGGACAAGCTTGTTGACGACGCTTTAGGCAAGGTGGTGCTCAATTGACCGGGAACATCGTCGCACGCAGGTACGCCAAGGCGCTGTTCGCTCTGGGCGTGAAGGAAAAGGCCGCCGAAACGTTCGGCAAGGATCTCGACGGGCTGGCTGGCGCTATCACTACTGCCCCCGAGCTTCTGAAACTCTTTAAAAGCCCGTGTTTCAACGTGCATGAGAAGAAGGCGGTCCTGGGCGACGTGGTGGCCAAGCTGAACATGGCGCCGCTCTCCGTGAACTTCCTCTCTGTGCTGGCTGACAAGGGCCGGTTGGACTGTCTGCCGGACATCCAGAAGACCTACGCCGAGCTTCTGGACGAAACCAGCGGTGTGGTTCGCGGCAAGCTGACCACTGCGATGGAGATCCCGGCCAAGCGGCAGAAGGACATCAAGGCCAAGCTGGAGAAGAAGTCCGGCAAGAAGCTGGTTCTCGACTTCGGCGTGGAGCCCGCCATCCTGGGCGGGGTTGTCCTGCGGGTGGGGGATAAGGTCCTGGACGCTAGCCTTCGGGCCCAGTTGCAGCTGCTGAAAGAACAAATCAAGAGGGGTGAGTAGGGCCATGCAGATCAAAGCCGAAGAGATCAGCAAGATCATCGAGCAGCAGATTCAGAATTATGAATCTCGCGTCGAGATGAGCGAGACCGGCACCGTGCTCTCCGTGGGTGACGGCATTGCCCGTGTCTACGGTTGCCAGAGCGCCATGTCCATGGAACTTCTGGAGTTCCCTGGCGGCATCATGGGGCTGGTGCTGAACCTGGAAGAGGACAACGTGGGTGTCGCGCTCCTGGGTGAGGACACGCACATCAAGGAAGGCGACCCGGTCAAGCGTACCGGCAAGATCTTCTCCGTGCCCGTCGGTGACGCCGTGGCCGGTCGAGTCATCGACCCCCTGGGCAACCCCATCGACGGTCTGGGGCCCATCGCCTCCAACGAATTCCGCGCGGTCGAAATCAAGGCTCCCGGCATCATCGCCCGTAAGTCGGTGCACGAGCCCATGATTACCGGCATCAAGGCCGTCGACGCCATGACCCCCATCGGTCGCGGCCAGCGCGAACTGATCATCGGCGACCGCCAGGTCGGCAAGACCGCCGTCTGCCTGGACGCCATCCTGGCCCAGAAGGGCGGCGACGTGCAGTGCTTCTACGTGGCCATCGGCCAGAAGAAGTCCACTGTGGCCCTGGTGGTGGACACCCTGCGCAAGTACGGCGCCATGGAGTACACCACGGTCATCTCCTCCACCGCTTCCGAGCCCGCGCCGCTGCAGTTCATCGCGGCCTACGCCGGTTGCACCATGGCGGAGTACTACCGCGACTCCAGCCGTCACGCCCTCATCGTGTATGATGACCTGTCCAAGCAGGCCGTGGCCTACCGCCAGATGTCCCTCTTGCTGCGCCGCCCGCCGGGACGTGAAGCGTTCCCCGGCGACGTGTTCTACCTCCACTCGCGTCTGCTGGAGCGCTCCTCCAAGCTGTCCGACAAGGAAGGCGCAGGCTCGCTGACCGCTCTGCCCATCATCGAGACCCAGGCTGGCGACGTGTCCGCGTACATCCCCACCAACGTGATCTCGATCACCGACGGTCAGGTGTACCTGGAACCCAACCTGTTCAACGCAGGCATCCGTCCCGCCATCAACGTCGGCCTCTCGGTCTCCCGAGTCGGCGGCGCGGCCCAGATCAAGGCCATGAAGCAGGTTGCAGGCACCCTGCGCCTGGACCTGGCCCAGTATCGCGAACTGGCGGCCTTCGCCCAGTTCGGCTCGGACCTGGACAAGGGCACCCAGTTGAAGCTCAACCGTGGCATGCGCATGGTTGAACTGCTGAAGCAGCCCCAGTACAAGCCCCTGCCCGTCGAAGAGCAGGTTGCGGTTATCTTCGCAGCTGGCCGTGGCTTCCTGGACGACGTCGCAGTGAGCGCCGTGCGCAAGTTCGAGGAAGAGTTCCTGGATTATCTGCGCAACTCCAAGCCTTCCATTCTCAAGGACATCCGCGAGAAGAAGGCTCTGGACGACAGCCTCACCGCCACCCTGGGCGCCGCCATTGACGAGTTCAAAAAGGGCTTCCGGGCTGAAGGTTAAGGCGGGGGAGCACATACATGCCATCCCTGAAAGACGTTGAATTAAAGATCGCAGCGGTCAAGAAGACCAAGCAGATCACCAAAGCCATGAACATGGTGGCTTCGGCCAAGCTGCGTAACGCGCAGTCTCGCATCGAACGTTTCCGCCCCTACGCGGACAAGTTCTACGAGATGCTCGGCAGCCTGGCCGCAGGAGCGGATTCTTCGATCCATCCGCTTCTGGAAGTCCGTGAGGAGATCAAGACGAGTCTCATCGTCCTGGTCACCTCCGACAGGGGCCTTTGCGGCTCCTTCAACGGCGGCCTCATCACCATGGCTTTGAAGCTCGCCAGAGAAAAAGCCGCCCAGGGCAAGACGGTTAAGTTCGTCTGCATGGGCAAGAAGGGCCGGGATACCGTCAAGAAGAGCGGCTACGAGATCGTGGCTGCCTTCGCGGACCAGATGGGTTCCTTCGATTACACCGTCGCCCTGAAGCTGGGCATGGACGTGATCAATGGCTACATCAACGGCGACTTCGACGAAGTGAATCTGGTCTTCGGCAAGTTCATCTCCATCCCCAGGCAGGAGTCAACCACGTTGACCATCCTGCCCATGGTCGCCGACAGCGTCGAAGGCGTCGAAGCGGCTGGGCCAACTCAGGAGTACCTCTACGAACCTTCGGTGGAAGGCCTTCTGGCCGAGCTTCTGCCCCGGTTCGTCAACGTCCAGCTCTATCGCGGCATGCTCGATACGTCGGCTTCGGAACATGCGGCACGCATGCGGGCCATGGACAACGCCACGAGGAACTGCGACGACATGGTGGGCACGCTCACCCTGGTATACAACAAGGCCAGGCAGGCGAGCATCACCAGAGAGTTGATGGACATCGTCGGCGGAACCGAAGCGCTCAAAGGATAAAGGGGGCGAACAATCATGAGCGGTGTCACAGGCAAGATCGTACAAGTCATCGGCGCGGTGGTGGACCTCGAATTTCCCGAGGGCCAGCTTCCCGCCATCATGAACGCAGTTTTTCTGAAGAACACAAACAACCCCACTGCTGAAAACCTCGTTCTTGAGGTTGCGCAGCACCTGGGCAACAACGTCGTGCGCACCATCGCCATGGACGCCACAGACGGTCTGGTTCGCGGCATGGAAGGCACGGACTCCGGAAACCCGATCATGGCTCCGGTTGGCCGCGCCCCCCTGGGCCGCATCATCAACGTCGTGGGTCTGCCCGTGGACGAAATGGGCGATGTCGGCGCGACCGAGTTCCGCCCCATCCACCGTACCGCCCCCGAGTTTGTTGAGCTCTCCACCAAGGTCGAAGTGCTCGAAACCGGCATCAAGGTCGTTGACCTGCTCATCCCGTTCCCCAAGGGCGGCAAGATGGGCCTGTTCGGCGGCGCCGGCGTCGGCAAGACGGTTATCCTGATGGAGATGATCAACAACATCGCCAAGCAGCACGGCGGCCTCTCCGTGTTCGCGGGCGTCGGCGAGCGCACTCGTGAAGGTAACGACCTGTATCACGAGTTCAAGGAAGCCGGCATTCTGGACAAAGCCGCGTTGGTTTACGGCCAGATGAACGAGCCCCCGGGAGCCCGCGCCCGCGTCGCTCTGACCGCGCTGACCGTGTGTGAGTACTTCCGTGACGTCGAAGGCCAGGACGTGTTGCTCTTCATCGACAACATCTTCCGCTTCACCCAGGCGAACTCCGAAGTGTCCGCGCTTCTTGGCCGCATGCCCTCTGCGGTGGGTTACCAGCCCACCCTGGGTACCGACCTTGGCGCTCTTCAGGAGCGCATCACCTCCACCACCAAGGGTTCTATCACCTCGGTGCAGGCCGTGTACGTCCCTGCGGACGACTTGACCGACCCCGCGCCGGCCACCACGTTCTCGCACCTTGACGGAACGCTGGTTCTGTCCCGTCAGATCGCGGAGCTTGGCATCTACCCTGCGGTGGACCCGCTTGACTCCACCTCCCGCATCCTGGACCCCCTGGTCCTGGGCGTGGAGCACTACGGCGTCGCCCGCGCGGTTCAGTCGATCCTTCAGAAGTACAAGGACCTGCAGGACATCATCGCCATTCTGGGCATGGACGAGCTCTCCGACGAGGACAAGCTGACGGTGGCCCGCGCCCGTAAGATCCAGCGTTTCCTCTCGCAGCCCTTCTTCGTCGCCGCCCAGTTCACCGGCAAGGAAGGCCGCTACGTGAAGCTTGAAGACACCATCAAGGGCTTCAAGGAGATCATTGACGGCTTGCACGACGAACTCCCCGAAGGCGCCTTCTACATGGTTGGCGGAATCGAGGAAGCCGTTTCCAAAGCCAAGGAGATGTAACGTCCAATGGCCAAAGAACTTCGCCTGGAAATTGTCACGCCTGACCGGTTGGTCGTGTCCTCCGACGTGGAATACGTCGGGGCGCCCGGCGTGCTCGGCGAGTTCGGCGTGCTGCCCGGCCACGTTCCCTTTCTCTCCGCACTTGGCGTCGGCAACCTGCATTACAACAAGGGAGGCAAGACTTATTTCGTCTTCGTCTCCGGCGGGTTTGCCGAGGTCAGCGGCGACAAGGTGACTGTCCTGGCCGAAGTGGCCGAACGGGCCGAGGAGATCGACGTGGAACGCGCTCGTCGCGCTCAAGAGCGTGCGAAAGAACGCGTCTCAAAACAACAAGAGGCCATCGACAACGCCAGGGCGACCGCTGCCCTCCAGCGAGCCATGGCCCGCATGAGCTGCCGCAACGCCGCCCAAGGCGCCGGAACCTGCAGCATGAGCTAGCAAGACGGGGGCGAAAGCCCCCGTTTTTTGTCCCTTCCAACCACGTCTTGGCTGGGACGCTTCGAGCCTTACACAGAACGGCGGACCGCTTGCGATCCGCCGTTCTTTTTGGTTGAAGTCGACCCGACACCGTAAGGCAGATTTGTCGAGCCATGCAGAGAGTGGGTCTTCATGTATTTCCGGCGATTCAGTGGGATTCCCGAGGCATTCTTGTTTGCAGGGTTGAATCTGCTGTCTGCCTGTGACAAACACAACAGGTCCACGACATACTGGAAGGATGCACTCATGAATAAGAGCGTTGGAGCGATCGTCCTGGCTGCCGGAAAAGGCACGCGCATGTATTCGGACCAGCCGAAGGTGCTGCGCGCAATCCTTGGCGAACCCATGCTGGGATACGTTCTGGATGGGCTGGCCGGGCCATTCGAGGACCGCGTGCACGTGGTGGTGGGGTTTGGCGCGCAGAGCGTCAGGAAAGCCTACCCCGCTTTTGATGGCCGGTTTGTGCTCCAGGAGCAGCAGTTGGGGACCGGGCATGCCCTGCAATGCTGCTGGGACGTCGTGAAGTCCGCCGGATACGAGCACATCCTGGTGGTCAATGGAGACGTTCCTCTTGCTGACGGCAAGGATCTGGAAATTTTCGTGGAGCAGGCCCTGGCTGACGCCGCTGATCTGGCCTTCCTGACCATCCAGCTCGATGACGCCGGTTCGTATGGCCGTATCGTGCGTGATGCCTCTGGGCTTGCCCGCATCGTGGAAGCCAAGGACTACGACGTATCCTCCCACGGTCCTGTAACCGGGGAAATCAACGCGGGGATATACCTGCTGCGCGTTTCGGCCATTGACTCGGTGCTGTTCAATCTTACCAATGCCAACAGGAGCGGCGAATTCTACATCACCGATCTTGCGGAACTGGTGGGCGAGAACGGCGGGCGTGTGGTGGCCGTGAACCGGGGCCGCGATGAGAACCTGCTGGGCATCAACAACCCGCGTGAGCTGGTTGCCGCTGAGGAATCCCTGCGGGCGCGCATAGTCGATAAGTTGCTGGAAAGCGGCGTGGTCGTGCGCCAGCCTGGCAGCGTACGGGTCGGGCCAAACGTCGCTGTCGCGCCGGGTGCGGAGATCTGCGGACCGTGCGACCTCCAGGGCGTGAGCTCCATCGGCCCCCGAGCCGTGGTGGAGCCGCACTGCTGGATCAAAGACAGCGAGGTCGGAGCGGGCGCGTTGATCCATGCCTTCTCCCATCTGGAGAAGGCCTCCGTCGGACCGGACTGCCACGCAGGCCCCTATGCCCGCCTGCGTCCTGGCGCGGTGATGATGGTAGGTTCGCGCGTGGGAAATTTCGTAGAGATGAAGAAATCCGTTCTGGGGCCTGGGGCCAAGGCCAGCCATCTGACCTACCTGGGCGACGCCGAGATCGGGGCCGGGGCCAACGTGGGCGCGGGGACCATCACCTGCAATTACGACGGGACCCATAAGCACAAAACCACCATCGGCGCCGGGGCCTTTATAGGTTCCAACACCGCGTTGGTGGCCCCGGTGACAGTGGGTGAGGGAGCTCTTGTGGCAGCCGGGTCGGTGGTCACCGAGGACGTGCCGGACCACGCACTGGCCATTGCGCGCGGACGCCAGGTGATAAAGACCCGCCGGAAAAACCCGGCTTGATTTACCATGTCAAACACGCTAGGAATGCTTTATGGACATCATCGACACCCTTGAAGAGCGCATTGCGCAACTGGTGAGCCGCCTGAAGTCGCTGGAAGAGGAGAACAAATCCCTCAAGGCTTTGATGGACCAGGAGAATGCCTCGATGAAAGAGGCCCTGGAACAGGAGCGCCAGAAGAAGGATGCCGTGCTGTCCCGCGTGGATCAGCTCTTGAAAAAACTGCAAGAGGAGCCGATCTGATTTGAATGCCAATGCCGAGCTACAACAAGGTCATTCTTGGTCTTGAACTTTCCTTCAAGACCGACGCGGAACCGGGACGCGTAGAAAATGCCAAGGCGTTGGTAGAGGAACGTTACAGGTTGCTCAATCCGGGTGGAAAGAATCTGAGCAAGGAGAAAGTAC
Source organism: Desulfovibrionaceae bacterium (assembly GCA_009773665.1). Classification (GTDB taxonomy): domain Bacteria; phylum Desulfobacterota; class Desulfovibrionia; order Desulfovibrionales; family Desulfovibrionaceae; genus Fundidesulfovibrio. Next base: position 42,008 of record WSYE01000006.1, on the reverse strand, counting down.
TGACGTTTGTGGCTTTGGGATTGGCGGACGACTTGATAATGGCCAACCAGAGACTTGCCGAGATGGAAGAAAAACTCGACAAGATCCTGAGAAAGATAAAAGTGCCGGACCTACCCTGACCGGCTCGCAAGAGAATGTTCCCTGGGGTGCGCGTGATCGTTAATCGGTTTTTGAGCCGATACTCAAAAACCGGGTGATGCTCCGAGGCGGCTGGTGCGCAAGCCCGACAACCGGGTAGCCTGAAGGTCGCGCAGCGTCGCCCACCTTGCACAGCAAGGTTCAAAACTGGTTTTCGACACGGCTCTCCGGGGTTATTCGGCCAGAATCCATGGGCATCGGGTTTCTCCCGTGCCCGCGCCTCAAGTCCCTCATTGTCCCGCCTTCCCACGTCATTTTGCTTTGGCCCGCGTCAGGCCATTTCTTCTCCGCCGCAGCCGCCGGACGTTAGTCCGCAGGGCGCACACTAACGGGCTAGTTGCCCGTAATACCATAAAGGAGTCATTATGGACTTCACCGTCGTTTTCGTTGGAGCGGGCGGGATAGCAGCCGGGGCCGCAGGCGGATGGCTGATGAACAAAGTCATCTCGTCCAAATCCCTGGCCGAATCGAAAACCCTTGCCGAACGCATACTTGAAGAGGCCCGCAAAGAGGCCCAGGCACATAAGAAAGAGATCATCCTGCAAACACAGGACGAACTCTACAAGCAGAAGCTTGAGCACGAACGCGAGGTAAAAGAACGCGAATCGCAACTGGTCCGCAAGGAATCCTCCCTACAGGAAAAGCTCGACAAACTCGAATCCAAGCTGGAAAAGGCGACCCAGAAAGAGTCCGACATCCTGTCGCAGGAAAAGCGTCTGGTCAGCCAGGAAAAGCTGCTGGAAGAGAAACAGGAAAAACTCTCCGAGGCCGCTCAGGTGCACGAGCGCCGTCTGGAGGAAGTCTCCGGCATGACCGCCGATGAGGCCCGCAAGGTCCTCATGGCTGAGATCGAGAGCCGCACCCGCCACGAAGCCGCCCGCATGGTCCGCCAGATCGAGACCGAAGCCAAGGAGGACGCCAGCAAGAAGAGCAAGGAAATCCTTGCCCTGGCCATCCAGCGCTACGCGGGCGAATATGTATCCGAGCAGACCGTCACCGCCGTGGCCCTGCCCAGCGAGGAGATGAAGGGACGCATCATCGGCCGTGAGGGCCGCAACATCCGCGCCCTGGAAGCCGCCACCGGCGTGGATCTCATCATCGACGACACCCCGGAGACGGTCATCCTCTCCGCTTTCTCGCCCATCCGCCGCCAGATCGCCAAGATGGCCCTGGAGCGCCTCATCACTGACGGACGCATTCACCCTGCCCGCATCGAGGACATCGTCAAGAAGTGCGAGCAGGAATTCGACGTGAAGCTGCGCGAATTGGGTGAGCAGGCCACCTTTGACGTGGGCGTGCACGGCATCCATCCTGAGATCGTCAAGCTCCTGGGCCAGCTGCACTATCGCACCAGCTACTCCCAGAACGTGCTGCAACACTCCCTGGAAGTGGCCTCCCTGTGCGGCATCATGGCCTCTGAGCTTGGGCTGGACGTCAAGAAGGCCAAGCGCGCGGGTCTGCTGCACGACATCGGCAAAGCCGTGGACCACGAGATCGAAGGCCCCCACGCGGTCATCGGTTACGACCTGGCCAAGAAGTACGGCGAGTCCAAGGACATCACCCACGCCATCCAGGCCCACCACGAGGACGTGCCGCCCAAGACCGTGTACGCGGTGCTGGTGCAGGCCTCGGACAGCCTCTCCGGAGCACGCCCCGGCGCGCGCAAGGAGCTTCTGTCCAGCTACGTGAAGCGCCTGGAGGACCTGGAGAACATCGCCACCGATTTCGACGGCGTTTCCAAGGCCTACGCCATCCAGGCCGGCCGCGAGATCAGGGTCATGGTGGACTCCGAAGCCGTGGACGACGACAAGACGCACCTGATCTGCAAGGACATCGCCAAGAAGATCGAAGACAACATGACCTACCCCGGACAGATCCGCGTCACCGTCATCCGTGAGCGCCGGGCCGTCGGGTTCGCCAAGTAAAGAGTAAGAGAATGCCTCCGGCGGCCCAGAGGAGAACTTTTTGAAAAAAGTTCTCCTCCGGGACCTCCTCTCAAAAACTTTTAGTGGGCTTCGCGTCCCAGCGCGACAGAGTGACGTTTTTGCGGCTGGGCCTGGGAATTGTAACAGACGCGCCCATGGCGCGGATGGGACAGCCCCCAGGCCCAGCCGCAATTCACCTCGCGAGAATGCGAAGCCCATTGAGGGTCCAGGGGGATCATCCCCCTGGCGCGTGCAGGGCAGCTCCCTGCCGGGTCTGAGCGGAGCCCAGCTGGGTTTGGGACATCGCCCTCTCTGGCCACCGGAAGCCTCAGCCAACTCCAACACAATACCATGAACATACTCTTCCTCGGCGACATCGTGGGCAGATCAGGCCGCAAGGCCGTATCCGACTCGCTGCGCGCGGTGCGCACCGCTCTCGCCCTGGACGTGGTGATCGCCAACGCTGAGAACGCCACTGGCGGCATCGGCCTCAACTCCAAGGGCGCCAAAGAGCTCCTCTCCATGCCCCTGGACGTGCTGACCAGCGGCAACCACATCTGGAAACACAAAGACATTTACGCCTTCTTCCAGGAGACCACGCGCCTCTTGCGCCCGGGCAACTATCCGGCTGGCGCGCCGGGGAGCGGCCTGGGGATCTTTCAGACCAAGGACGGCACACCCTACGCGGTGCTGAACCTCATGGGCCGCACCTACATGGACGCCGCAGACTGTCCTTTCCAGACTGCGGACCGTCTGCTGGCGGAAATCCCTGAGGACGTGCGCGTGCGCGTGGTGGACTTCCATGCCGAGGCCACCTCCGAGAAGAAGGCCATGGGCTATTACCTGGACGGGCGTGTGAGCGCGGTACTCGGCACGCACACCCACGTGCAGACCAACGACCCCCGCATTCTGCTCAAAGGCACGGCTGCCCTCACTGACGTGGGTATGTGCGGACCGGTGGATTCCATCATCGGCATGGAGGCGGATCGCATCGTGAGCCGGTTCCTGTCGCGGTTGCCGGTACGTTTCGAGGTGGCCAAGGGGCCTGCCCGGCTGGAAGGGGCATTGTGCGAGATTGACGCTGCCACGGGACGGGCTGTAAGCATCCGCCCGTGGCAAGGAGGATAGCGTGAACGTTTTCGACGAAATGAAGTGGCGCGGCCTTATCCATCAGACATCCGGCGACGAGCACCTGCGGGAGCACCTGGGAACCCAGGGCCGGGTCATGTATTGCGGTTTCGACCCAACGGCGCGCAGCCTGCACATCGGCAACATGGTGCCGCTTCTGGCGCTGATGCGTTTCGCGCGGGCCGGGCACAAGCCCATGGCGCTGCTCGGCGGGGCCACTGGCCTTATCGGCGACCCCAGCGGCAAGGACAAGGAGCGTCAGCTCATTGACCCCGAGCAGGTTGCCGGTCAGGTGCAGCGCATCAAGGCCCAGATCGAAAAGCTCTTCGCGGACAACAACGCGCAGATCCGCGTGGTGAACAACCTGGACTGGATCGGCAAGTTGTCGGCAATCGAGCTTCTGCGCGACGTGGGTAAGCACTTCACCGTGAACTACATGCTAGCCAAGGATTCCGTGAAGGGCCGCATCGACCGCGAAGAATCGGGCATCTCCTACACCGAGTTCAGCTACATGATCTTGCAGTCCTACGATTTCCATCATCTGCGCCAGACTGCGGACTGCACCCTCCAGATCGGCGGCGGCGACCAGTTCGGCAACATCACCGCAGGTCTTGAACTCATCCGCCGCAAGACCGGGGCCGAAGCCTACGCCCTGACCTTCCCGCTGATCACCACGGCCAGCGGCGCGAAGTTCGGCAAGAGCGAGAAGGGCGCAATCTACCTGGACCCCGAAATCACCTCGCCCTACACCTTCTACCAGTACTGGGTGAACGCCGACGACCGCGACGTGGTCAACCTGCTGAAGTACTTCACGTTCCTGAGCCAGGAAGAAATTGAGGCCCTGGCCGTTGCCGTGGCTGAGCGTCCGCATCTGCGCGAGGCGCAGAAAATGCTGGCCCAGGTCATGACCACCATGGTGCACGGCGAGGCTGAGATGGCCCGCGTGGTCAAGACCGTGGAGTTCCTGTTCGGCAAGGGCGGCCTGGACGACGTGGACGTGGCGACCCTCAAGGCCGCGTTGGATACCGCTCCGGGCAAGCAGTACGCCGGGAAGGCAGACATCCCCGACGTGGTGACGCTCCTGGTGGAGCTTGGCCTGAGCGCCTCCAAGTCGCAGGCCCGTAAGGACCTGGCAGCCGGGGCCGTCACCGTGAACAACGTGAAGATCGCTGACGGCTATGCTTTCCCTGAAGGGGATTTCATCGGCGGCGAGCTGCTGCTGATGCGCAAGGGCAAAAAGAACTACGGCGTGGTTCGGCTGGGCTAGCACGTGAGGCAAGGGATGAACATTCGCAACATGCTGGAAAGATTCACGGGCAGGATGCCCTGCTGTTCGGCAGATGCGCTGCTTGAGCGCTTGAAGGTCTACGCAGGTTTCGTGAAGATCGAGCACTCGGTGTTCGCGCTGCCGTTCGCCTACGTGGGTCTGTTCCTGGCCAAGCGAGGCTGGCCGGGTTTCGCGCCGTTCCTGCTGCTCACCGTGGCCATGGTGGCCATCCGCTCCTACGCCATGGGCGTGAATCGTCTGCTCGATCTGGTCTACGACAGGCAGAACCCCCGCACCCAGGGCCGCGAGCTGGTGCGCGGCGCGCTCAGCCCCCGCGAGGGGTGGGTGTTCGTGGGCGTGTGCGGCCTGGTGTTCGTGCTGGCCTGCTGGGGCATGAACTCTTTGTGCCTGTGGCTGTCTCCCCTGGTGCTGTTCTGGGCGGGCTTCTACAGCCTGACCAAACGCTTCACCTGGCTGTGCCATCTGGCGCTCGGGTCCGTACTGGGTCTGGCTCCCGTGGCGGGCTGGCTGTCGGTGACCCCGGAGTTCAATCTGGCCACGGTGTTGTTCGGCCTGGGCGTCACCTGCTGGGTGGCGGGCTTCGACGTGCTCTACGCCTGCCAGGACGCCGAGTTCGACCGCGCCAGGGGGCTTAACTCCATGCCGGTGCGGTTTGGAGTCGGCGGTGCGCTCAGCGTGGCGGGCCTGCTGCACGGCGGGGCCGTGGCCCTGTTCGCCCTGGCGGGCTGGGGCGCTGCACTCGGTTGGGGCTACTTCGGTGTGCTGATCCTGGTGGCGGGGCTTCTCTGGGTGGAGCACCGGCTCATCTCCGAGAAGGACCTGTCGCGCATCACCATGGCCTTCTTCACCATAAACGGCGTGGTGGCTGCCACGCTGTTCCTGGGCGTTCTGCTCGATCTTTTCCTGCTGAAATAAATAAGAAGCCTCGACTTGGTTCTCCATGTCGAGGCTTCTTTGATTTTTACTCGCTGTGGGCGGCTATGGCCTGTTCGAGCACTAGGTCATGCCTGACCTGCGGCTCCGGGATAATCCCGTACGCCTCGTCACCCGGATAGAGCCGGGCCAGAGAGGGGTCGTCGCCCGCAAAGGCGGCGATGTCCTCCATGGAGCGCCAGTAGGTCACCAGGGTGATCTCCACCATCACGTCCATGATCCGTTCAAGCACCTGATGCCCCAGGTAGCCGGGCAGGGCGGCGCACTCCTGCACGCCCGTCAGGTCCATGTGGCGCAGGAAACCGTCCCGGTGCTTAGGCGGGCACAGGCAGCGCCAGGTGCGCGCAATCATCACCAGTTGCCGTCGCCCTTGGTGTGTTCCAGGATGTCGTCATAGCGGTGGCTCTTGGACTCGTGGCCGCCGGGTGCGAGGTCGTAGCGGGTCAGGACGCCGTTCTCGTCGTCGAACACGTCCAGATGGCCGCTGTCGCCTGCGCGCATGCTGGAAGCGGCTGTCTCCAGGAACACGTCCACGTCCAGATAGAACCCGGCGAATTCGATCTCCATGGACGAACCGGAGAGGCTGGTCACGTCGTCCGGTAGGGTCCCGGCCAGACGCGCCAGTGCGCCCGCGTCGGCCATGGACACCTGCCCGAACACCCGGATGTCGGGTTTGCCGCTGCTCAACTGGAGGCCGGGCTTGAGGCCGGGCCGGAAGACGTCGCAGACGAGCCAGGGCCTTCGTCCACGATCAGGCGCTGCGCCACGTTCAGGTCGTACAGGGCCATGGGGTCTGCGCCACGTCTGTTTTCTTTGTAGTGCGCCGCCGCCATTTCAATCTCTTCGTAGGGAATCCAGCCGTGGCGTTCCCAGAATTCAGGTTTGTCCAGGTCGTGCATGCGGAATTCAACCGTGCCGAATTGTTCGCGCACGTACATTCTGATCCGCGTGTTCTGAGGCGCCGGGTAGTAGTAGAGGCCGCGTTCGTCTTTCATGGGCGGTTCAATAAAAGCAAAAGAGGCCCGGACGCAAGTCCGGGCCTCCAGCTTTTTTCGTGGGCGGCGTGCGATCAGCCCTTGTTCATCACATCAATGAGCTTCTGGAGCTTCTGGGCCAGGCCAGCCAAGTCGGAAACGGCCTTGGCCGAGTGGCTCATCCCGTCGGAGGTCTCAGCCGTAACACGGCGTATGTCGTCCACGGCGCGGTTGATCTCCTCGCTTGCGGCGGATTGCTCCTCGGCGGCAGTGGCGATTGAGCGCACCTGATCGGAGGTGTGCGTGACCAGCTGGACGATGTGCCCCAGAGCTTCGCCGGACTGGCCCGCGAGTCCCGTGGCCTGATCGATGGAGGTGCTGGCCACTTCCACGCTCTTGATGTTCTCGCGTGCGCCGTTCTGGATGGAGCCGATGACTTCGCCCACTTCCTTGGTGGCGTTCATGGTCTTTTCGGCGAGCTTTCGCACCTCGTCGGCCACTACTGCAAAACCGCGCCCGGCGTCTCCCGCGCGGGCCGCTTCGATGGCGGCGTTCAGCGCAAGCAGGTTGGTCTGGTCGGCTATGTCGGAGATGACCACCAGGATGCGGCTGATGTCGTCGGCCTGCTTGCCCAGGGCGGTCATCTGGATCTTGAGCTGATGAGCCTGATCGAACACCTGCTTGATGGCGGCCACGGACTGGGCCACAATCTCCGCGCCCTTTTGGGCTTCCGTGCGCGCCGATTCAGCAGATTGGGCAGCGGAAGATGAGTTGCGGGCCACTTCGAGTACCGTGGCGTTCATTTCCTCCATGGAGGTGGCGGTCTCCTCGGTGCGCTGGTTCTGAATTTCCACGCCCCGGTTGACCTCATCCACCTGGGCCGACAGCGCCTCGGAGGCCAGGGCCACCTGGCGCGCGATCTCGGCGGAATCGGAAGCAACGGAGGACATCTTGACCATGAGTCCGGAAACCTTGGCCTCCTGGGCCTGAGCCTCGCTCATGGCCTTTTCTGCGGTCTGTTTCTGGACCTCGGCCTCCTGCGTCTTGCGGATGGCCTCGGCCATTTTATCTTTGAGCTTGTCCACCATGGAGGCAATGGACTGCTTCAAGGCCAGCAGTTCGGCTGTGAACCTGCCCTTGGGCTGCGCGTCCAGGTCGCCGTGGGCAACGGCACCGGCGAAGTCCTGGATGTTGGCCAGGGGGCGAAGGATGTTGGAGTTCATGAGGAACCAGGCCACGGCGAAAATGGCTCCCAGAACGCCCACGGTGGTCAGGCCCGTGGCGATGGCAGCGTTGGCGGTCTGCTTCTTGGCGGCGTCCAGAGAGGAGATGATCTCGAAGGCCCCGTGCACCTCGCCCACCTTCCAGCCTTCCTTGGTGCCGCCCAGGGGGTCTTTCTCGCCCTTGGGGTCGCCGTGGCAGTACAAACACTCCTTGGTGAGGCGGATGGCCCGGAAGTAGCGAATCTTGTCCGATTCCTTGATGACGATCTCGTCCAGATGCTTGGATTCCAGATCGCGCAGCACCTTGCGTTCAAGCTCGGTGGGCTCGTTCTTGGGATTGCGCGGCTGCTCCTTGGGGACGCGGAACTGGTAGCCCAGCTTGGAAGCGTTCTGCTGGGCCATGTTGATGGCCGAGATGACCGGAACGGCTTCGATCAGGTTCTCTTTGGCAATCTGGTCGAAGGGGCGGATGACGCCCATCTCCAGCTTTTTGGACATGTCGGTTCGCGCGGCCTCGGCCATGAAGACCACGGCGCGCGCCTGTTCCAGAATGGCCTGGTCAGCGGCGGTAGAGATGGAGAATATCTGCTGGAGGAACATGACGACGGCCAGAACCAGCGGGCCTGCAACGGCAATAAACAGGATTTTCCATTTGATGCTCATTACACGCTCCACAGTCCCGGAATGTAACAGTGTTAAGAACATTTAAGACCAAGATTTGTGCTATTTTCCCGACTCGGTCAAGGTACAGTTGTGAAATGTGTTCAGAGCCTCCAGCGCAGAGCGTTCCCATGAGAAGCTTGTGGCCTGGACCAGTCCTTTTGCCCGCATATCCGCCTGCAACGACGAATCGGAGACAATCCTGATCATGGCGCGGGCCATTTCCTGCGGGTCTGAAGGATCGTCCAGATACAGGCAGGCGTCCCCGCCCACCTCAGGCAGGCTGGCCGCGTTGGCGGTGATGACCGGGCAGCCGCAGGACATGGCCTCAAGAACCGGCAGGCCGAAACCTTCGTAAAGGCTTGGGTAGATGAGCGCCAGGGCGTCGGAATACAGCCCTGCCAGGGACTCTTCCGGCACATACCCCAGTTCCACAACGCGCCCGGCAGTTGCGTCCTCTCGCGACCAGCCGCTCCAGCCTGCCAGCGCAAGGGGAACGTCCAGCTTGCTTGCCGCAAGGGCCTTGGGGATCACCTGGGGGTTCTTGCGTGGGTCGTTGGTGCCCAGGAACAGGAAATACGGTTCGCCTGGGGCCAGACCCGGCAGGCGGGTTTCTCCAGGCCGGGGTTGGAACTGCTTCGGGTCGATGGCGTTGTGGGTCAGGCCGATCAAGGCGCTATCGATTCCAAGTATTTCGGTCATTTCCCGTCGGGTGAACTCCGACACGGCCAAAAAACGCGAGACCTGCCTGAGCCGCCGTTTAAAGAACAGGTCGAAATAGAGCACGCGTTCGCGCGGGTGGTACTGAGGATAGCGAATCAGCGACAGATCGTGGATGGTGAATACCGTCTTGACGCCCTTTGGGGCTAGGAAGGGGAAAAAGGCCGCCTCGTGGTAGACGTCGTAGCCTTTTGCCGCCTGATAAAACGCCCATTCGCGCTTGGCATGTACGGCCAGTCGCACCGCGAGCCCGGCCAGGGGCGGCAGCTTCCAGAGCAGTTTGGTCAGCCGCGATCGCCCGGCCACGCTGGCGGCCGGGTCCGGCATGCGGTCCAGGACGCGACGACCGTCGAAGTAGCCGATGGAGAGTTCAGAGCCGTAGGCGCGTTCAATATGGTCGTAGAGGCAGCGCAGGTAACGCCCGATGCCGGTGTTCACGCCGGTGAGGGGTACGGCGTTGACGATGACCTTGAGGGGACGGCTCACTTGTATTCCTTCCTTATGGCAGGCGCGTCCTGGCCGAACTCAACGCAGGACCCCGTCGATCAGGCGCTGCATTTTCGCCCTGAAGGCTGATTCATCGAATTTCGTTGCGCGGGCTTCGCAGGCCGCGCGCATGGACAGGGCCAGCTCCGGGGTCATGGCGGAAACGGCCTGGACAACGTGTTCCGGGCGGGGGCTGGCCTGTATCAAGATACCGGTCTTATATTCTTGAACCGTTTCAAGAAGCCCGCCTTCGGCCACGCCGATGACCGGTTTTCCGGCGGCCATGGACTCCACCGGGGAGATGCCGAAATCCTCGTCGCGCGGGATGTAGACGGTTGCCAGGCACTTGCCGGTAAGTTGCCGGAGGTCCTGGGCGCTCACCCATCCACGCACCTCGATGTTGGGGGCATGGGCGGCCATGGCCTGCACCCGTTCCAGCTCGCTGCCGCCGGAGACAACCACCAGCCGTTTGTCCGGCATGGCGAGAAAAGCCTCCACGATGGTCTCCACCCGCTTGAGCCGGTCCACGCGCGCCGTGGAAAGATAGAAATCCTCCTGCCCGAGCCAGGTGAAATCCTCGGTTCGTACCGGCGGGGGCACGATCTCGGAGTCCAGTTGCAAGTAACGCCCCAGGCGATGGGCCACGTTCTGGGAGTTGGATACGATGAGGTCCATGGAGCGGGCCGCCTTGGCGTAGGCGCGCTCGAAAGCCCAGAGGAAGGCCTTGTAGGCCGGGCGCCTGGTCGCTGGCTGGCCGGAGAGATAGTAGTCGCGCTGGTCGTAGAGAATGCGCGGCGGGGTGTGGCAGTAGAGAATTTTCTTGCCCGTGACCCGCTCATGGGCCATGGGGGCCAGCGACCCGCTGAAGATGGTGTAGGGCGGGTTGGAGCGCGGGAACTGCGCGAAGCACTTCCAGAAGCAGGCCGTCTCCGAAAGGCGGGCCAGGTCCGGGTGTTTCTCGCGGGCGCGCATGTCCATGGGCGGGCGGGACGCGAAGAAATTCTCCGGGAACGCAGCCTGATTGAACTGCGCGGTCCAGAGGATGCCCCCGGTCAGTTCGGCCAGGGACTGGGCGACCTTCTCCCCGCCGCCGGGGAAGGCGAAGGCGTCGTGTAAAATGAGAGGACTTTGGCGCATTGGCGTTCGCGTTTTTTTGGGGTAGAAGCGGCTGGCCGTTGTGCATATCCAGGGCGCAGGCCCATGGCAACCCAAAATCGTTCCAACCCGAAACTCCAGTAAAGTACCCTATGAATATTCTCGTGGCCAATCTGGCCGGCGTCAAGGTCGAATCCGACGGTTCCGTGAAGCATTACATCAAGGCCGGGTCGCGCTGGCCCATGACCATCGGGCGCTCCCGTTCCGTGGACTACTACCCGTTCCCCTTCTGGCTGGCCTACACTTCGGCGCTTTTGAAGCGCGACACCAAGGCCCACGTGCAGGGCCTGGACGGCGTGGTGCTGGACATGACCGGTGATGAGCTTCTGGGCGAGATTGTATCCAGAAAGCCGGACCTCCTGGTGGTGGAGCTCGCGTCGCTCACGCTTGGCGAGGACCTGGAGTTCATGACCAAGGTCAAGGCTGCCACGAATTGTAAGATCGTGGTGTGCGGCAACTACGCCACTGTGACCCACAAGTCACTGATTCAGGACAACGCCTGTCTGGATTTCGCGGTGCGCGGCGAATACGAGATGGCTGTTCGCGATCTGGCCCTGGCCCTCATGGACGAAACGCCCTTGGAGGACGTGCTCGGCGTCACCTGGCGTGACGCTTCCGGGCAGGTGGTGGAGAACGCCCCCCGGCCCCTGCTGGCCAGCCTCGACGAACTGCCCTTCCCGGACCGCGACGACTTCCCGGCCACCATCTACCCTGACTTCACCCTGTACAGCCCGTGTATCAACATACTCTCCAGCCGGGGCTGTCCCTGCGGCTGCGTGTACTGCCAGGAGCGCCACGTCATGTACGCCTCGCCCAAATACCGTTCGCGCTCGGCCGCGTCGGTGGTGGACGAGATGCAGTTCTGCCAGCAGAAGTTCGGGGCGCGCCAGTTCTATTTCGACGACCAGAGCTTCGTGGTGAAGAAGAAGCACGTCATGGACATATGCGCCGAGATCATGCGCCGGGGACTCACCGTGCCCTGGACCGTGATGGGCGACGCCATGTTCGTGGACCGCGAGATGCTCGAGGCCATGGCCAGGGCCGGGTGCATCGGTATGAAGTTCGGCGTGGAATCAGCCGACCAGGGAATTCTCAAGGCCATCGGCAAACCCCTGGACCTGGAGAAGGCCAAGCAGGTGGCCCGCTGGTGCAAGGAGCTGGGCATCCGCACCCACGCCACGTTCTGCCTGGGCCTGCCCGGCGAGACCGTGGAGACCATCAAGAAGACCATGGCCTACATGGAAGAGATCGAGGTGGACACGGCCCAGGTTTCCAAGGCGGTGCCCTATCCGGGAACGCCCATGTACGAGTGGGCCATGAAGAACGGCTACCTGACCACCACCGATCTTGGCAATTTCGACGGCATGGGTGACTCCATCATCAGCTATCCGGGCTTGAGCAACCAGGAGATCGACGCCTGGTGCGCCATTTTCTCGCGCCGCGTGGCCCGCAAGAAGGTGTTCAAGTATCTGTTCGAGCCGCGCCAGAGCCTGTCCATCATCATCGAGATGGCCCGGCGCAAGGGCGTGATGAGCCTGCTCAAATCCCTCTACACGTTTGTGAGGCGGGCTTTTTGATGAACTGGTGGGTTGCGGGCGTCTTCGTCCTGGGGCTGGCTACGGCCCTGGTCGCGACTCCCCTTGCCGCGCGCTTCGGGCGCGCCTTCGGCTTCATGGACGCGCCCCAGGGGCGAAAGATCCACACCCATCCCATCCCGCGCTGCGGCGGGCTGGCCCTGGTGGCGGCGTTCTGCTTGGCCGCCGCCCTGGCCTGGACCGTGAAGCTCCCCCAGGCGGGGCGGCTGTTCGACGACGCGCGCATCTGGCCGGTGCTGGGCGGCGGGCTGTTCATCTTTCTGGTGGGCCTGTGGGACGACCGCAGGCCTTTGCCTGCCAAGTTCAAGTTTCTGGCCCAGGTGGCGGCTGCCAGCATCTGCTTCTTCTACGGGGTGAAGATAGAATCCTTCACCCTGGGCAGCCTGATCAGTGTGAATTTCGACTTTCTGTCCTACGTGCTCACGGTGTTCTGGTTCGTGCTGTTCATAAACGCCATCAACCTGATCGACGGGCTGGACGGGTTGGCCGCTGGCGTGGCTTTCTTTGTGTGCGCCGTGCAGGCTGTGCTGGCGACCATGCGCGCCGAGGCTCTGCCCGCCATGTACTTTGCGGCCCTGGGCGGGGCGTCGCTGGGATTTTTGCGCTATAATTTCAACCCAGCGTCCATTTTCCTTGGGGACGGGGGCAGCTATTTTCTTGGCTACATGGTGGCGGCGCTGTCGATTCTGTCTTCGGCAAAATCTCAGGTGGGAGCCACCATCCTCATGCCCATCCTGGCCTTCGGCGTTCCCCTCCTGGACACCATCACCTCACCGCTTCGGCGCTTCGTGCGCGGCAAGAAGATGTTCGAGCCGGACCGCGAGCACGTGCACCACAATCTGCTGGCCAAGGGCTGGTCGCAGCGCAAGACCGTGGTGTTCCTGTACGGGGTCACGGCTTTTCTGGCGGTGATGTCCGTTCTCATCGTGAACATGCGCGACGTGCCTGCCGGGCTGTTCATCCTGCTTTTGGGTGGGGCGTTGATTCTTTTTGTGCGCAAGGCCGGGTATTTCAGCTTTTTCGCTTTGGACAAGGTGGTGGGCTGGATCCGCGACATCTCCGACGAAGCCGGAGTCAGCCACGGCAGGCGGACCTTCCTGAATTTGCAGATCGAGATTTCCCAGTCGGACGACCTGGAAGCCATGTGGGTGAACGTCTGCGAGGCTCTGGGCCAGCTGGAGTTCGATCTGGGCGAGATGACCCTGGCGTGCGGCGGGGTTGCCGCCCACGCGCCGCTTTCCGGTGAGGCCTGCCGCCTGAACTCCTGTTACGAGTGGACGCGTGAGGACCTTGACCGCGACAAACGCGAATATCTGTCGCAGCGCTCGCTTCTGAAGATCGAACTGCCCCTCATGGACAAGAGCGGCGGACACCTGGGGACGTTGTGGCTGGTGAAGAATCTGGCTGACGCACCCGTGTCGGACTTCACTCTGCGCCGGGTGGAGCAGCTTCGGCGCACGGTGGTCTCCACTCTGGAGCGCTTGCAGGGGCGCGCGTGAGCGGGTGGAGTTGATGCGCGTCCTGCACCTGGGCAAGTATTTTCCGCCGTACACCGGCGGGGTGGAGACCGTCACCTTCGAGCTGGCCCAGGGCATGACCCGGCGCGGCGTGGTGAGCGACGTGCTCTGCTTCAATCCTGGCGGCCCTCGCCTGGAGGAGCGCTGGGAAGGGTACTCGGTGACGCGCGCGGCCACGCCTCTGGTGGCGGCGTCCACACCCCTGTCGCCGGATTTCGTCCGGCTGCTGGCCCGGATGGCCCCGAACTACGACATCCTGCACGTACACTGCCCCAATCCCATGGCCGCCCTGGCCCTTCGCCTGATTCGGCCCAAGGTCAAAATCGTGCTGCACTGGCACAGCGACGTCATCCGCCAGAAGCGCTTCAACCAAATTTACCGGCTGCTGCTGGGAAACTGGCTGGCCGCGCGGGCGGACGCTGTCGTTGGGGCCACCCCGGCCCACGTGGAGGCCTCCGAGTACGCCCATGCCTTCAGGGGCAAGTCCCACATTGTGCCGTTCTGCCTGGACCCGGCCCCCTTCGAGCCCCAGCGTGTGGACCAGAACGCCTTGTCGCGTCTTCGCGCACGTTACTCAGGCAAGAAGGCCGTGTTCGCGCTGGGCAGGCTCATCTCCTATAAGGGGTTCGACGTGCTCCTGGAAGCTGCGAAGCAACTGCCTGACGACTGGGTGGTGCTGATCGGCGGCACGGGACCGTTGGAAATCGAACTGCGGGCCATGATCGACCAGCTTGGGCTCACGGGCAAAGCCGAACTCCTGGGGCGCATTCCTCAGGAAGAAATCTCCGCACACTACCAGTTCTGCCGGGTGTTCTGCCTGCCCTCGGTCACGCGGGCGGAGATGTACGGGATGGTGCAGCTGGAGGCCATGGCCTCCGGGCGGCCAGTGGTGTCCACGCGCATCGAGGGCTCGGGCGTGCCCTGGGTGAACCGGCACGGCGTCACCGGGCTGACCGTTCCGCCGGGTGATCCCGGCGCGCTGGCCCTGGCCCTCATGGAGATCGACGCGGACGAAGAGCGTTATCAGGCCATGTCGCAAAACGGGCTGTTGGCCGCTCGGGAGCGCTTCGCACCACAGATCATGCTGGACGGGGTGGAGAAAATGTACCGGGACATCGTCCCGGCCTGATCAAGCAGGACTAATTATTCGACGATAATGCAGGTTGGATTTCACGCCAAACTCTCCGCCGCCTGCCTCCCGAACGAAATATCTTCTCGCAAGGGCGCTTCCCTATTGCGGATTCCAAAGGACGCAGTCCTTTGGCCGCCGGAGGCTGATCCCACGACTCACCCTCGATACCATGGGATATTACGACAAAAGCTTCAGGCCGTGCTCCTTGAGCAGGGCGTACAACCGTGAGCGCGACATCCCGGAAATTCGGCAGGCCTCGCCGGATTTTCCTTCGGCCTGCTCCAGCAGCTGTTCCAGATAGAGCCGGTCCATGGCCTGGCGGTAGACCTTGAGCGCGGGCAGGGGCTTTCGCGCCTCGCCCGGCACGGACAGCATTTCGGCGGGCACGTCCTTTTCCCGTACCTGCCCCCTGGCCACCTGCACCCTGATGTGCACGGGCAGATGCACCGGGTGCAGCTCCGGTTCCTCCAGGGCCAGGGCCACCATCCCTTCCATCACGTTCTGCATCTCGCGGATGTTGCCCGGCCAGCTGTAAGCGGTCAGGGCGGCTTCCACCTGCGCGGTCATGCGTTTTGGGGGGGCTTCCTGCCTGAGGCAGGACACGGCCAGGAAGTGGCGGGCGAAGGCCAGCACGTCCTCGGAGTGTTCGCGAAGCGGCGGCAGGTTTATCACCATGCCGCGCAGCCGAAACAGCAGGTCCTCGCGGAACAGCCCGGCCTGGGCCATGTGGTCCAGGTTGCGGTGCGTGGCCGCCACCAGCCGGAAGTCGCAGGCGCGCTCGTCCTTGCCCCCCACGGGGCGGACTTTGCGTTCCTGAAGGGTGCGCAGGAAAGTCTTCTGGACGCTCAGGGGCAGCTCACCCACCTCGTCGAGAAACAGTGTGCCACCGTGGGCTTGCAGGATGAGGCCTTCGCGGGGGCGGTCCGCGCCGGTGTAGGCGCCGCGCTCGTTGCCGAACAGCAGGCTCTCCGCGATGGTTGCGGGCAGGGCGGCGCAGTCCACGGCCACGAAGGGGGCGGACTTTCGCCGGGAGTTGTTATGGATGGCGCGGGCGAAGAGCTCCTTGCCGGTGCCGGTCTCGCCGGTAAGCAGGATGTTGGCGTCGCTGCGGGCGGCGCGGGCGGCCTGCTCCAGGCTGGCGGCGCGGCTTGGGTGTCCGCCGGGGATGCCCTCCCATATGAAGGCGTCGATGGAGGGCTGGGGGCGCGCGTCGCGGTAGGCCATGGCCGAAAGAAGCGGCCCGGTCATGGAATGCAGGGTGGGAGGCTTTTCGATGTAGTCCCAGGCCCCCCGGCGCATGGCGGCTTCTGCGCCGTCCGGATCGCCCCAGCCGGTAATGACGATTACCTCGGGGCGGCTGGCGGCTCCTTGCAGGTCGCCGATGACGTCCAGGCCGTTGCCGTCGGGCAGGCGCACGTCCAGGAGAACCACGTCGAAATATCCGGCGCGGGCCTTGGCCACGCCCTCGGCCAGTGACGCGGCGGAATCGGAATCGTGCCCCAGGCGCTCCACCACCCGCGCCAGGGCGTCGCGGATCGGGAGATCGTCGTCTATGATGAGTATCTTGCCCATGCGCTGCTTGGTCAGAAGGCCTGGGTCAGTTTGCGCAGGGTGGCGGCGAAGGCTGCGGCCTCCTCTTCGCCGAGAGCGGCAGCCAGTTCGCCGGTCAGACCCAGGTGAAGGCGGTGGTGTTCCTCGAAGAGGGTGCGGCCTCGGTCTGTGAGCTCCACCAGCACCGAGCGCCGGTCGGATTCATTGGGCACTCGGGCCACCAGAGCGCGCTTCTCCAGGCGGTCCACCGTGACCGTGAGGGTCCCGGTGGTCACGCCCATCTTGGCGGCCAGCTCCTTCATGCGCAAGGACGTGTGCTGGCCGAGGATTTCCAGGGTGTGCATCTGGGGAAGCGTGAGGGCGCTTCCCCGCACAACCGCGTGCTCCCAGGAAGAGAGCTTCTCGTAGAACTCGATGATAAGGGCGGAGAGCCCCTCTATGTCTGCCATCCGCCTCTAGTAGCCATTGCCGCAAGGCTTGGCAATCGGTCGATCTGCTGGATTTCCTAACGAATCTATGAGGAGAAAACCATTTATACCGGGGTGTTATTTTGCCTCAGGACAGATTGTTTCGCACATCCAAAGAGCATGGTGTGAACCAGGGTGAACAAACACTCAATTCACTCCTGCATGGACAAATACTAACTCAAGGATGACACACACTTTTCGTGTTTCCCTCCGTTGCGAGTGGCGGGTCAGATTGATAGCGTCCGTAACGAAATCACAATTCATGTGTGTATTTGTTTCAGACAGAATTATTATGCTTGTGGCTCAGGCATGGCGCAATGTTGCCGGTGCGACAAGCATCGTATTTCTAATTATTTTATATATATTTCGTTGTAACTCGGCAGGGTGCTTTGCTGAGTAGGCATCTTGTTATTTGCTCGAATTGCGTTGTAGCTTTTATCCTGTGTATTTTGCAAGATCGTTTCACATTTCTTTTTACAGCGCTTTATGGGTTTTGTTTGAGCGCATTTGGCAGTGATGTTGTGTAGTGATTGTGCCAGTGAATGATAAATATAATTTCAGGGGAACTGCATGAGAGTGAATCTGTTTATTAAAATTACATCTGTGGTTATTTTGTCTGTTCTTGTTACAAGTATTGGTTTGTTTCTTGTTTCTAGTCATTATATACGTAGCGGGTTTGACGCGGAATCCAGGGAAGGTGTCAAGGTTATACAGGGGATAGTGGAAAAACAGATAGAGTCGGACATGCAGAATGTTTACGCTGCAACGGAAAGTCTAGCCCAAAACACCGGCCTCATCGAAGCCCTTGCTCAACGCGACACTAAAGCGCTGAAAACACTTCTTCGCCGCCAGATGGAAATCCTCAAGGTGGACAACATGCTTGTGAGCGACGAGAAGGGTATCATTGTTGTGCGCGCCCATGACGATAAGGCGGGAGACAGCGGGCTTTTTCTTATCAGCCTTGCCAGCGCCCTCAAAGACAAACCCCTCGTCGGCATCGAACGGGGTAATGTTGTCAAGTTCGCCGTCCGGGCTGCATGCCCTATCAAAAGGGAAGGGGCGATCATCGGCGCCGTGGCAATGGGCAACAGCTTGATAGGTGAGAAGTTCGTCGATGACATCAAGAACGGCACAGGTCTGGAGGTGACTCTCTTTGACGGTGACACGCGCATCTCGACTACGGTCAAGAAAGATGGCCAACGCGCCGTGGGCACCAAGATGGACAACCCAAAGGTGATCGAGACGGTGCTCCACAAGGGCGAGTTGTTTTTGTCCAGGAATATCATCCTGGGCAAGTCCTATGACACGGCATACTGGCCGCTCAAGGATGCCAATGGAAAGATCGAGGGCATGTTCTTCATTGGCAAGAACCGCGAGTTCTTGGACGGCATCCAGGACAGCATTGCATGGACAACATTCCTGGCTGCAGCGGCCATATCAATCATCCTGGGAGGGCTTGGGCTGTTGTTCGCCCGTTCCTTGACCCGACCCCTTCAGCGAACCATAGCCTTTGCCGACAAAGTGGCCAGTGGCGAACTGGATGAAACACTTCATGTCATTCGCACGGATGAGATAGGCAATCTTGCAGATTCCTTGCGAAAGATGGTCGGCAATCTCAAGGAACAAGTTGCTGAAGCCACTGGGCAGACTCGGGTTGCAGCGGCGCAGACCGAGGAAGCATCCAAAGCCAAGGCAGCCGCTGAAGCCGCGCGGGGGCAAGCCGAGCGGGCAAAGGCAGAAGGCATGCTCCAGGCGGCACAACAACTCGAAGGCGTCGTCGAAGTGGTCTCATCGGCCTCAGAGCAACTCTCCGCGCAGATCGAGCAATCAAGCCGTGGCTCTGAAGAGCAGTCTCAACGTGTTGCCGAAACCGCCACAGCCATGGAAGAAATGAACGCTACGGTTCTTGAGGTTGCCAAAAGCGCATCCCAGGCGGCGCAGACAGCCGACAAGGCCAAGCATAAAGCCGAAGAGGGGGCGCAGGTCGTCACCCAGGTGGTTTCTGGAATCGGCAAGGTCCAGTCCTCTGCGCTCGAACTGAAAACTGACATGACGTTGCTCGGGAAGCAAGCCGACGGGATCGGTCAGATTATGAACGTCATCTCGGATATCGCCGATCAAACGAATCTGCTGGCTCTGAATGCGGCTATCGAGGCAGCTCGCGCGGGTGATGCCGGGCGGGGCTTCGCGGTCGTCGCGGATGAAGTCCGAAAACTGGCCGAGAAGACAATGGGCGCGACCAAGGAAGTCGGTGATGCGATTCGCGGGATTCAAGAAGGGACACGCAAGAACATTGGCAATGTCGAGGACGCGGTTTCAAGCATCGACGTTGTTACGGACTTGGCCAACAGATCCGGTGACGCCCTGCACGAAATCGTATCGCTTGTCGATCTGACGACGGATCAGGTTCGGTCCATTGCGACCGCATCAGAACAGCAATCCGCTACAAGCGAGGAGATTAACCGCAGTGTTGAAGACGTCAACCGTATCTCTTCAGAGACATCCGATGCGATGAGGCAGTCTGCCCACGCGGTTGGTGAGCTTGCCAATCAGTCACAGGTACTCAAGGGCCTCATTGGCCAGATGATGGATGAGGGTGGCGAAGGGTCTTCGAGAAAGAGGACGAGGGCTTTATCATAGACCTGGATTTCTGGTTTGAAGTGGCGCGGCCCTGACCTTTCCTCCGAACTCGTTGTTCCACCTGTAGTGCGTCGTGGCGTTTATAGCGTTTTCTCTGGAAGGGTCCGAGACGGAAAGAACCGCCTCGGTCTTCTTGGGAATCCTTGCTCTCTGGCTTTTAGGAAATCGAGATTTCCGCATCGCCCCCTCCGTAGGGTTGCTTCGCAAGAAATCTCAATTTTGGGCTGGTCCTCTTCTAGGAGGGTTACGGCTTGGCAGTCAGGCGTTGGACTCCATGGGGCAGGGGCAGGGATGGACTTCCACAGTGATGCGCTCCAGGCCTTCGATTCCGGTCAGGAGGGATTTGTAGTGTTCGGGCGGGCGAGGCGACTCGTCCTCGATAACCAGCTGCATGGCCATGCGGCGCGGCCCCACGCTCCATACGTTCATGCTGCGAACAGACACGCCCTGGCCTTCCACGCGTCCGCGAAGCTCGGCCAGCAGGGAACGCTCCACGGTGTGGTCCAGGAGCGTCTTGCCGGTTTCCTTGAGCAGGCCATAGGCCCAGCGGCCCACCACCAGCGCACCGGCCAGGCCCATGACCGGGTCCAGCCAGACGTAGCCGTAATAACGTCCGCCAAGGAGTGCCACAATGGCCAGCACCGAGGTCAGTGCGTCGGCGATGACGTGCAGGTAGGCGGCCTTGAGGTTGTGGTCGTGGGAGTGCGAGTGGTCCTCGTCGCGCAGAAACCACGCGCTGGCCACGTTGACCAGAAGACCCAGCACAGCGACCACCGTGGCCTGGGTGAATTCGATGGGGACTGGGGAGACGAGGCGCAGGCAGGATTCCACGCCCATGAGGATGGCCACCAGCCCTAGGCCGATGGAGGAGCCGAATCCGGCCAGGGCGTTCACCTTGCCGGAGCCGAATACGAAATCCGGGTTGTCGGCGTGTCTGCGGGCGAAGACATAGGCGAACCAGGCCACGGCCATGGCCCCGGCGTGGCTTGCCATGTGCCAGCCGTCGGCCAACAGCGCCATGGAACCGTAGGCCCATCCGGCAAGAATTTCGATGGCCATGGTGACGATGGTCAGCCAGAACACCAGGCGCGCGCCGCGCTCGCCGTGGGCGTGGCCGTGCTCGTGGGAATGGCCGTGGTCATGCCCGCAGCAGTCCGGGCCGTGTTGGTGGTCGTCAGCGTGGGTGTCGTGATGCATGAAATCCCCTGTATCTTGATATTCAAGTAGTTCGCTGTTCAAGGGAATAAGGGGATTTGCTTTGAATGTCAAACTTTCCTGGTGGAGGAAGTTTGTCGAAAGGGCATGACGAATAGCCGCGAATGCGCTAAGGCATTCCCCAGCTTCCAAGAAAGGAGATCGCCATGAGCGAAAGAAAAGGAATCGTCACCGTATTCGGAAACGCCATGACCCTTCTGGGCAACGCCGTCGCCGTGGGCCAGAAGGCCCCGGATTTCGTGGCCCTGGATAACGACCTGAATCCCAAAACCCCGGCTGACTACGCGGGCAAGGTGCTGATCATCGCGGCAGTGCCCTCCCTGGACACCCCGGTGTGCGACGTGGAGACGCGCCGCTTCAACTCCGAGGCCTCCAAGCTGGGCGAGAACGTGCACATCCTGACCATCAGCATGGACCTGCCCTTTGCCCAAAAGCGCTGGTGCGCGGCTGCGGGCATCGATCGCATCACCACCCTGTCCGACCATCGCGATGCGTCGTTCGGCATCAATTACGGCGTGCTCATCAAGGAACTGCGGCTCTTGGCGCGCTCGGTGTTCGTGGTAGGCAAGGACGGCACGCTAAAATACATGGAGATCGTCCCTGAGGCCACCCACGAGCCCAACTACGACGCGGCCCTCGCAGCGGCCAAGGCGCTCGTGTAGGGGGAATCCCCACGTGTTGCGGTTCTGAAATACAAGAACAGTATTTCAGAAACAAAATACATGGCTCTCTTGGTTTAGGTTCATAAAACGTATGAACGCGTATTGAGAACGAAACGCGAGACAGGCGCGGGCCTGGACGGATCGGGAGGACGCCCGGTTCGTCCGGGCCTTTCTTATTGTGGCGGGAAATGTTCGTGGACAGCGCTTTCGGGCTGAGTCTTCGGCTGGCTGTCCGGTGGCGGCCAGCCGGTCGGGGTCAGGGGTTTTGCGGCGGGGCTGGCTTTATTATGCGCCTCGCGCCGATGTAGTTGCGCACCCAGTAGCGCTCGTACAGGCTCTCCTCGCGCACTCGCGATCCGGGCGTGGGGCTGTGGATGAAGCGCCCCCCCCCTGAATACACACCCACGTGCAGGCCCCAGCGCTTGCGGCTCACGTTGAAGAACACCAGGTCGCCGGAGATCAGGTCCTGTTTTTCCACAGGCATGCCCACGCGCAGCTGATCCTCGGTACGCCTGGGCAGCTTGAACCCCTGGGTGGCGTAGCACCACTGCACCAGACCGGAACAGTCGAACCCGCTGGAGGGGTTGTCCCCGCCGCTACGATAGGGAACGCCGATCTGCGAACGGGCGGCCTGGGTGACGGATGCCTTGGGGCGGGGGCTGTCCGGCACCACCGGCTGGGTGATGGCGCAGCCCGAAAGCGCCAGAAGGCCCAGGAGTCCCAGGAGACACAGGACGACACGGCGGCTTGGGCCATTGGAACAGTGGTACTGCATACGCCTTCGATGATAGTGCCGGGGCGCTCCTGCGGCAAGGGGGAGCCTTGAGGAAAACATGGAGCGGGACGTGCCCTCCAACCCCGTGAAAATCCAGCCCGAAAAACCCGTCTGGACAGGGCGGGAAGCCTGGGCCATAGTGCCCGCGCATGAGAGCACGACACATCATCATCGCAGCCGTGCTGGCGGCTGGCCTGGCGTTGGTCTGGGACGGGGAGCGCAACTCCAGCCGGGGCGCAGCGTCCGAGGCAGCCGTTCGCAAAGCGTCGCAGGCTGGCCAGAATATCGGGCCGGACGCCGCAAGGGTCATGGACCCCGTGTGGCAGCCCCTGGCCGAGCGTCTGGTCCGGGAAGGCATCCCGCGCGACGCCATCGACACCTACTTCAGCGACCCCTCAGTCACCTTCGATGCGTCCATCATGGCCCACAAAGTGGACCGCATCGTGCGCAAACGCTTCGATCCCCAGCCAGCCCCAACCAAGCGTACCCTCCAGCAGAGCAACTACGGCCACTACCTGAAACCGTGGGTGCTGGCCTGGGCGGGCGACTACGCCAGGGCCAATCAGGCCGCGCTCCAGAAAGCCGAGGCTGCCTACGGCGTCCCGCAGGATATTATCGTGGCGCTTCTGCTGGTGGAGACCAAGCTCGGCACGTTCCTGGGTAAGGACCAGGCCTTCCAGGTGCTGGCCAGCATGGCGGCCAGCGACTCCTTGGCCGCCATCCGTCCGTACCTGACCACCGTGGGGCAGAACGCGGACCGCGCCGCCTACGCCGACGTAAGCGCCAAGGACCGCGCCGAGTGGGCCTATCAGGAACTGAAGGCCCTCATCCTGCACGCCAGGGCCTCGGGCAAGAATCCGTTGCTGATACCCGGCTCCATCTACGGGGCCATCGGCATCTGCCAGTTCATGCCCACCAACGCGCTACGTTTCGGCGTGGATGGCGACGGCGACAAGGAAGTGGATCTGTTCGGCCCGCAGGACGCCATTCCCAGCATCGCCAACTATCTGGTGGGACACGGCTGGAAACCGGGCATGAACTATGATCAGCAGCGCACCGTGATCTACGCCTACAACCACTCCGACCTGTATTCGCTGGCCGTGATGACCGTGGCCGAGAAGCTCCGTCAGGGGCGCACCGGGCGCTGATCCTGGCCTAACGGCACTGCAAGCCTTTCTCCAGGTCCGCCGCACTCATGGGGACGATGACGATTTCCCCCACGGTTGGTGTCAGCTCGTCCTTGGCGCGCCGGGCCTCTTCCGGAGTGTCGCGCCATCCGGCCACCAGACTCCAGCGTTTTTTTCCGCCCCGATCTTCCACGCGCACGCAGGCTTTCACCCCGCGTTTCTTGAGAAACGCCGCCACCCACAGGGCGCGGGCCTCTTCCGAGTAGACCCCGGCCACCAGGACCTGCACCCGTTTGCCGGAAACACCGGCCAAATCCTTGGGGCTGCTCTGGCCCTGATTCACGGCGGGACTCGATCCTTGGATCTGGCCTTGGCCCTGGACTTCAGCCAGCGGCTTGGCCGGGCGATCCTTCTGGGGCGCAGGAGGGCTGGCATCCTGACGGGGCGCGGCGGGTTTTTGCGTGTCCGGTTTTGCGTTCTCCTGCCTGGGCGAATCTGTTTTTGGCGAATCCGATCTGGACGTCTCGGGCTTCTGCGCTTCGGACTGTTTGCCCGTGGACGCCTTGGCGTCGCCGGGCTTGGGCGACGGAGCGGGGGGGGCGGCCGGGGGTTTTGCCGGAGGGGCATCGGACGCTTTTTTGTCCTGGCGGGGCTCTCCCGGCTTGGACGACGCCTGGGTCTGGGGCTGAGACTGCGGGTCCGGCTGCACCACCATGAAGCTGGCCGTGGCCAGCACCGCGTCTTCATACGAGACGGTCATGGTCCACAGGCCCGGTTCCACTTCCCAGTCGTAGGCGAACTCCCACACGCTCAACACTGGGATACCGATGCGCGCGGCCACCAGCCAGCGCATGGGCGGGCTGTCTGCCGGGTCGTCTGGCCGCTTGAGGCGGGCCTCCAGCACCATCGGAGCCCCCTGCGGGGTCCCTTCGGGAACCAGTTCCATGCCGAAGCGGATGCCCGGCCTGCCCTCGATACCCGGCTGAACGACCCCGACAGGGTCAGTCTTGCCAATCTCGCCGATGGACACGACTCTGGCCCCGGTCACGCCCGCCCGCGCAGGATGCGACGCCAGCGCGACCAGACACAAAATAATTGCCGCAATTACTCTACGCATGGGCTTCTCCGGTTCGTACGCGCATCAAAAGCGCGAGCCCTACAATAAAGAAAAGCACCAGCGCCAGAATGGCGGGCCGGGCCGAGCCGGTGGTTTGGCGCACCACCGCGAACACCAGCGGGCCGAGCACGGCGGAAAGTTTGGTGAGTACCGAAAAGAATCCGAAAAAAACCGTTGGCGCGCCGGGCGGAACCAGCTGGCTGAACAGCGACCTCGACAAAGCCTGCGATCCCCCCAGCACCAGCCCTACGCCTACGCCCAGTGCGAAATATTCCTGCGCAGTCGTGATGGAAAACCCGTACACCGCGATGCCTATCCAGCCCACAAGTGAGGCCATGAGCGCCGGTTTCGTGCCGAAGCGTCCAGCCAGTCGGGCGAACAGGAACGCGCCGACCAGGGCCACGGCCTGGATGCCCAGCAGCGTCAGCACCAGCACGCCCTCGGACAGGCCTATCTCCTGCTGGCCGTAGATGGTGGCCATACTGATGACCGTCTGCACGCCGTCGTTGTAAAACAGATAGGCAACCAGAAACCGGAACAGGTTGGGCCGCGCCATGACCATGCGAAGCGCCACCCAGGCTCCCCGGAATCCGTCGGCGGCCATGCGGGGCCATGACGGGCGCGAGAGGTCCGTACCCGCCGGTTCCGGCAGGCTCCGGAAGGTGATGAGCGCGAACCCCAGCCACCATGCCCCGGCCAGGGCCATGCCCAGACGCACGGCCTGGCCCTTGTCCAGGCCGAAAAACGCATGTCCCTCCACCAGCAGGAGGGCCAGAGCCAGCTGCAATCCTCCGCCCGCGTAGCCGAAGGCGTAGCCCAGGCTGGAGACGCGGTCGCGCTGCTCCGGCGGGGCGATGTCCGGCAGGAAGGCGTCGTAGAAGGTGTTGCCTGCGTTGAAGGCGGTGTGGGCGCAGATGAAAAGCCCAAGCGTGAGCAGTATGTCGCCGGGGCCGCACACACCCGTGAGCATGGCGGCGACGCTGCCCGTCACGCAGGAGAGTATGAGGAAGCGCCTGCGCAGCCCGCCCCGGTCCGCCACCGAACCCAGCACCGGGGCCATGACGAAGACCAGCGCGGCGGCGAGGCTGACGGCGTAGCCCCAGAGGCTCACCGCCGGGATGGAGGTCTGCCCCAGGCGCAGGCCGTCCGGCGCGACCACAGCCGCGAAATAGGCGGGCAACAGGGCCGTGGCCACCGTGGTGACGTAGGCGGAGTTGGCGAAATCGTACATGGCCCAAGCGTATACGGGCCTGGAGCGGTCCATGTGGTCCCCATTACGCGTTTCACGCGCCCAGGGCAAATGGACAGGGTGTTACGATGGGAGGCGCGCAGTAGCGCTTCTGGGACACGTGCTTGGAAAAGTCAAATAAATAGGGCCGGGACCAGACTATGCGTCTGAACCCGGCCCGATGAAATGTGCACGTAGCCGTGATGAAGGGCTAGAAAACCTCGCGGGCCATCCAGATCACCCTGCCCAGCACGCGAACGCTTGCGCCCTCGTCCATGGTGACCTCAAGCGCGGGGTAGAACTGGCGGTTGTCGCTCACCAGCACCAGCTGGCCGGGCTTCTTGTCAAGGCGCTTGACCACGATTTCCTCATCGATGCCCACGGCGTAGATTTTGCCCGTGTAGATTTCGGTCTGGGAGAGGTCAATCAGCACCACGTCCTCGTCGCGAAGGGTGGGCTCCATGGAGTCGCCCGAGACGCGCATCAGGCGCATCTGGCTGATCTGGCCCTTGCGGCGCAGCCAAGCGTGGCGGAAAGCGTAGTAGGAGTCGATGGCCTCGTCCACCACCAGGCTGCCGCCCCCGGCGGACAGGCGGGCGCGAACCTTGGGGACGTACGAAAATTCGTCCGGGTGCGAGCCGGGTACCGAGTGGTCGCGCGAGGACTGCGTGGCGTCCTGCCCGGCGATGTACATTGGCCCCATGCCAGATTCCAGCCACTGGGGGTTCAGGCCGTACTTGCGGCACAGGTACAGGTACCAGTCCGCCGGAATGTGGGAGCGTTTCTTGGCGTCCGTGACGGCCTGGCGGCCTATCCCCAGGACCCTGGCCAGCTCGGACTGGGAGCGGATGCCCGTGGCGCTCATGATCCGCGACAGGACCGACTCTGCGGTGAAACCCTTGACCGGCGACTGGGGGATGGCACGCTTCATTGTAAGGACCGCCTTGATGTTTTTTGGAATATGGCTGCAAAGGTTCATTCCGTCAAGCGGGGCTGTTCTCGGTAAACGGGTGCGTACAGGATGCCCATTCTCGCAAAGGCTCGGGTCCGAAACCGAACATCCAAAAGTAAAGGGAACTCTGGCCGTCGCCATCGCGCGTGCTTCTGTTTAAAAATCAAGTTGGCCATGACAAGTTTGGGATTGGCCTGATGTGAAAATAGAAGGGGTGAAGGGAAGTGTCGTTGGCGCGGTATGAAATATGTGCTGAAGAGGTCCGTGGCGGACTCTTTTGTTCCGCAACTCCCGGCTGAAAAGAAACTGCCCTGCGGACGTCCCCTGGCCTCTTGACCCGGAACTCCCATCGCTTATCGTGTGGGTTGCAACACCATTCACTTTTCATGCGCACGAGTCATCGCTCGAGAGGTTCCGCCACGTGAGGTTCTGCATGAAACGCCGAAACCTGCCTGTCATCTTCATGGCCGCCGCTGTGGCCCTGGCCGCCGCGTGCTCCACCGTGCCCTACACCGGTCGCAGCCAGTTGAACTTCCTGGGCCAGAAGGAAGAACTCTCGCTCGGCCAGCAGGCCGCGCGCCAAGTTATGCAGACGGAAAAAATCTCCCGCGATCCTGTTATGAACGCAGCCGTCAACCGGGTAGGGCGAAACATCGCCTCTGTGGCCAATATGCCTGGAGCGCGCTGGGAGTTCCACGTCATCGACAAGGCCGAGCCCAACGCCTTCTGTCTGCCCGGCGGCATCATCTTCGTCTATTCAGGGTTTTTCAAATACGCCCGCAACGACGACCAACTCGCCGCCGTGATTGGGCACGAGGTGGCTCACGCCCTGGCCCGGCACGGGGCCGAACGCATGAGCCAGCAGATGGCCGTGGCCCTGCCCGGCGTGGCCGTGGCCACGGTGCTGGACACGCAGTCGCCGGTGATGGGGCAGGCCTTCGCCCGCGTGTACGGCATCGGGGCGCAGGTAGGGTATGCGTTGCCGCACAGCCGCTCCCAGGAACTGGAGGCCGACCGCATCGGGCTCATCCTCATGGCCAAGGCCGGGTACGACCCCGAGGCCGCCGTCAGCTTCTGGCAGAACATGAGCCGTGCGGGCGGAGCGAAACTCCCGGCGTTTCTCTCCACGCATCCGGTAGGAGAGGCGCGCATCCAGGCCATCATCAGGGCGTTACCCGAGGCGCGGAGCTACGCGCCTGGGAAAAGGGAACAGTTTATCCCGCCCGACGACGACCCGCCGCCGGGTGTTCGGGGCTGAGGGGGGATGCCTACGGCGGCCAGAGAGGAAACTTTTTGGAAAAAAGTTTCCTCTCTGGACTCTCCTTCAAAAACTTTTAAGTAGCTTCGCGTCGTGGCTTGTCATGTGTGACAGGTAAAAACGCGAAGCGGAAAGGGTGCGCAGAGGGCGAAGCCCTTTGCCCTCCGGAGGCATTATTAATCTTACAGACGATCCATGGGGATGCTGGCGTAGAACGCCTCCCAGTCGTCGTCGAGCATGTCTTTGAACTCAATCAGGGGAAAAAAGCGGCCGCAGGACCTGCACCGCAAGCCTGCCTGCGTTCAGAGGCGCGCCGGGGCGACGCGTCCGCCGCAGGCGGGGCACTCCGGCGATTTGGGCCGTGGCCCGAAAGACTGGAAAAACATCAGACTATCTCCGCTCCTGAGAGCACCATCACGAACCGTTTGAACAATTCGGTGTCGAAGGCTCCTTTCATGTCGCGCATGACGCGCAGGGCCTCGAAGGGCGACACCGCCGACGCATAGGGCCTGGCCGTGGTCAGGGCCGCGAAGACGTCTACCAGCCCGACCGCCATGGCCGCCAGCGGTATTTCGCCGTTTCCCACGCTGCCGGGGTAGCCGGAACCGTCGGCGCGCTCGTGATGGAACAGAATGCACTGCATGGCCGTCAGCGAGAGGTTGAGCCCCGAGCAGAGCGCCACGCCCTTGGCCGGGTGGGTGCGCACGATCAGAGTTTCCTCGGCAGTGAGCGGTCCTGGCTTGTCCAGGATAGCAGGGTCGATGCCGAGTTTGCCCAGGTCGTGCAGCACGGCTCCCACGCCGATCTGCACCATCTCGTCTTCGGGCAGGTCGTAGGTGTTCATGAGGGCGGTGGCGAAGACGAACACCTGGAGGCTGTGGTCGTAGGTCTTGAAATCGTGGGCCATGAGCGTGGCCAGCTGCTTGAGCGATTCGCCGCGCGCGAGAAATGCCAGGGTCTTTTCCACGAAAGCGGCGATACGCGCGAATTGCGCCCGCTTGAGGAGTTTGGCCGGGAGTTTCTTGCCGTAGAGCTCGCGCACCATGCTCCGGGCGGCGATATGGAAAATTCTGGCACGTGCCTCAAGCGGCACGCGTTCGTTCAGCAGATATTGGGCGAGGTTGTTCTCCAGGTAGCGGTCGAAGCGCTCGCGGTCGCCGGTTTGCACGAAAACTTCGCTGACGCCGTTCTCATGCAGCCTGGAGAGGTGCTCACGGGTGTAAACCTCGTTCTCGGACGCGTAGAGCATCAACCGCCCTGCCTGGCGGATGAACACCTTGAATCGCCCGAAGGCTTTGGGGAAGAGCATCAGCGGCGACACGGCGAAATAGCCGGGTTCCCTGGCGCTTTGCTGCTGGCCGGACATGATGCGTCTCCCGTGCGGCTTGAGTTCTCGTCAGGCGAAGTCCTGGTAGTCAAATGCCGCGAAAAAGGCTAGAATGGCAAGCGGTGTCAGCAATAATCAGACCTGACCCGCAACGAGGAAAAAAATGCAGGATGGCTGGGGTTCCACAGGCATCCCTGACGACAATTCCGGGATGCCCATCGTACTGAAGGTCCGCAGTCTGGTGGCCCAGGATGTGGCGCTGGCCCAGGGCAGTTCCATGCGCGGTTTCGCCGCGCGTCAGGTGGATCTGGGCTTTCGGCAGTCGACGATGCTGCGCCGTCCCCCGGAAGTGGACCTCGGGGCGCTGGTGGACCTGGGCTCCTGAAAACACCCCACAGCAGTCTGTTGAAGTAAAACCAGTTGGCTGTGTTGCACGGAAAGACCCAAACCCTCACGTACGGCGAATACGCATCGGTCTTGTTTCTTTCCTGCACCTTGCCAGCGAGCTTTTTGAACAGGCTGCAAGAATCGACTTTCTTAAACGGACTGCCATGGAAGACTGGAAAATCAAGAAGACAGAGGTCCTGGATAAGGCCAAGCGTATAGTCGTCAAGGTTGGCAGCGCGGTGTTGACCACCGGCAGCGGCCTGGATCTGAACGTGGTGAAAAGCCTCGCCAAGGACATCGCAGCGCTCGTCAAGCAGGGCCGGGAAGTCCTGCTGGTGACCAGCGGGGCCGTGGCCGCCGGGCGCGCCGTGATCCGCCAGAACGACCTGGACGGCCTGCCCGACCGGCAGGCGGCCTCGGCCATCGGGCAGAGCCGCCTGATGCACGCCTACGACCAGGCCTTCGGTGATTACGGCATCGTCACCGCGCAGCTGCTGCTCACCCGCGACGACCTGGAAGGGCGCGAGCGCTACCTGAACGTGCGCAACACCCTGCGCACGCTGCTCAGCTGGCATTGCCTGCCCGTGGTCAACGAGAACGACACCGTGGCCGTGCAGGAGTTGGTCTATGGCGACAACGACTGCCTCTCCTCGCTGCTGGTGGGTGTGGTGGGCGCGGACCTGTTCGTGAACCTGACATCTGCCAAGGGCGTGTATACCGAAAATCCCGAAGAGAACCCCGGCGCGTCCTGCCACCCTTGCCTGGAAGGCATCGGTACCCTGGACCTGGAGACCATGTGCCGGGGCAAGACCGTGAGCGGCACCGGCGGCATGCACTCCAAGCTGCTGGCAGCCCGGCGCGCGGCCCAGCTGGGCGTGCCCACGCTCATCGTGTCCGGACGCGAACCCGACCGCATGAGCCGCGTGTTCGCCGGCGAGGACCTGGGCACCTGGGTTCCTGCAGACGCCCGCGCTATCTCGCGGCGCAAGTTCTGGCTGGCCTACACCTCGGAGCCCAAGGGCGAACTGTGGATCGATACCGGCGCGGCCCAGGCGCTTCGCCAGGGCGGCAAAAGTCTGCTGCCTGCGGGTATCGTGCGCGTTGAGGGAGAATTCGAGAAGGGCGCGATCGTGCGGATTCTGGACTTCCAGGGCCAGACCGTGGGCGTTGGCCTCGCCAACTACGACTGCGCCGAGATGAAGAAGATCATGGGCCTCAAATCTGCCAAGATCGAGCAGGTGCTGGGCCAGGCCCCATACCCCGAGGCCGTGCACCGCGACAACATGGTGCTGGACGCGGCGCTTTAGACCGCGCGTACTGTCACAACAAATCAAGGCGGACGTCCATCTGGGCGTCCGCCTTTTTTATTTCCGCGCGCAAATCGCGTTATTCCTCCAGCGGCACCAGCACCCGGAAGGGCTGCACCACCTTCTGGGCCTTGGCCAAGTTATGCAGGCGCATCAGGCTGTAGCTGTTGACCTCAAGCCCCTTGGCCAGGAGCATGGCACCGGCCTCGCTCATGAGGTCCTCGCCCAGGATCATGCCTTCCTTCAGTTCCACCAACCTGATGTCCCTGGGCCGCACTCCCGTGTCTGCCAGGATATAGCGCTCAAAAACATCCAGCATGTGGATGTCGTAGACGCCTCCTGCCTGCTTCATCTGGCCTATGGCGTCCAGCTTGTTGCCCAGGCATCCCTCCAGGTTGTCGAAGGCGAGGCATATTTTCAGGATGCGCGCCCCACGCGTCTGGTCGGGGTTGTCGGCCAGGGAGTTCTCCTGGTGCATGATCATCTCGCGCACGTCCTCCAGGCGGGGGATGCTGGAGAGCAGTTGCGCCCCCACCGTGGGGTGCATGCTGTAGATCTGCGTTTCCTCCGGGGTCAGCCCGCCAGCGCAGCGGTTCTTTCTGACGATGTCCTCGGGGATGAAGATGCAGCCGATCTGGGAGAGCATGGCCGCCAGCTCGAATTTCCAGGGGTCCTTCACCTTCAGCCGCACGACCATATTCTTCACGTGGCGCTTGATGCGCTCCGAGCGACCGAAGGCTTCCGGGTTCACCTGCCCGAGAATCTCCGTGAGCACCTTGATGCAGCCTTGCAAGGTGCCGCGCAGCAGTTCTTTTTCCGCAGTGACCAGCCGGTATTGTTCCAGGGCGGCGTCCAGGCTCCTGACCAGTGTTTCCTGAGAGCAGGGCTTGGTCAGGAAGCGGAAAAGATGCCCCTCGTTGACCCCGGCAATGGCCGACTCCATGTCGGCATGCCCCGTGAGCATGATCTTCACGGTCAAGGGACTGGCCTCTTCCACCTTGGCCAGGAACGCGAACCCGTCCATGCCGGGCATGCGCAGGTCCGCCACCACCACCGCAAAGTGCTCCTGGCGAAGCTGGGCCAATGCCTGGACGGGATCGCTTTGGACCTCCACGTTGAAGCGGTGGCTCAGGTTGCGCCTGAGCATCTCCAGAATCCTGGTGTCGTCGTCAACGAAGAGTATTTTCATACGCCGTCTCCGCTTTCCAAAGCCTCAAGGCATACCTTCTTCCAGATTTCGAGCCTGCCTGTCAGCCCTGCCTGTTCCAGATGGGCCTGGTCCATCTCGTGGGGGGCGTAGGAGGGGTTGATGACCACGAATTGGTGTTCAAACACGTTGGCGGCGTGAACTGCGCTGACCGTGGACATGGCGGTCAGGCCCAGAGCCGAGGGCGCGTGGTGGAAGGCCACAGCCTCAAGGACGGCGTCGGATATGCCCCACAGACCCAGGAGATACGCCCCGACCTGGGCGTGCCCCACGCCGAGCTGGCTGCATTCCGCATCGACAATGGCGAGGTTTTCCCGCCTTGAGCGCGTAACCAGGGCGCGGTACTCGTCGGGGAGTTTGTCGGCCAGAACGAATTTCCCCAGGTCGTGGAGCATCCCGGCGATGTAGCAGTCGTCCTGGGCCTCGGGGCTCAAACCCTCAATTTGGGCGATGCGCCGGGCCATCTTGCCTGTGATCAGGCTGTGCTCCCAAAGTTTGGGGAAGGAAAAGTCTGGGATTCTTTTGGTGTCGAACACCGAGAACAGTTGCACGCCAAGGACGAGCCCCTTGATGGTCTCGAGGCCCAGCAGGGTGACTGCCTGGTCCAGGCCGCGCACGCGGATGCGCGGACCGAAAAACGAGGAGTTCACCAGCTTGAGGATGTCCGCAGACAGGGCCACGTCCTTGGCGATGACGGCGGTGACCGCCTCCACCGGCGCGTTTTCGTCCTCCAGCATCCGGGTGAGCCGGGTATAGACGTCGGGCAGGGCAGGCAGGGCGTCGATCCGGCCAATGACGCGCCGCATTTCGTCGGAGAGGATCATGTCGCGCAGGCGGCAGCCCCGTTCGATCACCTGGGCGAGCTGCTGCGCGGACACGGGCTTGGTGAAAAACTGATGCGATTCCGGGACGGTACGCATGATGTGGAGCAGATCCGAGTCGCCCGAGAGCACCAGGCGCATCATCCAGGGGTAGCGCTTGCGCACCGTGCGCAGCAGAAGCCGCCCGTCCATGCCGGGCATGCGCATGTCGGCCACGATGACGTCATGGTGCTGTTCGGCCAGAAGTTTCAGCGCGGCGTCGCCGGAATCCACGAAGCTCATGTCCCAGGAATCGCGCCTGTTCCAGAGCATGCGCTTGAGGGCCGTCAGCAATTGGCGATCGTCGTCCACGAACAGGATGCTCTTTTTCATTGTACGATTTCCTCCCCGGTCGGGAACCAGAGGGTGAAGGTGGTCCCCTGTCCAGGAACGGATTCGAATTCGACCGTGCCGTTGTGCCGGGCAAGCACAGAGTGGACTATGGCCAGGCCTTGCCCTGTTCCTTTGCCGACTTCCTTGGTGGTGAAGAAGGGGTCGAAGATGCGGGTGCGGATGTCCTCCGGGATGCCGCCGCCGGTGTCCGAGACGGACACGGCCACGTTGTGGCCCTCGGTGGCCGTGCGCACGGACAGCACGCCGCGCTGGTTCTGGCCCCGGTATTTCTCGCTCATGGCGTGTGCGGCGTTGACCACCACGTTCAGCACCGCCTGGTTGAAATCGCCGGGAACGCAAAAGATCATGGGTTTGGACGGGGCCAGGTCCAGCTTGAGGTCGGCGTTGTATTTCCACTCGTTGCGGGTGATGGTCAGGATGGACTCCACGGCCTTGTTCACGTCCACCAGATGCTTGGCCGTGAGGTCGGGGTGGGAGAAACGCTTCATGGCCCCCACGATGTTGGCCACGCGGTCCACGCCGTCCAGGGAGTCGTCGATGGAGCCGGGCACTTCCGCCAGCAGGGCCGTAAGCTCCTCCAACTCCCCGGGGCTTGGCAGAAGCTCCTGGCAGAGCTCCGGGGCGACGGTCTGGGAGAGCAGCCTCGCGGCCTCGTTGTAGCGTGTGAGCACGTCGCGGATGTGGGCAAAAGCGTCCTTCAGGAAGCTCAGGTTGCCGCTGACGTACTGGATGGGGGTGTTGATCTCGTGGGCGATGCCCGAGGCCAACTGCCCGATGGATTCGAGCTTCTGGGCCTGGAGCAGCTGGCCTTCCAGGATCTTGTGCTGGGTGACGTCCTCCATGATGACAAGCACGGGGGGGGGCTGGCCGTATGGCGCGGCATGGCGCGGCAAAGAATCTTGAGAAAGCCCACCTTGCCGTCCGGGCGGGCGTAGCGGAAATCGTTCAGGCGGCTGACGTTTCCTTCCTCGCGGCTTGCGTCGATGGCCTTATCCAGCGCCTGGCCGTCCCAGCCCAGGGGCAGGCAGGACAGGGGCGCGCCCAGGGCATTCCTGCGGCTTATGTTGAAGGCCGCTTCCGCCTGGGAGTTCCAGTTGGTGACCTTACCTTCGGAATCCAGGCTGATAAGGATGAGGGCAGCTGCCGCCAGCAGCCCCTGGGACTCGTGGAGCGAGTCTTTCAGACGTCGAAGGATCACGCGCGACCCGGTGATGTCTGACAGGCACAGATGGACGTGGCGGCGTCCTTCGAACATGAGGGCGCTGGCCCGGACCTCGGCCAGCCGGATTCCCTGGGCTGTGTTGAAGAACGAATTGAACCGCTCCCTGGGCGCGACGAAGCGCCGCGTGAGCAGCGCGCACCGGTGCTCTTGCGCCGGGCAGATGCACTGCGTGAAGAGCTCCCCCTGGCTGAGGGCCAGCATCGTCCGCGCCTGGTCATTGATCCAGGCGACGCGAAGATCCGCCGCGTCGATGACCAGCATGGGAACCGGCGCGTTGTGAAAGAGGCTCTCGAAAACGTGTTCCATGGTGGGACTCACAGGGTGCATGTTTGGTCGCATTGGCGTTGCACGCTGCCCACCAGCTGCGCAACGTCCAGGATGAGGGCCATGGAGCCGTCTCCATTGATGGTGGCCCCGGAAAAACCTTCCACCCGTCCGATGAGCCGTCCCAGGCCCTTGATGACGGTCTGCTGCTGGCCGATCACTTCGTCCACCGCCAGCCCGGTGCGTCCTCCGTCGTGGCAGGTGATGACCACCTGTTCCAGGCGGGGGGGCTCACCGCCGATATGGAAGGTCTCGCGCAGCCGGATGAAGGGGATTATCTCGCCCCGGACGTTCAGGGTGCGGTTTCTGCACCCCCCGTGGCCGGAAAGGTTTCCCTTTGCGGAGAGCTCCACGCATTCCTCCACCATGGACAGGGGAATAATGTAGAATTCTCTGGAGGAGCGCACCAGCAGGCCGTCGATGATTGCAAGGGTGAGCGGCAGGGATATGGTGATGGCCGTTCCCCGTCCCGGCAGGCTGTCGATCTCGATTACGCCGCGCAGGGTGTCGATGGCCCGCTTGACCACGTCCATGCCCACGCCCCGTCCCGATACGCTGGTGACCTTCTCAGCCGTGGAAAAGCCGGGGGAGAAGATCAGCTGGTAGGCCTCCTGGTCGGTCAGGCGGCATTCCGGGGCGATGAGCCCTCGCAGCACGGCTTTGGCCCGGATGCGCTCCGCATTCAGGCCGCGCCCGTCGTCCTCGATGCGGATGAGGACCGAGCCTCCGGCCTGTTTGGCGCTCAGGCGGATTGCGCCGTGCGGGGGCTTGCCGACGGCGGCGCGCTCACCGGGCGTTTCGATCCCATGGTCGATGGAGTTTCGCAGTAGGTGTACCAGGGGGTCGCCCAGTTGCTCGATGACGGTTTTATCCAGTTCGGTTTCGCCGCCCTCGGCCATAAGCTCGATCTGCTTGCCGAGCTCGGAGGAGAGATCGCGCACCAGCCTCCTGAAACGGCTGAAGGTGGTGCCGATGGGCAGCATGCGGATGCTCAGGGTGTTGTCGCGCAACTCTCCGGCCAGCCGCTCGACTTCTTCGGACACCTCGGTGAGTTCACCGTGGGCAAGCTCCGAGGCGATCTGCGTCAGGCGGGCCTGGGCGATCACCAGCTCACCCACAAGATTCACCAGATTATCCAGCTTGGCGGCTTCCACCCGCAGGCTCTGAGCCGGTTCCGTGGCTTTGGGCCTGGTCTGGCGGGGCGCGGCCTCTGGGGAAGCAGGTGCGGTGGGTTTCGAGGCGGGGACGGCCTGTGTGGCCTGTCCGGGCTGGGGCGTCCCCGGCGAGGGCAGGGGGCCGGATTCGACCCGGCCCGGTTCGGGAGTCACCTGGGCCTCCTGCGGTGATTCCGAGGCTGGTGCTTCGGACAGAGATCCGGCGTGAGCTGATTCAGGAGTCTCCCAGACAGCCTTGACGCCGGTTTCGCTTGCGGCACGTTTGTGCCCGGCAGAGGCGTCAGCTGAAGCCTGCCCATCAGTCCCAGCAGCGGCCCGTTCCGAGAGCGCGCCAAGCTCCTCCACCACGGCGTCGCCTGGGGTATCCAGGAACAGGAACACATCCCGCACCGCGTCTAGCCCTTGGCGAGTTTCCAGGATTATTTCCCAGCGCAGATGACAGTCGGATGGGTCCAGGTCCTCCAGGGCGGGGACGCCGCTTACGTCCAGGGTGATGCTGGCCTGCCCCAGCTGGCGAAGCCCGGCCAGCAGCCCGGCAGGGTCCAGCTTGGCCAGATGGCCTGGGTCAGAGGGGGCGAAATGAATCCGCAGGGTCTTCATGGGGCCGCAGGGCTGCTCGTCTTCCGGGATGTCTGGCCCTGCCTCGGCCTGGGGGCGGGCGTCCGTTGCCTGTTCGTCCTGTCTGATCGGTTCGTCACGGTCAGCCAGGGCGCACATGGCCGCCAGCAGCGCCACGTCGGGCCTGGGTTCCTGGGCCGTGGCCGCCAGCGGCTCCAGCCAGTCCTTCACGGCGAAGGTCACGTTCACGAGCGGCCCGGCCACGGGCGCGCTGCCCGTGCGCGCCCGGTCCCACAGGGACTCCACCTCGTGCAGCAGGGCCATGGTGTCATGGAAGCCCGCCATGTCGCACGCGCCCTTTATGGTATGCAGCGCGCGGAAAATTCGGTTCAGGGACTCGGCACCCAGGCCGGTGCTAAGGGCTGCGCCAGTATCTGCGTCCATATCCAAGAGGGCCGCGTCCAGTTCGGCCAGCAGTTCGCGCAGTTCGTCCTGAAAGAGGTCGGCGTTGTGGAAGGGGGCGGTCATGGGCGGGGTGCTCCCGGCGGTGCGGGAAAGGTGTCGAAGCCGAATTGCCGGGCGGTTTCGCCGTCAAAGCCGATGGCTTCCAGGCTCTCGGCAGCATCCGAGCCGAGTCCCGAGACCCGAAGGCTCCTGCCCTGGGCGGCGAAGGAACGGTGCGCCGCGCACACGAACTGGGCAAAGGCCGCTCCAGCGCCCCAAGCGCGGCTTACGTCCAGGGTCGCGCTCCGGTCGGCCTCCAGCACGGCCAGCAGAGTGGGTTTGAACTCGCCCAGAGCGCTGTGGTCCAGCTCTCCTTCCATTTCAAGGCACAGGGCATCTTCGATGAAACCAGTCGGGGTGTCTTCGTCGGATTCCATGGATTCCCCTCTGGATGCGCAGGGTGAGTCCCGTCAGAACTCAGGCCGTCGCCGGTTGCACGCGAAAAGGAAAAATCAGCCTGTGACCGTTTACACCCAGGTCCTCAAAAGGACAACATCGCGGGCAATAAACGGCGGGAGCCCCGCCGGGCTCCGACTCGCCGGACGTGCCGGAGTTGCTGCGGCGTCCCTGAGAGACGTGAGCCCGTCCACAGGGATAGTCTCACGGTTCTATGGTGTATGGGGCATCGCCATGGAGGAGGGGACGTGCAGGCGGACCCGCTCCAGAATTTCCTGGCGGGAAAAGGGCTTCATGATGAAGTCCGCCGCACCGAGCGTCATGGCGCGGGCTTTGTCAGCCTCTCCGGACAACCCGGAAATGAAAATGACCGGGGTGTTTTGCGTGGCGGCGGCCTGCTTCAGGCTGCGGCACACGCTGTAGCCGTCCTCGCCGGGCATGAGGATGTCCAGCAGGATAAGAGTTGGCTGACGCTTGGCCGCAAGCTCGCGGGCTTCGGGGCCGCTGGACGCGGTCAGGACGTCGAATCCGGCTTCGTCCAGTATCCAGGAAAGGATAGTGAGGTTCACGCTTTCGTCATCGACCACAAGAATGATGGGTACGTCTTTCATCTGTATGTGTCTCCGAGCGATTCAAGCGGTGGAATCATTATCTTTTAATCCAGGAAAAACAAGGTGGGCCTCTCGTGCGGACAAGCCTGCCGAAAATACCCTCCCTTTGCTGTCGGCATGCCGACAGACACGATCATCCCGCCCGGTTAGGAGGGGATCGTCATCGCCCTTTGGGCGCAACCTACGAAATCGGGGGGACGCATGGCCAGGGAAGCCAAACGCGAGATCGCTCAGCTGTCAGAATGGGACGACGCCAGGATCATGCTGGAAAAGGCCGCCGCCGACGGCGTGGAGACCGCCTGGGACAGGCTGGAGAAACAGAAGAACCACTGCACCTTCTGCGAACAGGGTCTGACCTGCCAGAAGTGCGTCATGGGGCCATGTCGCATCGTGGCCGAAGGCGCAAAGAAAAAGGACGGCGTGTGCGGCGCGGACGCGGATCTCACCGTGGCCCGCAACTTCGGGCGCTTCATCGCGGCTGGCGCGGCCTCGCACTCCGACCACGGGCGCGACCTTCTGGAAGTGCTGGCCGAAGTGGGCGCGGGCACGGCCCCGGACTATCAGGTGCGTGACGAAGCCAAACTCAGGCGCATCTGCGGCGAGTTGGGTCTGGAAACGGACGGCCTCGACGCTCCCGCCGTGGCGGCAAAGCTGGCCGACCGCCTGTACAGCGACTACGGCTTCCGGCGCGAAGCCCTGTCCTTCTGCGTGCGCGCCCCCAAGGCCCGGCTGGACCTGTGGCACGCTCTGGGCGTGACCCCGCGCGGCGTGGACCGCGAACCCGTGGAGATGCTCCACCGTACCCACATGGGCGTGGACTGCGACCCAGCCTCCATCTGCCTGCACGCGGCCCGCACCGCCCTGGCCGACGGATGGGGCGGCTCCATGATCGGCACCGAGCTCTCGGACATCCTGTTCGGTACGCCCAAACCCGTGCGCTCCAGCGCCAACCTGGGCGTGCTCAAGGCCGATCAGGTGAACATCCTGGTGCACGGCCACAGCCCGGTGGTGTCCGAGATGATCCTGGCGGCGGCGCGCTCCCCGGAGATGCTGGCAAAGGCACGCGAGGCCGGAGCGACCGGAATCAACGTGGCCGGACTATGCTGCACGGGCAACGAACTGCTCATGCGCCAGGGAGTGCCCATGGCCGGAAACCACCTCATGACCGAATTGTCTCTGGTGACCGGGGCCGTGGAAATGGTGGTGGCGGACTATCAGTGCATCATGCCGAGCCTCACCACCGTGGCCGCCTGCTACCATACGCAGTTCGTGAGCACCTCGGACAAGGCCAAATTCCCTGGCGGCCTGCACGTTCCCTTCCATCCGGCCACGGCCAAAAAGCAGGCCATGGACGTGGTGGCCCTGGCCGTGGACGCCTTCACCCGGCGCGACCAGACCCGCGTGCACATTCCGGTTGCGCCCGTGGAGATCATGACCGGCTTCTCCAACGAGGCCATACTCGATGCCCTGGGCGGCAGCCTGGACCCGCTGCTGGACGCCGTGAAGTCTGGTGCGGTGCGCGGGCTGGCGGGCATCGTTGGCTGCAACAACCCCAAGCTCAAGCACGACCACGTGCACGTGAACCTGGCCAGGGAGCTCATCAAACGTGACGTGCTGGTGGTGGTCACCGGCTGCGCCACCGTGGCCATGGGCAAGGCGGGACTTCTGATGCCGGACGCGGCGGACATGGCCGGGCCGGGCCTCTCCACGGTCTGCCGTGCGCTCGGAATCCCGCCGGTGCTGCACGTGGGCAGCTGCGTGGACAACTCGCGCATTCTGCAACTGGCGGCGCTGGTGGCAAACGCCCTGGGCGTGGACATCTGCCAACTGCCCGTGGTGGCCAGCGCCCCGGAGTGGTACGCGGAAAAGGCAGCCGCCATCGGCCTGTATGCCGTGGCCAGCGGCATCCAGACCCACCTGGGCCTGCCGCCCAACATCCTGGGCAGCAAGACCGTCACGGAACTGGCCACCAAGGGGATGACCGACCTGTTCGGAGCCTGTTTCCTGGTAGAGCCTGATCCCTTCAAGGCCGCCGAACTCCTGGACGCTCACATCGTGGCCAAGCGCATCGGCCTGGGGCTGTCCGCGTGACGCCGCATGCAGGCCTGAAGCTGGCCGTGGCGGGCAAGGGCGGGGTCGGCAAGACCTCGCTCACCGCGTGGCTTGGC
Source organism: Desulfovibrionaceae bacterium (assembly GCA_009773665.1). Classification (GTDB taxonomy): domain Bacteria; phylum Desulfobacterota; class Desulfovibrionia; order Desulfovibrionales; family Desulfovibrionaceae; genus Fundidesulfovibrio. The sequence goes on along the minus strand of WSYE01000006.1, from coordinate 1,742 downwards.
GACCATCTGGCCAGCCGGGGCTATGACGTCTGGCTGGTGGACGCGGACACGTCGTTGTCCCTGGGAGCGGCCTGCGGGCTCGCTCCCGGGGACATCCCCCAGCCGCTGGCCACGCGCGAAGATCTTGTGCGCAGCCGCATCGGGTCCGGGCTCATGTCGCTGACTCCCCTGGTGGACGACCTGCCGGGGGAACTCAGCGTGCGTCTGCCGCGCCCGCCGGGGTACGGCGAGCGCCGCCTGCTGGTGATGGGCGCGGTGGACGCGGCGGGAGGAGGGTGCGCCTGCGCGGCCAACGCCTTGCTCAAGGCCGTGCTCTCGCATATGGTTCTAGGCTGCCGGGAGGCCGTTCTGGTGGACCTGGAGGCTGGCGTGGAGCACCTGGGACGCGGCACCGTTGAGCACGTGGACGGGCTGGTGGTTGTCTCGGAGCCAAGCCTGCGCTCGCTGCGCACCGCCGCCGAAGTGGGCAGGCTGGCCGAAGGCCTGGGGCTTTCGCGCCGGGTCCTGGCCCTGAATCGCTGTGCGTCAGCGCGTCCGGAACTGCCCGATCTGCCGGGCCTGCCCAAGCTGGCAGCCGTGATTCCCCCGCTTGCGGGGTTATGCGAGCGCCAGCTCACGGACGGCTCGGTGCTGGGCCTGGACGAGGCTCCGGGGATCGCGTCCGCGTGCGGGGCGATCCTGGACGCGCTCTCCCCCTGACCGGCGCGCCGCGTCGCAACAACCATCCGGGAAGGGCTCCATGAAGGTTTCATCCGTCGATCTGCTGGAAGAACTGGATAAGCCCCGCTACAAGCCGCTGCGCGATGTCCTCAGGTCGCGCCGGTTCACGCGTAAGGCCGTGGTGTTCGAGCCGCTGTCCGAGGAGGACCTGGTCTTTATCGTGAAGAGCGGGCGGGTGCGGGTCTATCTGTCCTATGAGGACAAAGAGTTCTGTCTGGCGGTGCTGGGGCCTGGGGACGTGTACAGCACGCACACCAGAGCTTTCGTGCAGGCCGTGGAGGACGTGGAGCTCCTGGTGGCCCCCTCCGACGTGTTCCGCCGCCGCATGGAGGAGTTCCCAGGCCTGTACACCACCATGATCCGGGTGCTCGGGTCGCTTCTGGGCCGGGCGCTGACCATCATCGACAGTCTGGCCTTCAAGAAGGTGGGCAAGCGCCTCCTGGAGATGCTGGCCGAGGAGGCCGGGCGGGGGCGCGAGATGCCAGAGGGCGGCGTGCTGTTGGAGTGGAACCTGACCACGGAGCAGCTTGCCGCTGTGCTCGGCACCACGCGCCAGACCATGTCATCGCTCATGAACAGCCTGTCGCGCGAGGGCATGCTGGAGCTTCGCGGCAAAGGGGGCGTGTACATCCCCGACCCGGCGAGGCTGGCCCATCCGCCCGAGGCCTGGAGCAATATCCGACACTGTCCGCCGGGTCATTCCAGGTCTGGACCGAAAGAAAAGTGACCGGATTTTTGAAATAGTCGTTGACCTTTCCCCGTCATGTCTCTAAAAGCCCCCTTCTGCCTGCGGGGACGCGAGTTGCTGCGGGCGGGGACGGAAAGCTCTTTTACAACTGATCTTGGAGACGAGGCAGCACTCTGGTGGGTGCTCCGGACGGACTCGCTGCGATGCGGTGGGAACGGAAAGTCGGCGACGATGAAAAAAAGTTGTTGACGGAAACGGGGCGCGCACGTAGAAGTCCCCTCCCGCTGACGAAGCGTTGCTTCGACGGCGGGAAAAGTTGACGGACTTCGAAAGA
>WSYE01000050.1 GCA_009773665.1 Desulfovibrionaceae bacterium | reverse complement strand
GCACAGGAGTGTCGGAATCGACACGGAAACCCTTGTGCGCTCCCTGGCCAATACCTAACTTGGACGGATTGTAATGAAAGTCACGTTGCTTATGCCTGTCGAATCCATGAGCCATCATTGAACCCAGACGGACTCTTTTGGCTGCCGCAGAACAAAAATGCTGAAGGGGAGCCCGCGTGAAGAATACCTTTTCTCCCATGTCCCTGTTTGCCGCGTTGCTGCGCCGTTATGCCCCCAATCTGGCAGACGCCGCTCGTTCACATTGTCCACAGTTCGTGCGGCACTACTACCTACGCAAAATGAACACCAAAAGCATGACGAACCGGGAGTTCGAGCGCATCCAGGCCGTCTACGGACAGGACCGCAAGGCCAGGGCCACATATCTTCTGGCCAACTATCTCTGCCGCACAGTGGGCGATCCGAGCCTCATCCATATTCTGCGCCGACTCATTCAGGACTTTGCGCTGAAAAACTTCGTGGAAACCGGCACCTTTGACGGCGACACCTCGTTCAGCATGAGCTTCCTGTTTGAACAGGTCTACACCTGCGACGTGGTGGACCATCCGCGCCGCCCCGACTTCTACCTGCGCGACAACATCGTGTACGAAACCATGACCTCGCCGGAGTTTTTGAAAAAACACCTGGCGAAGTTCCGCACCAACTCACTGTTCTATCTGGATTCGCACTGGCAGGAATACTGGCCGCTGAAGGATGAGATGCGCTTCATCATGGAGCATTGCGAGAACCCGGTATTCGTGCTGGATGACTTTGACGCCGGCAACGGGTTGGAGTTCGACAGGTACAACAACTGCACCCTAGACGCCGCGTTCATCGGGGATCTGGTCCCCAACGGCTATAAATTCTTCTTGAACTCTTGGAGCAACAGAAACAAGGGTTTCATCTTCCTTTTCCCAGGTAGCGTCGCGTACGGTCACCCGTTTCACGACTACCAGGGCTACCGCGAAGACCGCGACGGCCTTTGGAGCGACCCTCTGAAATAGGCCCGGACGGAGCGTCTCCGGTCCGATTCCTGGTGTCTTTTGCGGTTTGCCCGTCGGGCCTGTCCTCGGCAAAGCCGTGGCGGCTCTCGATGATGTAGTTGGGCCGCTTCTTGATCTCGTCGAAGATGGACTTGAGATACAGCCCAAAGATCCCCTGGCAGAACAGTTGGATGCTGCCCATGAACAGCACCAGAACCATCAGCGAGGTCCAGCCCGGCACGTATTTTCCGGAAAATTTTTCGTAGAGCACATGCACCAGGACGAACATCCCCACCAGGATGGACAAAAAACCGCCCAGCGAGGCGATGTGCAGCGGGGCCGAGGAAAAGGAGATCAGGGCCGACTGAAAGAAGTTGCCCAGAACACTGAGGCTCAACACCGGGAATTTGGTATCCCCAGCCGCCCGCGCCGCCCGGTGGTAGGGCACGAACACCTGCCGGAAGCCGATCCAGCAGATGAGCCCGCGCATGAACGGCTGTTTCTCCGGAAACTGGACCAGGTGCTGCACCACGCGCCGCGAGAGCAGCTTGAAATCGCCAGACTCCACGGGCAGCTGCACAGAGGTGATGCTGTGCAGGAGCTTGTAGCCAAGCCGTGTAAGAAACAGCTTGAACCCGCTCTCCCCGGCCCGACTGAGGCGCACCGTATGCACCACGTCGGGCCGCACGTCGCTCCGCCATGCCCGCAGCAGCTCCGGGATCACCTGTGGGGGGTCCTGCAGGTCCGCATCCATGTAGACCACGGCATCTCCTGTGGAATGCGCCATGCCCGCCATGACGCAGGGCGAGACTCCAAAGCGCCGCGACATGGTGATGATGCGCACGTGGCTGTTGGCGCGGGCGTGCTCCTCAAGCAGCGCAAGGGAGCCATCGGTCGAGTCGTCGTTGACGAAGATCAGCTCGTAGCAGGACAAGACACCCGCGCGCAGTTCCCCGTTCAGCACCTCCTCGGTCTGGCGCAGCAATTCCGCGAGCACGGACTGCTCGTTGCGGAAGGAGAAGACCACGGAAAGGGTGGCTGGAAGGTGCGCAGCGGTGTAGTTCTGTCTTTGTTCCATAGGATTTGCTCAGTTACGCTGGTTTTGTGGCCAAGGTGACCATGTTCTCCACGTAGGCCCGCAGCCGAAGGTTTCCCAGCCCGAGGCCCCCGAGCGCCTTGCGCAACGTATTCTTGACGATTCTGGGCAAGGGCAGCATTCGCAGCACGTGATCCACATAGTAGCTGTTCCAGCAACCGTGAATGCCCTCCACCGTAAACCCGTGATTCTCCAATATGCGCCGCATGGTGTGCTTGTCCCACAGGAACACATGCTGGATGTTGAAGGTCGGCGCATGGCGGCCCAATAGGACGGGCATGGGAGCGCGGATGTTGTGGTGCAGGGCCAGTAGCCTGCCGCCAGGGCGCAGGTAGTGCGCCACGAGGTTTAGAAACTCGTTGGGGGCCGGGATGTGGTCGAAGACCTGGAAGAACATCACTAGGTCGAAGTGTCCCGGCGGGAACAGGCCCTCGCGGAAGATGTCCGCCAGGATGTGCGGCTTGATGCGCATGTCGGCGGCCTCGTAAGCTTCGGCGCAGGGCTCGACGCCCCAGACCTCGTCAAGGCCGAAGGCCTCCCTGGCTCGCAGCAGGAGTTCGCCATTGGCGCAGCCCACCTCCAGCACCCGCTTGCACGCGAGACCGGTTGTGGCGCGCCCGATCTGCGCCAGATAGTCGCTCAACATGTTCTCCAACTGGGGCTCCTGGATGAATCCACCCACGTTGTAGAGGGCCGAAAGGGACTCTGGTGGGAGCACGGGGTTGGCGTAGATGAGCCCGCAACCGCGGCAGCGCACGTAGCGGAATTTGAGCTTGTCCGGGGTCTTGCGGGCGGTGAAGCCCTGGCTCACAGCCCCGGTGAGGTGCGCTGGGGAGAATACCGTATAGGACATCCCAGGGCCGCACACGGGGCAGGTCACATCCTTGAGATTCGCCATGCCGCCCGCTTAGAATCGGAAGGAGATGCCGCGCATGCTGCAGCGCGAGCAGATGGGGATGACGCGGCCCTGGCGCGCATGCTGGCGGCGCATGGCACGCGCTTTTTCGCCGTTCCACATGCGGATGATGGAGGTCTTGCCGGGTTCATAACGCTGGTAGCGGGGCGGGCTGCTCCACACGGTGCAGGCGCAGCAGGGCAGCAGGTCGCCGTTGAAGTTGAGGGTCAGCACCTTCCAGAGCCAGTCGCAGGGCACGCGGGAGAAGTCCTCGGCGCGCTGCTCAGCCGCCAGGGCCTCGCCTTGCTCCATGTTGCGCGGGAAACCTGGACGCACGTTGAACATGAGCCCAAGATCCTCGCAAAAGCTGCGGAACAGAGGCAGCTCATGCTGGTTGTGCTTGTAGAGGATGTAGTCCACCATGAGGATGGTCTTGTGCGTGCTCTGTCTGGAGATTTCCGCAAAGTCGCGCAGGTTCTGCTTGATGGTTTCGATGTTTCCCACGCGGTGCTGCACGCAGTGGCACTCCTGGGTAAAGCCGCTCACATGCACCTTGAGGAAGTTGAGCCCGGCCTCGTGCACGCGTCGGGAGACCTCTTGGGTCAAAAGGATGCCGTTGGAGGCGATGACCGTGCCGATATGGCTGTCGGAGCACTTCTGGATGCAACGGAATATATCCTTGTAGATGAACGGTTCGCCATTGATGTAGAGCACCGCCATGAGGATGTGGTCCTTCACCTCGTCGATGACCATGTCGAACAGTGCCGTATCGAGCTTACCCTTTTCGATGCAGGGGGGCGAGGCTGATGGATTGTTGTCGTAGATGACGCCGTCCGCAGTGCGGCAGAACATACACCGTTCGTTGCATTCGTTCCACGTCTCGACGATCATCATCAGCGGCAGGACGCCGGAACGTTCCAGACGCAGCAGATAGGCAGCGTAGCAGAACACGGCGTTGACAATCTTCTTTACGGTGAGCCTGCCGTCGCGCCACAGTTGCAGCAGGATGCGCAGGTTGAGCAAGAAGTACTTGGTTCGGTTTGTCATAGCGCCTTTTATTGTGCCCGTGCGCTTCCCTTCCGGGTCCATGCGGCCCACCGCGCAAAGCGCTGGGGGGGATGAAATGTCTCCGTGAGGCTCTTAGACTGCTCATCGGGCTTTTGCAAGTCCTCCTGGCCTCGCGGGGGAACGATTGCCAGGGACAAGGCTGCCTCAAAATTCAGGCCGCCGTAGCAACGCTTCTCCGTGCTGAGCACCCAGTCCAGAAACGTAACGCCGTCGCGTTCACTCTTCCTTGCTGATGGAACGGGCATCCGCTCCGAGCTGTAGCCGCTTCACCTCAAGATAGTCCTGAACCCTGCAAAGTGGCTGGCTGAATGGCCCGAATTTATAGGAAATCTTCGCATCAAGCCGGTCATTAAAGACGATACCGGTCAGAGCAAGATCAGCGCGCACGAGGCGAGGGGGACCCTTGTCTGTCGGGCTCGCCGCCGATGTGATGTTCAGACAGTTGGAATACTGTAACGGAAGCACGAGCAAGGACTGCCCCTTTGATTGAGCGCGCACCGTTATGCCGTCCTTTCCCCAAGTGAATCCGGTGTCGCTCGCCTCCACCAGTTCAGCCTCAATGGGCTCCGACAACACCACGCTCTGTTCCGGTTGGAAATCCGGATCATGAAGCCTGGCGAGCATGCCGACCGCAGTGGGTTCGACCAGCTGCTTCGTGGGGCTGAAGTTGCCGAGATTGGGCCGGTCGAGCTCGTACAGCAAAAGGGGGGGCTTTCGGCCAAGCTTCGCGCGGCCCCGGGAAAAGGCGTCCCAGGGCATATAACGCTGGATCAGTTTCGCAGGGTCTTCGTCCGGCAGTTCATTCTCGGTTACTACGAACCGAACCCCGAACAGTCCGAGCAATCGGGCATCCGGCTGAGTCAGGACAACAATGGCCCGCTGCTGAACATCACGCTCGGAGGCGAACAGCCGGGTCACCAGGTAATAATACTCCGGGCTCATATACTGGTTGTAGGCAAATAGCGTGGGGACGCCGTACCACCAAAGCCCGATGGATCGGTGATCGTTGCCGACCTCCTTCCACAGGGTGCTATCGTAGTCGGTATTGTCTCCCCAGGCAGTGTTCCGCCCTGGCGGGGCGAACCCTGTAAAGGTAGCCACGCTGCCGCGCCATGCGTCGCCAGGAGTCAAGGCGCATCGGGAAATGAGCGTCTCTGAAAGAGGTGTATTTTTGGGCGGTACTGGCAGGGCCAGCATATCCTTTGGTCTGTTCACTACAAACAGCACCGCAAAGATCAGGGCCGGAGCAACCAGGGCAAAGGGTACGGACGGCGCGATCCGTCCCGTCACAAACAGGGTCTTCAGCCGAAGCGAGAGGAGGCGATGCCCGTGCCGCCGGAGCAGTTCCTCCCCAAAGAAACACGTGAACACAAAGATGAGCGGCCAGGTGAATATTTCGAAGTACAGGAGCGACGGCCCACGATACCACCTGAACACGAACGTGAGCATGATCCCTGTCACCACGAGCACCAGCGCATAGGACACATAGATGCGAGCGACCTCGCGCAGGATGCCGTTTGTGCGCCGCCAGGCCATTCCGCCCCCGGCGATGCCGGCGATAAAAAGCAGAGAGCCCAGCCACCCGAGCCCGAACATGTTGTGAAATAGAATAGAAATGAAAGCCCAGCTAGAACGCCCATAAATGAGTTCGGAGTTAAAGAATGAAGGAACGGTGTTAAGCAGCAGCGCCATGATGTAGCCCATGGGCAACGCAGCTAAAATGACGAGGCCGAGTACAAAACAGATGGCCAAACTGCGTCCCATGAAGGTGAATGGCTTTCCAGACAAGGCGTAGAAAAAAAACACTGCGATGAGCGGGATGCTGAGCACGGCCGAGTAGGAATATCCGACAAGAGAAACAACAAACACCAAAAGCGTGAGCACAGAATAGAGGATGGTCCGTGCTGGCTTCGCCGTACGCAGCAGCACGAGCAGCCCAATGGTAACGGCTGAGAAAGCTATATGTTCGACCATCCACGGCGAATGGCCTGAAAAGGTATACAGTGTGAGCTTGTTTCCATAAGGCGGCACGACAAATGGAAGCGTCACAAGTGTCCCGATCCAACTGGCGAAGGCGGCGACGCGTCGAGAAGCGCCCAGAGCGTGAGCCAAAAAGAACGTGGCAAGAAAGAATTCCAGGGCGACGACGGTGTAAACGAGCACGGCGTCCGGCGTGGGGCCCCGCAACAGGAAACCTACGAGCGAGGAGGGCGAGAACCAGTAGTTGATCGGCAAGGTGATGCCGCCCAAGCCCTGAAGCGGGTTGAGAATCAAGTCGGTTGTTGGCGATGACCACTCGAAATGCAACTTGACCAGCTGCTGCAGGTAGGCGCCGTCATAGGGGAGATACAGCGCCGCCCTGTTCTGAGTGAAATAGAATAGGCACAACGCTGCGAGCGAGATGAGTTGGTAGAAGAATAAAAACATGAGAACTCCAGAGGCTCATCTATTGTAACGTCCACAACTCCTGCGGAATACCTTGCCTGACCGTAACAAAACGCACGTCCCAAAGGCACTCACCAACCGCGCGTGCCAATGCGATGCGCGGAGCGTTCCGTGGGCAGTGGGGAACATGGGATCGCAGGTGCGGCTTCGCTGCACCGAAGAGGACTTAAGCCTTCTTGCCTCAACAGGACCACCCATGGAACAGTATGCCCCGGGCAACAATGCTGCGTCCCTGATAAAACAGGTCAGGGTCTCATTGCCTGCGGCCCTTCCAAAGCTTTTCCTGTGGCCTTTTCACATGGCTTGTCCGCCGGATTGATGGGAACACTGCGGTCGAACATCACCACCAGCTCGCGGACAATAGGGCCAAGCTTCTGAGCGATGCCGGCGGACCGGTCACGATACAGATCAACCTTGTCCGGAGACCATCTGCTGATCCCCTCAAGGCCCTGCTCCAGGTTGCGGCCAAGGTTATTGAGCCCGTTTCCGATGACGCTTGCCGCTCCCAGGAACAACACTGTCACCACCACGGCCTTGATCGCAAAGGGAAGCAAGGCTCGGACAAGGCCTGGGCTGGCAGCGCTTGCGGCCTCCGGCTTCTGTCCCGGGCGAGCCACCCAACTGAGCAAACCCTCCACAGCGAATCTGTGGAGGTACTCTTCCTTCTGGCTCATGAGAACCGGTAGCGCCTCATCCAGGCTCTTGCAGGCATGTTGCAGCCCGAGCTCTGGGATGTAAAACAAGTAGCTCCCACCGCCTTTCGGTCGCACACGCACTTCATAGGGAGCGAGTAGATACTCCTCAAGCCCCCACTGCTTGCTTGTCTCCATATGCTCACACATTCCTTGCGGGGTCTTTTTCCCGATCCCAAAATGATTTCTGTTGCCCAGGTAGACCAGAGTCCCCCCAGTTTGATTCGCCAAGTTGATCGGTCCGCTTTGAGGCCAACCGGTATTTACCCATTTCCGCAACTGAGAGAGCTTAGGGCAAAGATAGTGGCTTTGCAAGGACAAAGGGGCCAGCCGTGCTGCCCTATCCCCCTGTATAAGCATCCCATCTATACGTTTGTGACTCCGGCGGCGGGAACCACAAATGGAGGCGCTCAAGCTGTGGCGCAAGGTGCTGGGCGCCCGGATCCAGGACTTTGAAAAGAAGATCAAGCATCTGACCCGAGAGATCGACGCGGAAAAGCTGAAGCCCGCCTTCAAGACCAGCCAAGACCCTCGGCACAGCAAATTTCAGGATATCGCCCGGCGCAATGTGGCCAAGCTGCAGGACAAGCTCGACGAAGTCACGGAG
>WSYE01000049.1 GCA_009773665.1 Desulfovibrionaceae bacterium | reverse complement strand
CAGGGGGATGATCCCCCTGGACCCTGCAATAGGCTTCGCGTCGTTCATCCGGTTTCTCCCAAGTTGCCCGCACACGTCGCGAAGCTACTTAAAAGTTTTTGAGAGGAGGTCCCGGAGGAGAACTTTTTTCAAAAAGTTCTCCTCTGGGCCGCCGGAGGCATCCTACTCTTCTCGTATCTTCACGAATAGCGCATCGGCGGCAATGACGGCCCCACCCTGGTCGAACCAGGGGCCGTACAGCCCGTCCAGCCTGAACCCCCGCTCTTCCATCCAGCTTATCACATCGCCACCTGCGGGCTGCCCTTCGTAGAGATCGACAAAGGACACCTCACAGAGAACAGCGGCAACACCCCGCAGCAGGGCCTCGGCCCCGCGCAGCGCTTCCAGCTCATAGCCTTGCAAGTCGAGCTTGATGATGTCGGGCGATGCGGCCAGTTCACAGTCCAGACAAACGACGTCCACCAGCACGGTCTGGGCCACGTCCATGGGCTTGCCCGCGTGCTTGTCGCGAATACCGGTGGGCGCAAGAAACGACGAACAGGTGGGGCTTTCCAGCACGTTCAGACAAAGGCGGTCCTGACAACTCCCCAGGGCAGCGGCGCGAACACTCACGCGCTGATCATCAGCGAAGCGCTTGTGAAGCTTGCGAGCCAAGCGCGGCATAGGCTCGTACGCTGCCACGTGCGCATCTGGATAGAGGTCCAGAAAACGCGCCACGGTGCGCCCCTTGTTGGCGCCGCCGTCGATGATCCGGCGTGCGCCAGGCACGATGTGCAGCAACCTGACGAAAGGGTCCAGACGTGAGTTTATAGGCCAGTGCGCTTTGATCATGAGGTTTGTATGGCATGAAACAAAAAAGTGTGAAACAGCACATTGACATTGATAATCGTTTTCAATAAAGACTTCTCACGCCATGTGGAACAAGTCGGGGTCGGATTCCATGGGTGGTGTCCGGCCCCGACTCTCCACGAAGAAACCGTAGAGGTGCATATGACCACGAAGTCCAGCATCGGTTCCAAATCCCGTCCGAGCGAGATGTTCTCGACCCTGATGCGCTCGCGCACAATGCCCGCGACCGTCCAGCTGAAATCGGAAGGATGCGGCTGCGGAAGCAGTTGCAGTTCCCTCGGGGGTCCGGGATGCGGGTCCAGCTCGTGCGGATGCCGGGCCAAGACCATGACGCGCCTGAACCGCCAGGGGATGGACGCCTGCCAGCACGGCGATTTCGACGTCGCGAACAGGCTGCTCTCCGAAGGGATTGGACTCGCCCGTAGCGCAGGAGTATCCATGTACGAGGCGAAGCTGCGCAACAACCTGGGTTTGGTGCACCTGCTGGCCTCAAGGCCGGACGCGGCCGCTCAGGAATTCGGACAAGCGCTGGCGCTGGTGGAAGGCAAGCTCGGCAGGGAGAATACGTTGTATCGGCGCATCGAGGGAAACCTCAGCCGGGTGGGTTCACTCTGAGCCTGGGAGTCGGTCGAGAAATCCAAAATGTGAAAAACGTCGATTTTACGGGAACCGCAATCGAGGCGTATTCGCAGCCAGAGCCTCTCAACGCTGGCTCTTGAAGCCGGTCGGACCGTGCTCCCCGCGCGGAACGCTCATGGTGTAGAACCCCTTGCCGTCGCGCTGCTCGAAGGCCAGCGAACCGCCCATGGTGCGCAGCAGCCGGTAGCAGAACGGCAGTCCGATGGTGTCCCCTCCTTCGTCGAAGGGCAGGAACACTTTTTCCACGTCTTCCACCGGCGCGGCCTGATCCCCGCCGATCTCCAGATGCAGAAACTGCTCGCTCACGAAAGCCCGTATCCACATGCTCCCCTGCGGCGCCAACGTGGTAAGGGTGGAACGGATGAGGTTTATGACCACCTGAGTCAACAAGTCAGGGTCTTCCTCCACGGCGGTGATGTCCGGGTCCACTTCCAGTGAAGGGCTCACCCCGTTGGCGTTCAGCTCCGGCGAAAGCAATTCCAGGCAGTCGCGCACCACGTCCGAGAGCAGGATGGCGGTCCGGTGCAGGCGCACGGGGCTCAGGTAGTCCCGGATGCGGTCCAGGATGCGCTCCAGGCGCTGGGCCTCCCCAAGGATGATCTCGGCTTCAGCCAAACCCGGCGACTTTTTCAGGAGCCTGCGCGCGAACCCCCCAATGGACATGAGCGGATTGCGTATTTCATGCGCCACCTCGGCGGAAATCGCTCCCAGCGTCTTCACCTTCTCTTTCTGCACCAGGTATTTTTCCAGCATCAGCCGGTCGGTTATATCCAGGATGATCCCTTCCACCACCGGGCGTCCGTGCCCTGCATCGCAACTGCCCAAAGGCACGGACTTCAGGATGCCGTGGACCACGCGCCCGGTCCTGTGGAGCAGGCGGCAGGTTTTGGAAAACGTGAGGGTGCAGTCGTTCAGGCTACCCTGGAGAACCTGCCGGACGCGGTCGCGGTCGTCGGGGTGGATGCGTTCCAGCAGCCAGCCCGGTGACTCCATGGCCTCATCGCGGGAAAAGCCGAGCATGTTCTGGCTGGCCCGGTTCACAAACTGGAGATTGAGGTTCTCGTCCAGGCTGAAGATCACCAGCGGTATGTTCTGGACCAGATTTGTATAGCGCGCTTCGGCCTGGCGGATCTTCAAGGCCAGGTCACGGCGCTCGAAGATCACGGAAACAGCGTGTTCCAGCAGTTCGAAGCTCTCGATGGGCTTGGTGATGTAATCCCAGGCTCCCAGTCGGAAGGCGCGGATGGCATCCTGCAGGTCGGCCCTGCCGGAAACCACGATGACGGGAGTGTCGTCTCCGAGCTTCTTCTTTTCCTCCAGAAAGGCGAGGCCGTCCATGACAGGCATGCGAAGGTCCAGAAGAACGAGATCGGGCTTGTGTTGCGAGAGCTTTTCCAGCCCCTCCACGCCGCTTGAGGCCTGCATGGGTGTGTACCCCGAGTCTTCGATCCAGGCGGCGATAGTGGCCCGCACGGAAATATCGTCGTCCACGGTGAGGATGCTTTTGGCAGAAGGCAGCGTTTCGGCCATGTGAGTCCCTGAAATGGTTTACAGGCTTATCTTTATCTTTGTCCCAAACCAGCGGGCATGGCAAGCCAGTAAACGACAAAAGTTGCTGCCTCCTGTGCACCTGATTCTGCAAGGCGCGACGCAAAACAACTCAAAATGAAAAAATTTGCATATTTTGTAAAAAAATATCCGCAGAAAACCAAGGGGCACTTGCCAAAAAAATCATACTAATCTAAGCAATTAACATCCATGCCCCGCCATGCTGACATTTTTGAACCGCTTACCCTGAAAATGTCTGATTCCACAAAAAACTTGCAAAAGTGTAAAAACGTCGCTAATTCTCTAGCCGTGCCGCCCAAGCCGGACAGAGCAGGCAGGAAACTCCCGGTTATAACACAGGCAGGCACGAGGCTTCCGGCAGGGGGTCCTGCCGGAAGCCAGCATCGAAAACAGGAGGGTTATCTGATGAACGCGGCGGACACAGCTTTTATTCTCATCTCGGCTGCCCTGGTATTGCTCATGACTCCCGGGCTTGGTCTCTTCTACGGCGGCATGGTCCGCTCCAAAAACGTCCTGGCCACCCTGATGCACAGCTATGTGCTCATCGGCCTGATCTCCATCGAGTGGGCCATCCTCGGCTACTCCATGGCCTTCGGGTCCGACATCGGCGGCATTGTGGGCGGCCTGGATTACCTCAACCTGGCGGGCATGGATAAGCCCAACGACCTCGCCAAGACCGTGCCCCACCTGGCCTTCATGGCCTTTCAGATGATGTTCGCAGTCATCACCCCGGCACTCATTTCCGGTGCTTTCGCGGAACGCGTCCGCTTCAGCGCCTTCCTTCTTTTCAGCCTGATCTGGGCCATCTGCATCTACAACCCCCTTGCCCACTGGGTGTGGGGCGGCGGCTGGCTGGCCGGCCTGGGCGCGCTCGACTTCGCTGGCGGCGCGGTTGTCCACATGAGCTCCGGCGCTTCCGCCCTGGCCTTCTGCCTCTTCCTGGGCAAGCGCAAGAACTACGGTCGTGAGCCCTTCATCCCGCACAACCTGCCCATGACCATCCTTGGCGCCGGCATCCTGTGGTTCGGCTGGTTCGGCTTCAACGCAGGCAGTGCGCTGTCCGCTGGCGATCTGGCCGCCTCGGCCTTCGTCACCACCCATCTGGCCGCCGCCGCCGCTTCCCTGTCCTGGATTTTCGCGGAGTGGATGCATCGCGGCAAGCCCACCACCCTGGGCCTGGCCTCCGGCGCTGTCGCCGGTCTGGTCGCCATCACCCCGGCCGCTGGTTTCGTCACCCCCATGGCCTCCATCATCATCGGCCTGGTCGGCGGCCTGGTGTGCTATTTGGGTGTTAACATGAAGCACATCTTCAAGTATGATGACGCCCTGGACGTTGTGGGCGTGCACGGCCTGGGCGGCACCTGGGGCGCTCTGGCCACCGGCCTGTTCGCCACCAAGGCCGTGAACGAGGCCGGCAACGACGGCCTGCTTTACGGCAACCCCGACCTGCTCTGGAGCCAGTTCATCTCCGTAGTGGCCACCTGGGTGTTCTGCTTCGTGGGCACGCTCGTCATCCTGTACATCGTCAACGCGATCATCAAAGTGCGCGTCAACGAGGAAGACGAAAACAAGGGTCTGGACGTCAGCCAGCACGGCGAAACCGGCTATCAGAACTAAGGAGTCTAACCCATGCGCAAGATTGAAATCATTACCCGGCCCTACAAGCTGGAAGACATCAAGAAGGCCCTCACCGATGCGGGCGTCAAGGGCATGACCGTCTCCGAGGTCAAGGGCTTTGGCCGCCAGCGCGGACACAAGGAAATCTACCGTGGCGCTGAATACCAGGTGGACTTCGTGCCCAAGATCAAGATCGAGCTGGTCATCGACGCGGCCATCGTGCCCACGGTCCTCAAGGCCATTGAGGGCGCGGCGCGCACCGGCGAAGTAGGCGACGGCAAGATCTTCATCACCCCGGTGGAGGAAGTCGTGCGCATCCGCACCGGCGAAACCGGCAAGGACGCCATCTAACCCGACTCACACGGAGGGGCCGCAGCGCGGCCCCTCCTTTTTCATGGCACGCCCCACCTCAAAAGCAGTCCGCAGCCTGGACAGAAAACGTCGGAAGCTCCTGGAAGCCCCCGGCGTCGGTTTTTGTCAAAAACACGCACTTGCCTTCGATGATTATTTCCGAAACCGCCTGACGGAACTCCCTCCCGGCACGGCCCCTTTCGCCGTCGTGGCCGTGGGCGGCTACGGGCGCTGTGAACTCTGCCCACGCTCGGACATAGACGTGCTGCTGCTTTACGGGCAGTCCGTCCCCGAGGAAGCCAAGGAACTGGCCAAGGCAGTGTTCTTTCCGTTGTGGGATCTGGGGGCCGACCTGGGCCACGGGGTGCGCTCCACCGGCGAATGCCTGGAGCTGGCCACCACGGACTGGCAGGTGTTCGCCTCCCTGATCGACACACGTTTCCTGGCCGGAAACCGGAAAATTTTCGACGATTTCGTAAAACGTCGCGACGAGGAGCTGCTGCCCGGACGCGCTACGGACTTCAAGGCCTGGCTGGAAGGCCAGAACAGAAGCCGCGCCTCCCGCTACGGCGATGCCTCGGGGATGCTTGAGCCCAACCTCAAGGAAGCCCTGGGAGGCCTGCGCGACGTGCATCAGGTGCGCTGGCTGGACGCGCTTTCGCGCTTGAGCGGCGCGGGGCTGCCCGCTGAGTGGCTTGCCGTCCTGGAAGGACATCTGGAATTTCTGCTGGTCGTGCGCAACCATCTCCACGTGGTGCTTGGTCGCAAGGACGACCACCTCAGCCTGGACGCCCAGCGTGAGCTGGCCCGACGCCTGGGCTTCGAGGCCGCCGGGGCTATTCGCGGCGTGGAAGCCTTCCTGATGGAACTGCATCGGATCATGGCCGAAATCCGCACCCTGCACCGCGCCCTGTGGCCGCTTCTGGGCAATGCCGTCCCCCCTGCCCCCGCCCCGGCCAAGCCGCTGGGCGCCAACGTGGTGCTCACCCGCGACGGCCTGGACTTCACCGAGGGGTTCAACAGGGTCAGCCCCGGCGACGTCTTGGACATTTTCGGCCACGCCCTGCGCCTGGGTGAGCCGCTTTCGCTTCCTGCCCGGCGCGGCATCGAAGCAGCCATCCCCGAGATCGCCAGCTTCGCGGCCACCTCCGAGGGAGGCGAACGGGCCTTTGCGCTGCTGCGCAAGGCACTCCTGGAACCCGGCGGCGATGCGGCCCTTACCGATATGCTGGAGACCGGCGTGCTCGGCGCGCTTATTCCCGAGTTCGGCCGGGTGCAGCACATGGTGCAGTACGACGTGTTCCACATCCATCCGGTTGGCCGCCACACCCTGGAGACCATCCTCGAACTCAAGAAGGCCGCGCTGCCGGAACATCCCTGGCATCACATCTACGCCCGGCTCCCCCATCCCGAACGACTGTTCCTGGGCGCACTCTTCCACGACATCGGCAAGGGTCTGGGCGGCGCGCACTCCGAGAAGGGTGTGGACCTGACCCGTGAGGCCCTGTCCCGCTTCGGCCTGGACGAGGAGGCACTCTCCGACGTGAGCTTCCTGGTGCTGCGCCACCTGCTGCTGGCCGACACCGCCATGCGCCGCGACATCTCCGACCGCGACGTGCTGGCTGCCACGGCCCAGCGCGTCTCCACGCCCGAACGTCTGGACATGCTGCTGCTCTTGACCATGGCCGACTCCCAGGCCACCGGCCCGTCGGCCTGGAACGACTGGAAGGCCAGCCTCATCGGCGGCCTGCACGCGCGCGTGTTCTCCATGCTGGAGGGCGGCTCCCTGTTTGACGCGGGCGATGCCCAGGCCATGCTGCACCTGCGCGACGATCTGTACGCCAAGGCCAAGGACCTCTTCTCTGCGGAGCGCCTGGAAGCCTGCCTGGACGCCATGCCCCCCCGCTACCTGCTTTCGCGCTCCGCCACCGACATTCTCGGCGACCTGCACCTGCTGGCCCGTCTGGATGAAGCCCTGGAAGAGGACTCTCGCATGCGCCCGGCCAGCAAGGCCGGTATCGGCGTGGCCATCATCGAGGCCACACCGTCCCCGGCAGGCGACGGCTGGAGCGTTACACTCGCAGCACGGCACCAGCCCGGACTGTTCGCCGCCATGGCCGGAGTGCTGGCCCTGCACGGCATCAACATCCGCTCCGCCGATTTCTTCCTCTGGAGCGATGCAACCGAACTCCATACCTACCAGACCGCCAATCCGCCGGATAACCTCTTCCCGGACGAACTCTGGGCCAGGGTGCGCCGCGCGCTGCGCTACGCCCTTACCGGCAAGCTCTCACTGGACTACCGTATCCAGGAGAAGCGCGCCTCCCCCCTGACGCCGCGCCCGCCCGACATGGGCATCCGCCCAAGCGTCGGCGTGGACAACGACTCCTCCGAGTACTTCACCCGTCTGGAAGTGAAAGCCTCCGACAGGCTGGGGCGGCTCTACGACATCGCTGTGGCCCTGGATTCCCTGGGCCTGGACGTGCACATGGCCAAGATCGACACCCACGGGCTGGAAGTCTACGACGTGTTCTACGTGCGCGCCCAGAAGGGCCGCAAAGTCACAGACCCCCAACGCATCGACGAAATCACGCACATTCTCCTGGCCGGTCTGGCCTGAGGTGGACTTTTCTTCTCCGGATGGGCTATCAGGGGACCATCCCTAGCCCTTCAGGAGGAATTCATGGATCAGAACATATCTCCGGGCATCCCCCCCTGCCCGCCCCGCCTGCCGCTCATCGGCGACCCCGCCCCCGCCTTCGAGGCCGAATCCACCCACGGCGTGCTGCGCCTGGAGGACTTCAAGGGCTCCTGGCTGGTCTTCTTCTCCCATCCGGCGGATTTCACCCCGGTCTGCACCACCGAAT
>WSYE01000048.1 GCA_009773665.1 Desulfovibrionaceae bacterium | reverse complement strand
CCGGCCACGCGGACCTTTCGCGTGAAGGCCGAATTGCCCAGGCAGGCCTGGGAGCGCGCAGCCGGAGACGCCGCCGGGCTTCAGCCCGCTCCACTCCCCAAGGCAGGCATGTTCGGACGCCTGTTCACCCCGGCCCGTATTTCCAAGAAGCTGCTGCTTCCTTCCACCTGCCTGCGCATGCGCGGCGATCTCCCCTCGGTGTTCACCGTTGACGGCGACGGGCTGGTCAGTTTCCGGGTGGTCAAGCCGGGCGGGCGTTTCGTTAAGGTAGTGCTGGACGGCAAGCCGTTCCTCACCGACTCGGAAGCCTTTGAGGAGCCGGGGCGCGAAAGTTACCTGGAAATTCTCTCAGGCCTCTCCGACGGTGACCGGGTGGTCTGCTCTGCCACGGAAACCCTGCGCGAGGGCGACCGCATCGCCAAGGACAACCCGTGAACGCTCCCGTTCCTGCCGATCCTTCAGGCGGCCACGACCTGCTGACGCGCATCACCGCCGCCTTCGTGGACTCCAAGCTCGCGCCGCTGATCATCCTGGCGTCCATGCTGCTGGGCGTTTTCTCCGTGATGTCCACGCCCAGCGAGGAAGAGCCGCAGATCATCGTCCCCATGATCGACATCCACGTGCAGATGCCCGGCGCGTCTCCCAAAGAAGTGGAAAACCGGGTGGTCGCCCCCATGGAGAAGATCCTCTGGGAGATTCCTGGTGTGGAATACGTGTACTCCACGGCCCAGAACGGGCGCGCCCTGACCATCGTGCGCTTCAAGGTGGGCGAGGACACCGAGAAAAGCACGGTAAAGACCTACGCCAAGCTCTACCAGCACCTGGACTGGATACCGCCCGGCTGCTCCCAGCCCATCCTGAAGCCCCGCTCCATTGACGACGTGCCCGTGGTGGCCCTGACCTTCCACGGCGGGAGCCTGGATTCGCGCCAGCTGCGCACCGTGGCCCTCCAGGTGAACGAGGAACTCCGCCAGATTCCGGGCGTGGCCGAGACGGCGCTCATCGGCGGGCGCAAGCGCGCGGTGATGGTGGAGCTTGACCAGGAACGCCTGCGCGTCAATGGGCTGGACGCCGTGGACGTGCTGGAGACGCTACGCGATCAGAACCAGGGCGAGACCATCGGCGAGACCGTGCAGGAAGGCCGTGCGGTCAGCATCCGACTGGACAGTTTCTTCAGAAGCGCCAAGGAGCTCTCGCGCGCGGTGCTCACCGTGCGAGACGCGCGCCCCGTGTACCTGGGCGACGTGGCCGCAATTGCCGACGGCTACGACGAACCGGCGGACTACGTCTTTTACCTGTCCGGCCCTGCGGGGGCACCGGGAAGAGAACCCGGCGCGATGGAGCCCGCCGTGACCCTTACAGTGGCCAAGCGCGCCGGTGTGAACGCCACCCAACTGGCCGAGGCGGTCTTCGCCAAGGTGACGGACCTGAAGGGCTTCATGATCCCCTCGGGCGTCTTGGTGGACACCACCCGCAACTACGGCGCCACGGCCAAGGCAAAGGTTCACGAACTGCTTGAGCATCTGGTGCTGGCGGCGGTGTCCGTGGGGATCATCGTGGCCCTGTTCCTGGGCGGACGGGCCAGCCTGGTCGTGATGGTGGCCGTGCCGGTCACCCTGGCGGTCACGCTGGCCACATACTGGCTGCTTGGCTACACCTTGAATCGCGTGACGCTTTTTGCGCTCATCTTCTGCATCGGCATCCTGGTGGACGACCCCATCGTGGACGTTGAGAATATCGTGCGCCACCTGGAACTGCCTGGACGCAAGCGCCGGCCCATGTCTCAGGTGATCATCGAGGCTGTGAACGAGGTGCGCGCGCCCCTGGTGCTGGCCACATTCACGGTCATCGCGGCCATCATGCCCATGGCCTTCGTGGGTGGGCTCATGGGGCCGTATATGCGGCCCATGCCCATCGGGGCCTCCATCGCCATGCTTCTTTCCATGTGCGTGGCCTTCGTCATCACCCCCTGGACGGCAAAACGCGTGCTGAAGCCCTCGGACAAGGCGCATGCCCAGGCCGACGACGCCGGAACCCGCCTGTACAAGCGCTTCATGAACGACCTGATCCGCAAGCCATCAAAGCGCTGGGCGTTCCTGGGGCTGGTGGGCCTGCTGCTCGTCCTGGCCTGCTCCCTGTTCCCGCTGCACGGGGTGCTGGTGAAGATGCTGCCCTTCGACAACAAGAGCGAGTTCCAGGTGATCGTGGACATGCCCCTGGGCACAACCCTGGAGCAGACCACGCAGGCTGCGGGCGACATGGCCGCCGAGATCCTCAAGCGACCGGACGTGGCCGACGTGCAGATTTATGCCGGGACCGCCGGGCCGGTGTCTTTCAGCGGGCTTATCCGGCACTACTACCTGCGCCGGGGGCAGAACGCGGCGGACATCGCCGTGAATCTTGCGCCCAAAAACGACCGCAGCGTGCAAAGCCACGACATCGCCAAGGCCGTGCGCCAGGATATTCTGCCCATCGCCAAGCGCCACGGCGCGAAGATCAAGGTGGCCGAAGTGCCGCCCGGACCTCCCGTGCTCCAGACCCTGGTGGCCGAAATCTACGGGCCGGACCCCGAGGGAAGGCTTCGCGTGGCCCGGCAGGTGAAGGACGTGTTCACGCGCACGCCCGACGTGGTGGATGTGGACTGGTACGTGGATGATCCCCAGCCGGAGCGCGTCATCCGCATCGAGCGCGACAAGGCCCTGGCCAACGGCATCGACCCCAAGCGCGCATTGGAAGCCGTCACAGCCGCGTTGCGGGGCTCGGTGGTGGGCCTGTTGCACGACGACTCCGCCCGCGAGGACGCCCCCATCGTGGTGCGCCTGCCGCTGAAAGACAGGGGCCACGCGGTGGACATCCCGGCCATCTCCGTGCGTGGGGATGGCGGGCAGATGGTGTCTTTGTCGCAGATCGCCTCCATCGAGGAGCGCACGGTTGATTCCGCAATCTACCACAAGAACCTGCAACCGGTGGTCTACGTCACTGGCGACATGGCTGGCGGCGAGGAGAGTCCGGTGTACGGCATGGGGCGCATAACCGACGAGCTGGAGAGGCTGGGCAGGGCTGGCGAGGGTGCTTGGCAGGTGGAGGGGCGCGAACCGCTGCCGATCAGCTATTCGGAACAGCCAGCCTCGCTCAAGGGCTACTCCATAAAGTGGGACGGCGAGTGGCAGATCACCCTGGAAGTGTTCCGGGACATGGGCATCGCCTTCGCGGTGGTGATGGTGCTCATCTACATCCTGGTGGTGGGCTGGTTCGGCTCCTACACTACACCCATCGCCATCATGAGCCCCATCCCGCTGTCGCTCATAGGCATCATCCCGGCCCACGCCCTGGCTGGGGCCTTCTTCACGGCCACGTCCATGATCGGGTTCATCGCCGGGGCTGGAATCGTGGTGCGAAACTCCATCATCCTGGTGGATTTCATCGAGATGCGCCGTCGCGAAGGCGCAAGCCTGGAGGACGCCGTGGTGGAGGCCGGAGCCGTGCGCTTCCGGCCCATGCTGCTCACGGCAATCGCCGTGGTGGCCGGGGCCTTCGTGATCCTTTTCGACCCCATCTTCCAGGGGCTGGCCATTTCGCTCATGGCTGGCGAGATTGCGGCCACAGCGTTCTCACGCATGGTGGTGCCGGTGATGTATTACCTGGACCAGCGGCGCAAGCCGCACGCGCAAAGCCGGGCCATCCCAGAGAATGAGGAATCGCCGGAAGCATCAGAACGCTGACGCGCACCCTACTCCAGGCCGTATTCCAGAATCTTGCGGTAGAGTGTCTTGCGGCTGATGCCAAGCGAGAGCGCGGCCAGGGAACGGTTGCCGCCGTGATACTGGAGCACGCGCTTGATGTGCGTGCGCTCCACGGAATCCAGCGACAGGACGCCCTGCTGCTCGTCTCCCTTGTCCAGCAGTTCGCGCGGCAGGGCCTGTTCGGTGATGAGCCTGTTCTCGGCCAGGATGATGCCGCGCTCGATCACGTTTCGCAGCTCACGCACGTTTCCCGGCCAGGAATAGTTGAACAGGCAGCGCATGGCCCCTTCCACCACAGTGCAGGGGGTCTGCCCGGCGCTCAGGCGGTTCAGGAAGTACTGCACCAGCAGGGGGATGTCTTCTCGCCGCTCGGCCAGGGTGGGGATGTGTATCTTGAAGACGTTTATGCGGTGGTACAGCGCCTCGTGGAAGCGCCCGGCCTCCACCTCGGTCTGCAAATTGCGGTTGGTGGCGAACACCAGCCGGATGTCGGTTTGGCGCTCGTCCTTTTCGCCTACGCGGCGGTAGGTCTTGCTCTCCAGCACCCGCAGGAGCGACGCCTGCACCTCCAGGGGGAGTTCCCCTATCTCGTCCAGGAAGAGCGTGCCCTGGTGAGCGAAGGTCATGAGCCCTTCCTGGCTCTCGGTGGCTCCGGTGAAGGCCCCACGGCAGTGGCCGAACAGCTCACTGCGCGAAAGTTCTTTCTGCAGGGTGGCGCAGTTCTTGATAATGAGCGGCTTGTCGGAGCGCTTGCTGGAGATGTGGATGCCGTGGGCCACCACGTCCTTGCCCGCGCCGGACTCTCCGGTGATGAGCACCGGCACTTCCGTGGGCGCAACCTTCTCGATCAGATAGCGAATCTCCCTGACCGCCTGGGATTCCCCAATAAGCATGGGAGGCTTCACGCTCATCTGGGAGTGCTTGAGGCTGCGGTTCTCGCGTTGCAGGCAGACCCGCTGCCAGGCCCGGTCCACGACGATCTCCACTTCGTCCAGCTTGAAAGGCTTGGTGATGTAGTCGTAGGCTCCCAGGCGCATAGCCTCCACGGCGCTGTCGATGTTGCCGTGCCCGGTGATCATGATCACTTCCAGGTCCGGGGTGCGGTGGCGGAAATCCACCAGCAACTCAAGGCCGCCGCCGTCGGGTAGGCGAAGGTCCAGAACCACGACGTCGTAGCGGCTCTTGCGGAACATTTCGCGCGCCTGGCGGGCGCTTCCGGCTGTGTGGATGGTGCGCTCGGGGGTGGTCAGCTCTTTCTTGAAAAGTTTCGTCAGGGACTGTTCGTCGTCCACCACAAGGACTGTATAAGGGCTATTCACTATCTGCATCCGGTGTTGAGGGGAGCCTGACTATGAAGCGCGAGCCTTTCTGGGGCTCGCTGAAGGCGAGAATTTCGCCGCAGTGCTCCTGCACGATACCATAGCAGGTCGAAAGTCCGATGCCTATGCCCTTTCCGACAGGCTTGGTGGTGAAAAACGGCTCGAAGAGCTTGTCCAGGTGCTCCTTGGGGATGCCGCACCCCGTGTCGGACACCACCAACCCCACTCCTTCCTCGTTCTCGGGATAGGTCCTGATGCAGATGGTGCCCTCTCCGTGTCCGGTCTGGTCCACGGCATCCACGGCGTTGACCAGCAGGTTCAGCATCACCTGCTTGAGCTGGGGTTCGTCGCCGTAGATGATGGGCAGGTCCTCGGCCAGATCGGTCTTCAGGGTGAGCCGCAGGTCCTTCTGCTTCAGGTGGCTGCGCAGGAGTTTCAGGGTGTCTTCCACCACGGCGTTCATGTTGACCGGCGAGAACCCCGAGGAAACCGGGCGGCTGAAGGTGAGCAGCGTGCGCACAATGTCGCGGCAGCGCGTGCATTCCTTGAGGATAGTGTCCACGTAGTCTTTGATGTCCTCCAGGTCGGCCCCGGCGGGCAGGTCCATGCGGCCCAGTCGGCGCTGGATGCCCTCGGCGAAACCGGAGATGGAGGCCAGGGGGTTGTTCACCTCGTGGGCCACGCCCGCCGCCAGCATGCCCACGGTGGCCATCTTTTCGGCCTGGTAGAACTTGGCCTGGTACTCCTTCTCCATGGTCACGTCGCGCTTGAAGATAAGAATGCGGCGCTCGTCCTTGTCCGGGTCGCGGATGGGTGAGGCCACCATCTCGAACTGGTGGTTGCGGTCGCCGAGCTTGAAGATGGCGGTTTCCCGGCAGACGTCGCCGGTCAGAAAAGACCGGTGCGCCGGGCATTCCGGGCACGGCCTGGATTCGTTGCGGAAGATTTCGTAGCAGTAGCGTCCCTCGGGCTCCTCGATGCCGATCACCTCCTTGAACACGTGGTTCACGGAGATGATGCACAGGTCTTCGGACAAAACCATCATGATGTCCGTGATGCCGTCCAGCACGGCGGCGATCTCCCTGCGGTTCTGCTCGGACTCCCGGTTGCTCTCCTGGAGCTCTTCGAGCTTCAGGCGCAGCTCCTGGTAGAACCCCAGTTTGCAGTGCTCAATGCCGATCAGGTCTTCGACCGAGGGATGGTGCTTCATCACCAGGCTTCCTCGCAGATGCCCAGCAAGCTGTCTTCGTCTGCTGTGCGCGGGTTCGTCAGGTTGCAGGCGTCTCCCACGGCGGCCTTGGCCAGGGTGGCCAGGGTGGAACGCTCGGGCAGGATGTCGCGCAGGCGCACCGGAACCCCGAACTCCGAGAAATAATGCTTGAGCTTGTCGATCCCGTCCAGGGCGGCCTCCTCGTCGGAGCGCGCGCCAGGCCCGAGGATCATCCTGCCGATGGTGCCGATCTTCGCGGTGCAGACCGGAGTGTTGAAGCTCATCACGGCTGGCAGCAGGATGGGGTGCACCAGCCCGTGGAGCACGTCGAACATGCCTCCCAGGGAGTGCGCCAGGGCGTGCCCCGCGCCGAGCCCGGCATTGCTGAAGGACATGCCTGCGGCTGTGCTGGCGATGGAGAGCTGCTCCAGGGCGTGGATGGATTTCTTCTCCAGGGCCGGTTTCAGATGGCGCAGGATGAGCTCCATGGCCCGTAGCGCCTGGATTTCCGTGAACGGCGACGCGATGCGCGACACGTAGGATTCCACAGCGTGGGCAAAGGCGTCCACGGCTGAGGCGATGATAAGCTCCTGGCTTTTGGTGAGCAGGATGAGCGGATCGATGATGGAGATATTGGGCACCAGCGAACGGCTGATGATGGAAAGTTTGAGCTGGCGCGCCACGTCGGTGATGATGCAAAACTGCGACACGTCGGAACCGCTGCCTGCCGTGGTGGGCAGGAAGATCATGGGCGGCAGGGGACGCTCGATGCGGTTGGCTCCCTCGTAATCGGAAATGACCCCGCCGTTGCTGGCCAGGATGGCGATGCCCTTGGCCGCGTCGATGGGGCTTCCGCCGCCGATGGCGATGATGACGTCGGCTTTGGCCTCCTGATACAGTTGCGCCCCGGTGTGCACCTGATGGTCTCGAGGGTTCGAGTTCACGTCCCCGTAGTAGACCCATTCCAGGTTGTCGGCTTCAAGCAGCTCGGTGACACGCTCCACCCAGCCGGACTGTTCCACCCCCTGGTCGCTGACCAGGAGGACCCGTTTCGCACCCAGTCTTCTGGCGCATTGACCAACGTGAACCATGGACCCGCGCCCGAAGATGATCTCCGGGATCGCGAATTTCGTTACATTCATCCGGTCTCCTCACCAAACAAGCTGACATTCGTTGGAGCACGAGCGGCCTGGACGGCTTTCGAGCGTTACCCTGCCCTGCTCAAGTTGCCCCACGCGATGGATGTACCCCATATCCACAAGGGTGCTCAAGGCCGGAAGAGCCTGTCCGGCGAAAACCCTGGGGGGTATTATCTCCCTCCCGCACAGGATGCGCAGCCGTTCCAGATCCAGAAGACAGCTCTGCCCGCCCAGAACGAACACCAGACCAGCCAACCACTTGGTCAGGGGTCTTGCTCCCAGGCTGAAACGCACCCTGGCCAGCGCTTCGATGTCTTCCACGTCCCGGAAGGCGGCCTTCACCTCGGGCGAGGCCTGGACTCGGCACGCGCCATACACCCTGTCCACCAGCACGGATTCCACCAGCTGGATGGAGCACCCGAAACGCGTATCACCAAGTTCGATGCGGGCCGAGCCGAGCCGGAAAAGGCTGGCTTCCAGCCGTGCCATCTGCTCCGGGGTGTGCCTGCGCCCCATGGTACGCAGAAGCTCACGCATGGAGCGCCGCGCGGGCCTTTGCCCCCGAACTTCGCCCAAAAGGCAGGCGATGAACACATCCTGATCGAACTGATCCAGGCTCTCACCGCTGTAGAGCGCCACCTGCCCCTTTGTCTGGATCGTAAGCGCGGCCCGCTCCAGATGACGCCTGCGCCTAAGCGAACAGGCCGGAAACAGGTCGGATGCCAGAAACAGCGACACGCCACCGTCGATCATGCTCCGGGCGTAGGGAAGCGTCGGCCCTTCCTGGACCCTGAAGGTCTCCTGGGCAAACACGTTGGAACATTTGCTCTCCTCATGCCTGCTGCGGTGGCCGGGACGAGTCCGCCATCCGGGGCTTTACGGTCGGGACGCCGGAGTTCAGGTTTGGAGCACAGCCGCCAGTTGCCTCAGGTGCCGTCGTTCCTCCTCGATGCACTCCTGGATGAGGGGATGCTCCGAGCCGGGCACCAGATAGAGCATCTCCTGGAAGAACAGCATGGAGTCTTTTTCCAGGCGCATGGCCTGGCGTACGGCGTCGTCCAGATTTCCCGAAGCCGCAGCCAGCGCCTCCGTGAATCCCGGTGAGAACAGGGCATGAGAATCGAGCAGCGCGCCCAAATAGGCGCTGTACTCCTCCATGGAGCTCCACGCGGGCAGTTCCGCCGGGCCGATACGTTCGGCCATGGCCTTGAACATCTCCTCGTGCCTGGCCTCTTCCACCGCCAGATTCTCAAACAGACGCTTTACCTTGGCGTCCGTGGTCGCCTTGGCCGTCTGCCGGTAGGCCGCCTGGCCGCGCCGCTCCATCTCCACGGCAGCGCCGACCACATCGGACGCATTGAAGAATTCCGCCATATGCTTGTCCCCGTTTGGCTTTTACAGTTCGTTGGGCAGCTCTTTCAGTTGCGCGTAGGTGAACACCGGGCCATCCACGCAGACGTACTTGCCGCCGATGTTGCAGCGCCCGCACAGACCCACGCCGCACTTCATGCGCTTCTCCAGGGTGGTTACGATCTGGTCGTCCGCAAAGCCGAGCTCTTTGAGCGCCTGGAGCGTGAACTTTATCATAATGGGCGGCCCGCAGGTGATGGCCACGCAGTTTTCCGCCTTGGGGGCCATCTCGCGCAGCACGTTGGGGATGAGCCCCACCCGGTGTTCCCAGCCGGGAGCTTCGCGGTCGATGGTCAGCACGGTGTTCAGGTCGCTGCGCGAGAGCCATTCGGGCAATTCGCCTCGAAAGGCCATGTCTTCCGGGCTGCGCGCGCCGTAAAGAAGGGATATGCTTCCATAATCCTTGCGGTTGTCCAGCATGAACAGCAACAGCGTGCGTAGCGGGGCCATGCCGATGCCGCCGCCGATGAACACCACGTCTTTGCCTTTCATGGACTCGTATGGAAAATGGTTCCCCAGGGGGGCGCGCACGCCGACTTTATCTCCGGCTTTCAGGCCGTGCAGGCTGGAGGTCACCTCGCCCGCGCGCATCACGCTGAACTGGAGATAGTCCATGCGGGTGGGGGGCGAGTTTATGACGAAGGTGGACTCGCCCGCGCCGAAGGAGGTCAGCTGCCCCACCTGGCCCGGCTGGAACGTGAAAGCGGCCATGCGGTCGGGATTGTCCAGTCGTACCCGGAAGGTTTTGATGTTTGGCGTTTCCTGAACCGTTTCAAGTACTGTTGCCATGTCCGGCAGATAGGGGTTCACCGAGCAGCTCATGCGTGTTCTCCTGTCGTATTTCCCTGGCGCGAAGCCTTGGCGCGGTCCATGGCGGCAAGCACGATCTGGCGGATATCCACACCGGCAGGACAGCTCTTAATGCAGCGCCCGCAGCCGCAGCAGGCGATAGCCCCGCCGTGCAGGCCCGGATAGTACGAGAACTTGTGCCCCACCCGGTTCTTCAGACGGTGCGCTTTGGTTGGCCTGGGGTTGTGTCCGCTGGCTTCCAGCGTGAACTGAAAGGACATGCAGTTGTCCCAGGTGCGAAGACGCGAGCCTTCCATGCCTTTGTTCTCGTCGGTGATGTTGAAGCAGTAGCATGTGGGGCACAGGTAGGTGCAGGCCCCGCAACTGATGCACTTGGCCGACATGCGGTTCCAGAACTCCATGTCGTCGAAGACCGCCAGCAGCGCTTCGGGAGCAGGCTTCAGGTCCGCTGCGGAGTCCAGGGATTCCATGGCCTTGGCCTTGGCGGCCTTGGCCTCTCCGGCGTATTTTTCACCTGGGGTTAAAAGCGGCGAGCTCAGAAGCTCGCGCCCTTTGTCGCTCACGCCCTCGGCCAGCCAGCCGCCCTTTACCGGCACCAGCAGCACGTCCGATCCCGAGGCGTCCGCCGGGCCGGAGCCCACCCAGTGGCAGAAGCAGGCGCTGCCAGCTTCGGAGCAGGCCAGGGTCACGAACAGCGTGCTCTGTCTGCGGGCAACATAATAGGGGTCATGCATGGCCGGGGCGTCGAACACCCGGTCGTAAACAGTAAACCCCCTGGTGCCGCAGGGACGCGCACCGAATACCACCCTGGACCCGGAAGGCATGACCTCTTCCATGTGGACGAGTGTCTTGGACAGGTCGTCGGTGTCCTTCACGGACGTGTAGCGCATGATTTCCTCGCAGGCCGGGAACACGGACGACTTGGGGGGCGCCGTAGCGTCCCTGGAAATATCCGGGGACACGCTCGGGTCGTACGGGCCAAACACGATGGCGTCGCCCTCGCGCCTGGGAACAATGAGCTCGTGCGAGGACGCAAGCTCCGCAAGCCATGCGTCCAGCGACGCTTCAGGAAGATACATGGAGGATTCCATCACCACCCCCGCTCGTTGATTTTGGCCTCTTCCACCTGGAAGGTGAACAAGGGCGGTACGGCGCTTGGATCGACCCCGGCCTGGTAGTCGAACAGGTTCTTCACCACGCTGTTCAGCTTTCTGCGCAACGCCAGGATGGGGATGTCCACCGGGCAGGCGCGCTGGCATTCGCCGCACTCGGTGCAGCGCCCGGCCAGATGCAGGGAATGTATCATCTGGAACATGAGCTTTTCCTTGACCGTGTCATCCTGGGAGAGCCAGTGCGGATCGCGGGTCTGGGCGATGCAATGGTCCCGGCAGACGCACATGGGACAGGCGTTGCGGCAGGCGTAGCAGCGGATGCAGCGGTCCATCGCGTCCTTCCAGTGGGCGAACAGCTCGGCGGGAGCCAGGGCCTCAAGAGCGGCCAGCTGCTCGGCGGCGGGGTCTCGCCCAAGCGTGGGCGGAAGGGGGTCGCCCTTGAAGTGGTCCGAGATGATCGCGTTGGGATACTGGCAGGACAAACACTTGTCGGCAGCGGCCTCCTCCCAGGGGATATCCACACTGCCTTCGTGCGTGGTGACGGAAAGCGTCCCGTTGGTGCGCTTGGCCCCGCTTATCATGCCAAGGTCCCCGACCTTGCGGGCGATTTTGGTCGCGTCCACCACGCCCGTGCAGGGCATGCCGAACAGGGTGAGGTCTTCGCGCCTGATGAGCTTCTCCTGGAGCAGCTGGACCACCGAGCGGCTGTCGCAACCCTTGACCACCACGCCGATTTTCTTGCCTTTGAGCCCCGACAGGTAGGTGGCGGGGTTGTTCACGTTGAACGGCCCCCAGGTGAGCTTGTCCACATCCTCGGGAGAGTACATGAACAGAGGCGTCGCCAGCAGCGGATTCCAGCCGTTCTCCCAGCCGATCACGAAATCAAGGCCAGGCAGGGCTTCTTTGATGGCGGCCTTCAGGTCCTCAAGCGGCTGCATGTTTGCCTCCTTCCGGATTGGCCGGCGTGGCCCCAGGTGCCGACATGGCCGTGGTCATGCCCAGGCCGAAGGCCGTCTTTATGGGGGAAGGCCCCAGCGTGTGGATCTGCTCGGTGAAGCTGGTGACTACATGCTGCCAGCGCTGCCCCTCCGAGGCCGAGACCCAGGTGTATTCGAAGCGTCCGGGTTCCAGGCCCAGTATGGGCAGCATCCCCTTCAACACCTCCAGCCTGCGCCGGGCGTAGAAGTTGCCGCTGGCGTAGTGGCAATCGCGCGGGTGGCAGCCCGACACCAGCACGCCGTCCGCCCCGCCCAAAAGCGCCTTGACCACGAACAGCGGGTCGATGCGCCCCGAACAGGGGACCCGGATGATGCGCAGGTCCGTGGGCTGGGTGAAGCGGCCAACGCCTGCGGTGTCGGCTCCGCCGTACGAGCACCAGTTGCACAGAAATCCGACGATGCGCAGCTCCCTGCCTGCTAAAACTGGCATAATGCCTCCACCT
>WSYE01000005.1 GCA_009773665.1 Desulfovibrionaceae bacterium | reverse complement strand
CCGGCTCGCAGCCTTCCCGCCCAAATCCCAGGCTACATGCCAAAACCTCCGGCTCTCTCTCGCTGACCTCTCAGGTTAAATGACCAGACCTTGGGAATCCGACCAGCGACACAGGATGTCAGGCGTCAGGTTCAGGAATCCGTCATCGTTCGGGAAGGCTAATTCAAGAATAAAAAGCCCTGAAGCGCGGTTTTGCGCGCTTCAGGGCTATCTTGCGAGCTCTCTGAAAAGTAACGATGCTTCCCGCAAAGCTAATTGCAGGGTCCAGGGGGATCATCCCCCTGGCGGGTCCAGGGCGGAGCCCTGGTGGGGTCTGGGGCGAAGCCCCAGCATCACCTGGCTACCGGCGCCAGGCGGCGCGTTCGTTCTCGGGCAGATACTTGAGGTACGGTTCGGCAGCCTTGGGGCCGCCGCGCTTGTAGAGCAGATACAGCAGATTGGGCAGCACTTCCGGGATGCGGAACCCCTGGTCGATCAGCGCCTTGAACTTGGCCTCGGCCTGGGCTTCGCGGCCTTGCCGCCAGTAGGCGTAGCCCGTGCCAAGCGCTGCCTCCTGGGCGATGAGCTTGTCCGTGGATGCTCCGGCCTGTCCGAAGGAGACGAGGGCCGCAGGAGTGTCGCCAGCGTTCAGCCTTTCCCATCCGATGCCAAGCGCTTCCAGATCGCGGGCTGGCTGGCGCTGGGCGGGCTTGCCGCGTGAGAGCTTGGGCGGGGGCTTGACGGGCGGGGTTATGTCCGTGCCCACGGATTCGCGCTGCACGGACGGGGCCACCGCATCGGGAACCTGATGCGCTGTACCCTCCAGCGCTTGATGCCGGGCAGGATCGGGCATGGGCTCGCGCGTGACGGTCACCGCTGCGGCGGTTGCGGCGGGCGCTGCTAGCATGGCGGCCAGCGTAATCCAGAGAGCCAGCCGTTGCGTCAGGCGCAGTACAGGCAACAGCATGGGCCGCAGCACAGGCCGCGTGAGCCGACACAGAGCCTTGCCTATGGCGTGGCGCGGGCGCATTCCCTGGCTATTTCCTGGAAGTCATTACGGCCTTGAGCGCGCGCAAGGAGCCCCAGGCAAAGAGCAGCAGCAGGAACAGCACCGTGCCCAGCGAATACCAGGGGTAGGTGTTCACCAGGATGGTCAGCTTGGGTATCACGCCAATCTTGCCGATGTAGTAGCTGTCCCCGGCCTCCAGGGAGGCCACCTTGGGGTTGGCCGCGCTGAGGTCCACCATGGCCAGGTTCCCGTTTATCTGGGAGCGCACTGCGGGCTCCCACAAACGGGCGGCCAGCATGGCCACATCCTTGGGGGTGGCTCCGGTGAACAGGGTCACGGTATCGGCGGCGGTGCCCGGTGACTTGAACTGCGATACGAAGCCCTTGCCGGGCGAGAGGGTCGCCCCGGAGCGCACGTCGGCCCAGATGTAGCGGGTCACTTCGGAGTGCTTGCGTTCGCGCTCCCAGAGGAAGGGCAGGAACTTGGACCACAGCGGGGCCTTGTGCGAGGCCGCTTCGTCGTCCTGGGCCTTGGGGCGCGGCATCTGCGGATAGGGGCGCTTGCCCTGGGGCAGAAGCGAGAAGGGCGCACCGGCCACGAGGTCCCTGGGCAAGGTGTCCACGCCGCCCACGGCGATGACGTTGCCGGACACGGCGGGGCCGAAGCTGACCTGAAGCTTGAGGGGCGCAAGGCCCACGCGCTGGCTGGCCTGGGCGGCCAGGTTCACGGCGGCGTTGACGGTGTCAGCCTCCTTGTCGCCCAGGAGCAGGGTGGAGTCGCGCATGTCTGGCCACTGGGCGTAAGGGAACACGTCCTGGTAGAACAGGCTGAGGTCTGGCAGCTTCACCCACAGGGGGATGTCCGGGAAGGTGAGCGTGGAGTCGTCGTAGAGGGTCATGGCCAGGTTTTCGGACTGATAGAACTCGCACAGGTTGGTCTTGAGCGGGTTCAGCACGGGCGTCAGGGTGATTGTGTTGGTGCCCTTTTTCATGGCGTACAGGGGCAGGTTTATGCGGTAGTCCAGGAAGGTGCCACCCTTGACGTTCTCGAAGTGGACGCCTCCCACGTAGATGCCGTTGATGTGCACCAGGAGCACCGAGTCCTCGCGCATGCCAGGAGCGTAGGCCACGTGCAGCGAGAGCGCCACGCTGCTGTTGGGGTTCAGGTCCAGGCCAGAGGGGAAGGTGTAGGAGAGGTCAATGGGCTGGGCGCGGGCGATTTCGGCGCGCACCGTGCGGGTGACGTAGCCCATGGAGCGCAGGGTGTATTCCTTGTCGCGGCTGATGTTCCTTGTCGCTTCCAGCATGTCGGTCTCGGGGTCGTCGACCTGCGAGAGATCGGTCTCGGCGGCGTCAGGGAAGGGGAAGGACAGGTAGCTGAAGGCCCGCACGGCCTTGTCAGTTCCTTCCGGCGTGCCGGAGAGCACGATGATGGCGTTGTCAGGCCCGGAGTTGGCGGACGAGGCCTCCGGGATAAGCGCCATGGTGGACTCGCCGATTTTCGGGGCGCGCGCACCCAGGAGCTTCTGCACCGAGGCGGCGTCGCCGATGACGATGTTGTCCATGCCGGGCTTTATGGTGCTGGACACAGTGGCCCGTGCCGCCTGGTAATCCATGCGCAGCGCCACGCCGGACGCGGCCAGGGCGGCCAACTTCACGGACTTTTCGGAGATCTCCGGCAGCACGATGTTCACGTCGGAACCCATGAAGTCGCGCGGGTCGAACAGGAAGTCCGAGATGGCCGAGAGCCGCCTGGGCACGGGCTTCACGGCGTAGTTCAGCTCCACCGTGGCCGTTTCCAACTCAAGGTTGGTCCACAGGGACTGGTGCTGGGGATATTCGCAGAATTCCTCGGTGTAGCTCTGCACCACGCTGAAGGTGCACTCGTTGTAGCCGGGGGGCAGGAGGTTGCCGGGAATGGGGATCTCCACCTTGCCCTTGGGCGATTCAGGCCGCAGCTCGATCTGGCCCAGGACCCGACCGCCCACCAGGAAGCTCAGGCGCGACAGCCGGGCGATAAGCGACGACGAGTTGACGTAGCCGAAGTTGATGGCCGCGCTTTTGACCTCCCAGCGCTCGGGCACCGGCAGGCTGAAGGTAAAGGCCGCGTTTGCGCCCTTCAGGGGGACGTTTTTGACCGGAGACAGGCTGCTGAGCGGCAGCTTGATGGAGTAGGTCCCGTCCGGCCTGCGTTCTGGCTTGGGCTGGGCGGCGACCTCCTTGGACGAGGCCTGGGCCTGTGCGGCGTCGGGCCTCACGGGCGCGGCCTTGAGCGTCTGGGCGGACAGGCCGCTCCAGGGGATGCACAGGCACAGGAGCAGGGCCATGGCCAACAGGATGGGACGCTTCATCGATATCTCCTTGCCGGGGCGAGATGTGCCTTGCGCAGCAGGCGCATGACCACGGCCTCACCCATGTCTCTCATGACGGACCAGATGCCCTGGATGTTGTGGACGGTGCCGGACATGCTCTTGGCTATCAGGTAGTAGAGCCCGGTGACCAGCCCGATACGCTTGTTGAATAGGCTGCGGGCGAAATTCTGGAACCGGGCCGAGTCTCCATGGACGAATCCTACGACGTCGGCCATGGCCTTGTCGTCAGGTATGATGAACTGAGTGCCAATGTAGTGCATGCCCCCGTGGGGGAAAATGCGCTCCACGCGCAGGCGGAACGTGTAGGCATTGCCGTAGGAGTCCTTGGCCTGGGCCGCGATCTTCTGCCCGATGGCATAGGGCGCGGGCGAGGGGATGAGCACCCCCATGCCCAGAAGCGACAGGTCGAACAGCGCGGTGGGCATGTAGTCCAGCGAGTCCGGGTCGCCGAGCATAACCAGTCCCTGAGCCTTGAAGCGGTGGAAGCGCCTGATCTGGCGCTTTTCCCACACAACCCCCAGGCAGAGCATGAGCATCATCAGGTTGAAGACGTTCCACAGTCCGGTGACGATGATGGCGTCGCGCTCCATGGGGTAGGCGGTCCATCGGTACACCGCGAACAGGAACGAGAAGAAACAGATGATGAGCATGAAATAAAAGGGCGCGGACAGGTGGCTCAGGAAGTCGCGCTCCAGGGCTACGCCCTTTGGGGTCACCTTGAAGCTGGGCTTACGCGGATTGAGCGTCACGGCAATGATGGCAGGGAGCAGGTAGAAGCTTTGTATGGTCTCGAAAAGCTCCGAGAAGAACGGATGGCGCACCTGTCCGAACAGGTTGTTGGAGATGATGTAGCTGGCCAGAAGGTGGGGCAGGGCATAGGCCACGATCTGGCTCATGGAGGCGTTGTAGAGCCGGATGCCCAGGCACAGGTACAAAAACGGCGAAATGAAGAAGATGAACCGGGCCACACCGAAGAACCAGAAGAAGCATGAGTTGAAGTAGCAGAGCTTCTGCTTGAGACTCAAACCCTTTTGCAAGAGCGGGTTCTTGAGCAGGAAGATCTGGGTCATGCCTTGAGCCCAGCGGGAGCGCTGGAGGATGAAGTCCGCGAAGGTCTCCGGGGACAGGCCGGAGATCATGGGCTTGTTGAGGTAGACCGAGTTGTAGCCCTTGGCGTGCAGGCCCAGGGCTGTCTCGGCGTCCTCGGTGATGGTCTCGCCCTCGATGCCGCCCTGGGAAACCAGACACTCGCGGCGCAACACCGCCGCCGAGCCGCAGAAGAAGGACGAGTTCCAGAAGTCGAGCCCCAGCTGGACCGCGCCGTAGAACATCTCGTTCTCGCCGGGTGAGTCCTGGGCGGTCTGGAGGTTCTTTTCCACGGGAGTGGGGTTCAGGAAGTAGTGCGGGGTCTGCACCAGGAAGAGCTTGGGGTCCTTGAGGAAGAAGCCGACGGTGTTCTTCAGGATGTCGCGGGTGGGCACGTGGTCGCAGTCCAGGATGAGCACCAGCTCCCCGGAGGTGGACACCGGCCCGTCCGGTCCGGTCACGGCTCTGTCGTCATCGTCCACGACGATGTTTTCGAAGGACTGCCCCATGAAAGCGGAGTTTATGTTTCCGGCCTTGGCCTTGCGGTTGTAGTTGCGGGTCAGGTAGCGGATGCCCAGGTCCTGGCACATGCCTTTCAGCCGCAGCGAACGGTCGCGGGCCTCCCAGGCCAGTTCCGGGTCGGGGTTGTTCTGCTTGGCCAGGGTGCCGCCGTCGTCGATGACGTACACTGTGAACTTGTCCCTGGGGTAGTCCAGCAGAGAACAGGCCGTGGCGGTGAGAAATACCACGTCGTCGGGTTCGTTGTAGGTGGGGATGAGAATGTCCACCGTAGGCCACAGGGTGGTGTCCTCCGGGAGTGGTGCAGGCGTCCTGTTCAGTCGGCAGACATTCACGAACATGCCCAAGAGGTGGACGGTGATCCCGTAGAGCTCGGAGAGAAACAGGAGCATCATGAACACGAAGTCCACTGGCCCGGTGAAGAAGACCGTCTCGGTGGTGCGGAACACCACGTAGCGCAGGGAGATGAACGCGCCAAGGGCCAGGAAGAACACGCGGAAGGCCAAGCCCATGCGGTTTTCAATAAGACTCATGATGTAGAGTGCAGCGACCAGCATCCAGCCGAGCATCTGCTGATGCTCCAGAGTGAGGTGCAGGCCGGAGGCAAATGCGGTCAGGGACGCCGTCAGGATAAGCGTAGCGTATGTCGCCGGTGCAATCCGGCTGGCCTGAATCGTTGCGGCGTCATCCATAGAAGGGGAATCCTTGAGACAAACAGGCTACTTGGAGTCAGATAGAACTCTTGCATGAATTTCATTGCAAGTGAAGAGGGGATTCGTTGCAAACGTGAAACAGTGGTCAGTCGTGCAGATCCGTGGCGTCTTCGTTGAGGGGGATGGCGATGTAGAAGATGCTGCCCTTGCCCGGTTCGCTTTCCACGCTGAGGACTCCGCCGTGCAGTTCGACAATACGGCGGACGATGGTCAGACCGAGGCCCGTTCCCTGCGCCGTGCGGGTGCTGGAAGTGTCGGCCTGGTGGAAGGCGTCGAAGATGCGCCCGGTTTCCACCTCCGGGATGCCCGGCCCGGTGTCGCGCACCTCGAACAGGGCGCTCTCGCCCGCGCGGCTGACGCCCACGGTGATGGTGCCGGACTGGGTGAACTTCACGGCGTTGTCCACAAGATTGATGAGCGCCTGCTTGAGCCGCAGGGGGTCGGCCATGAGCGCAAGCGGTTCGGTGTAGAACTCCACCTCCAGGCCCTTGGGCGCGGCCATGACGTCTGCGGCCTGGGCCACCTCCAGCACCAGTTCTTCGGCCTGCATGGGCGCCAGGCGAAGCCGCGCCTCGCCGGCCTCCATGTCGGAGATGTCCAGCAGGTCGTTTATCAGGGCCAGCAGGCGGTTGGCGCTGTCCTCGATGTCCTGGGCGATGCCAGCGGCTTCGGCGGGGTCGGGCATGTGCTCGTGGTCGGTCAGGAGAGAGATGTTGCCCAGTATGATGGTGAGCGGCGTGCGCAGTTCGTGCGAGACGATGCTCAGGAAATCTGTCTTGACCCGGTTGGATTCCTCGGCGGCGCGCCGCGCGTCGGCCTGGGCGCGCTCGGCGGTGCGCCGGGCGGTGATGTCGCGGGCGATGGCCGAGGCCCCGGTCACGTTGCCGTCGGCATCCAGGATCGGCGAAATGGTAAGTGAGACGATGAGGCGTTTGCCGACCTTGTCGTGGCGCTCGGTTTCCACGCGGGCCACGTTTTCGCCGTGGCGGATGCGCGCAGCGATGGAGTCGAGCTCGTCGAGCTTTTCCAGTGGGACAATCAGCTCGGACACGTGGCGTCCGATGGCCTCTTCGGCTGAGTAGCCGTAGAGCTCCTCGGCTCCTCTGTTCCAGTAGGTCACCACGCCGTCCAGGGTCTTGCCCAGCACCGCGTCGCCGGTGGAGTCGACGATGGCGGCCAGTTGCTGAACCCTGCGGAACGCGGCCTTTTCCCTGGTCAGGTCGTGCAGAATTCCCACGAAGAACCCGCCCTCGGCGGATTGCCCTTCGCCCACGGATAGATATACCGGGAAGACGCTCCCGTCCTTTCGCCGAGCGGACACTTCGCGACCGGTGCCAATGATGTGTCTTTCGCCTGTGGCAAGGTGGCGTGCCACCCAGGAGTCGTGGGTGGACCGGAAGGGCTCGGGCATGAGGATGCTGACGTTCTGGCCGAGGACTTCTTCTCTGGTATAGCCAAACAGCTTTTCTGCGGCAGCGGAAAAGGTCTGAATGCGGCAGGAGTGGTCGATGATGACGATGGCTTCGACAGCGGCTGCCAGGATGGCCTGGAAATGTGCGTCGAAATCGGCGGCCTGCTTGTGGTGGACGTTCACAAGGGAAGTATGGCGGCAATCGGTGCGGAAGGCAAGAAGCAAAGGTGAACGGGGAGGAATCCCTTGCCACTACGCCGTGAGCATGGTAGACGATCCGGGCGGATACCCCTGTCTGATTGAATGCGGCCATAGGCCCATATTTTTTCTATATATTTCATGGTTTTAGTTTCTTTGTAATAAATTTCACTTTCGGCTTGACGGAGCCGGGTCGTCTCGTTACATTCATCACAAGCCGTCGGAATGGCGGCTGACTTCTGGAGGTTAACGGTGGATTGCAGAGGAATCGTAGTGGGATGTGAATTTCTTCCCGAGTGCGCTCCTTTCATGTCCGCCGTGTCCGCGCCTAGCCCGGAATGATCTGCCCTCCCGGCCGCCGTCGAGAGTCGATGGCCGGGTGTCTTGTTCCCCTTGGGGTATGGACTGAGTGCTTTTTTGGGCTGCGTGTTTTGTTTGTGGAGTGGGTGAGAAAGAAGTCAACCATCATAACTTAGCGTGGAGGACGTGGTATGCCTACCTTTGTCGATCCCAGCAAATGTGACGGATGCAAGGGCGGCGAGAAGACCGCCTGCATGTACATTTGCCCCAACGACCTGATGATCCTCGACCCGGCCGAAATGAAGGCCTACAACCAGGAGCCCGAGGCTTGCTGGGAGTGCTACTCCTGCGTCAAGATCTGCCCTCAGGGCGCCATCGAGGCCAGGCCCTACGCCGACTTCGCTCCCATGGGCGGCACCTCCATCCCCATGCGCTCGGCCGACTCCATCATGTGGACCGTGAAGTTCCGCAACGGCAACGTCAAGCGCTTCAAGTTCCCCATCCGGACCACCCCCGAAGGCTCCATCAAGCCCTTCGACGGCAAGCCCGAGCCCGGCAGCTTGGAAGACGAGTTGCTCTTCACTGAAACCGGTACCCTTATGGTTCCTCAGGCTACTTCCATGAAGAAGTCCGAAGTCTCCGACGGTGATACCGTGCAGTGCTGGCTGGATGGTTTCTGCAAGTAAGCAGAAGCGTTTGCGTGAACTCACGACACAGAAGATAAAAGGAGCACACAAATGCCCCGTATTCCCATGAAAGAGGACGCGAAGGGCGTCGCTCTGGCTGAACCCGAAGTCATTCAGCAGCATGTCGACATCCTGATGGTCGGCGGTGGTATGGGTAACTGCGGCGTGGCCTTCGAGGCCGTCCGTTGGGCCGACAAGTACGCCCCCGACCTGAAGCTGCTTCTCGTCGACAAGGCCTCCCTTGAGCGTTCCGGCGCCGTCGCCCAGGGCCTCTCGGCCATCAACACCTACCTGGGCAAGAACAACGCCGACGACTACGTCCGCATGGTTCGCACCGACCTGATGGGCCTCGTCCGCGAAGACCTGATCTTCGACCTGGGCCGTCACGTTGACGACTCCGTTCACCTGTTCGAAGAGTGGGGCCTGCCCTGCTGGATCAAGGACGAGCACGGCCACAACCTGGACGGCGCTCAGGCCAAGGCCGCTGGCAAGTCCCTGCGCACCGGCGCTGACCCGGTCCGCTCCGGCCGCTGGCAGATCATGATCAACGGCGAGTCCTACAAGTGCATCGTGGCCGAAGCCGCCAAGAATGCCCTGGGCCAGGACCGCTACATTGAGCGCGTGTTCATCGTGAAGATGATCATGGACGCCAAGATCCCCAACCGCGTCGCTGGCGCCGTTGGCTTCTCCACCCGCGAGAACAAGGTCTACATCTTC
This sequence comes from Desulfovibrionaceae bacterium, assembly GCA_009773665.1. Classification (GTDB taxonomy): domain Bacteria; phylum Desulfobacterota; class Desulfovibrionia; order Desulfovibrionales; family Desulfovibrionaceae; genus Fundidesulfovibrio. The sequence continues at coordinate 83,748 of WSYE01000005.1, read as the reverse complement.
TCCTGCAACGCCATGGTCGTAGCCTGCGGCGGCGCGGTGAACGTGTACAAGCCCCGCTCCACCGGTGAAGGCCTCGGTCGCGCCTGGTACCCCGTTTGGAACGCCGGTTCCACCTACACCATGTGCGCTCAGGCCGGTGCTGAGATGACCATGATGGAAAACCGCTTCGTCCCCGCCCGCTTCAAGGACGGTTACGGACCGGTCGGCGCCTGGTTCCTGCTCTTCAAGGCCAAGGCCACCAACTCCAAGGGCGAGGACTACTGCGTCACCAACCGTGCGATGCTGAAGCCCTACGAAGATCGCGGTTACGCCAAGGGCCATGTCATCCCGACCTGCCTGCGCAACCACATGATGCTGGCTGAAATGCGCGCCGGTCGCGGTCCCATCTACATGGACACCGCTGGCGCCCTGCAGGCCACCTTCGCCACCATGACCCCCGAGCAGCAGAAGCACCTGGAAGCCGAGGCCTGGGAAGACTTCCTCGACATGTGCGTCGGTCAGGCCAACCTGTGGGCCTGCATGAACATCGAGCCTGAGAAGTCCGGCTCCGAGATCATGCCCACCGAGCCTTACCTGCTCGGTTCGCACTCCGGCTGCTGCGGCATCTGGGCTTCCGGTCCCGACGAGCCGTGGGTACCCGAAGAGTACAAGGTCCGTGCCGACAACGGCAAGGTCTACAACCGCATGACCACCGTCATGGGTCTCTGGACCTGCGCTGACGGCGTCGGCGCTTCCGGTCACAAGTTCTCCTCCGGCTCCCACGCTGAAGGCCGCATCGTCGGCAAGCAGATGGTCCGTTGGTGCATCGATCACAAGGACTATGCTCCTTCGATCGCTGAAAAGGCTGACGACCTGAAGAAAGAGATCTACCAGCCCTGGTACACCTTCGAGCAGTTCAAGGGCGTCTCCACCGACCCCATCGTGAACCCCAACTTCATCTCGCCCAAGAACTTCATGATGCGCCTCATCAAGTGCACCGATGAGTACGGCGGAGGTTGCGGCACCCTGTACACCACCTCCAAATCCCTCCTGGACACCGGCTTCAAGCTGCTGGCCATGATGGAAGAGGATTCCCAGAAGCTGGCCGCCCGCGACCTGCACGAACTGATGCGCTGCTGGGAGCAGTTCCACCGCCTGTGGACCGTGCGCCTGCACATGCAGCACATCGCCTTCCGTGAAGAGTCCCGTTACCCCGGCTTCTACTACCGTGGCGACTTCCCGGGCCTGGACGACTCCAAGTGGCACTGCTTCGTGAACTCGAAGTACGACCCCGTCACCAAGGAGACCAAGGTCTTCAAGCGCCCCTACATCCAGATCATCCCGACCGAGTAAGTCGGACCAAGCGCGGCCGCGGGCATCTGCCCGCGGCCGTTTTTTCAAGCCGGAAACCGGCCGTTTGTCCCAAACGGTCTGATCCGGGGCGCACCGGGCTAGGCGTCCCGGATCAGGCCGTTTGACCGTGAAAGGTCAAATCCGAGCAGGGAGGTGTCAATGTCTGGCAACGCGATACTGGTGGTCGGCGGGGGATTCAGCGGTATCACCGCTGCCCTGGAGGCCGCCGAAATGGGCTACGAGGTTATCCTCGTGGAGAAAAATCCCTATCTTGGGGGGCGGGTGGCGCAGCTCAACCAATATTTCCCCAAGCTCTGCCCCCCCTCGTGCGGGCTGGAGATTCAGTTCCAGCGCATCCGCAGCAATCCTAACGTCACGGTGATCACCATGGCGCAGGTCACCAAGGTTTCCGGTCAGGCCGGGAATTTCGACGTGACCCTGTCCATCAAGCCCCGTTTCGTCAACGAGAAGTGCACGGGCTGCAACGCCTGCGCCGAAGCCGCAGAGACCAAGGTCCCTTGCGAGTTCGATTTGGGCATGGGGCAACGCAAGGTGGCCTTCAGGCCGAACCTGTTCGCCTTCCCCATGCGCTACGTGTTCGAGAAGAACCGTTGCTCCGAGGCCGAAGCCAAGAAGATCGAGGCGTCCTGCAAGTACGGAGCGATCGACCTTAACGACCAGGAGCGCACCCAGACCTTCAAGGTCGGCGCGGTGGTCGAGGCGACCGGCTGGAAGCCCTACGACATGTCCAAGCTCGAGAACCTGGGCGCGGGCAAACTGAAAAACGTCATCTCCAACATGCAGATGGAGCGTCTGTGCGCCCCCAACGGGCCTACCGGCGGCCTGCTGCTCCGGCCTTCCGACAAGGCCGCTCCCAAGCGCATCGCCTTCGTGCAGTGCGCCGGTTCGCGCGACGAGAACCACCTGAACTACTGTTCGTACATCTGCTGCATGGCCAGCCTCAAGCAGGCCACCTATGTGCGTGAGCGTGTGCCCGAGGCGCTGGTCACCATTTACTACATCGACCTGCGCACCCCCGGCCGTTACCAGAAGTTCCTGGAAAAGGTCTCTGCCGACGACAAGCTTATGCTGGTCAAGGGCAAGGTCGCCGAGCTGACTGAATCCGCTTCCGGCAAGGTGCTGGCCACGGTCGAGAACGTGGATACCGGTATCAAGAACGTGGAAGAGTTCGATCTGGTGGTTCTGGCCACCGGCATGCAGCCTTCCACGGCTGGCGAGGCTGTGGCCGTCAACACGCCCAGGGATGAGGAAGGCTTTTTCATCGGCTCGCCCGACTCCGGCGTGATCGCCACGGGCTGCGCCAAGATGCCCTTGGACGTGATGCGCTCGGCCCAGGCGGCCACGGGCGCGGCGCTCAAGGCCATACAAACGGTTGCGGGGAGGTAAGGATTCATGGCCGAGAAATTAGGCGTGTACGTCTGCGGCGGCTGCGGCCTGGCCGAAGCCGTCGATCTGGACGCAGTGTGCACCGCGGTAAAGAACAAGTACCAGCCGCAGTGCCCGGTCATCAAAACCCACCCCGTGCTCTGCTCCCCTGAAGGCAAGGCGGCCATCGAGGCCGACATCGCCGAGGCGGGGCTGGACGGCGTGTGTCTGTGCGCATGTTCCCCGCGCTCCAAGTGGGATGTGTTCGCCTTTGGCGACACCGTCCAGGTGGAACGCGTGAACCTGCGCGAGCAGGGCGTCTGGTCCTTTGACAAGGAAACCGGCGTCGTTGAGATGGCCAAGGGCATCAACGATCTGCAGCTAATCTGCAACGAATACGCGCTCATGGGCGTGGTGAAGCTTACCAAGTCCAACATCCCCAACCCCGAAGTCGCCGAGACCTTCAAGACCATCCTGGTTCTGGGTGGCGGCTGGACCGGACTGAACGCCGCCAACGCGGCCGCGTCCCTGGGCTATGAGGTTGTTCTGGTCGAAAAGAGCGACACCCTGGGCGGCAAGGTGGTGAACTTCTACAAGACGTTCCCCCTGAGCCACCCCTACACAGAGGCCCATGAAACCGGGCTGGACAAGCTCATCTCTCAGGTGAACGCCAGCAAGAAGGTGACCATCTTCACCGGCACCAGCCTGGAGAAGTTCTCCGGCGCTCCGGGCCAGTACAAGGCCCTTCTCTCCAACGGGCAGACCCTGGATGTCGGTTCCATGGTCCTGGCCACCGGCTGGGACGCGGGCGACACCAAGTACTTGGCGCCCCTGGGCTACGGCGAGATCAAGAACGTGATCACCACTGCCGAGCTCGAGAAGATGGCCAAGGGCGGCAGCATCACTCGTCCCTCCGACGGCAAGGCTCCCCGCAGCGTGGCCTTCCTGCTGAACACCGCTGCCTGCTCCACCGTGGCCTGTCCCTCGGACGTGGTCATGGAGTGCGACGCGGCTGCCGATGCTCCGCAGAATCCGCCCGCCGAGGCTGCCGCCGAAGGTGAAGCGGCAGGTCCGGCTCCCTTCTGCGATCTGGAGTCCCAGCGCCATCTGGCCCTGTCCTCCGAGATCAGCACCCTGGTGGCTCTCAAACAGGCCAACTACGTGGTGGAGAAGGACCCCGAGGCCGTGGCCTTCATCTTCTACGACCACATGATGGTCCCCGGCATCAACGAGCGCTACTACAAGGCCGCCCAAGACAAGCCGGGCATCATGCTCAGCAAGGCCGAAATCAAGTCCGTCAAGTCCGGCTCCGGCGGTTCGGTCATCATCTCCATGGAGAACACCCTGCTGGGCGAGTCCATCGAGATCGAGGCCGACCTTGTGGTGCTGCCCACGGCGCTGGTGCCCACCACGGCCCACAGCCCGGTGGTCAACCTGGAATACCGCCAGGGCCTGGCCTTCCCGGACCTGAACCTGTTCGAGGGCTACGCGGACTCCAACTACATCTGCTTCCCCTACGAGACCCGCCGCACCGGCATCTATGCCGCTGGCGCGGTGCGCCAGCCCATGGGCCTGGCTCTCTCCGCCGACGACGCAATGGGCGCGGCCCTCAAGGCCATCCAGTGCGTCTCCAGCGCCAACAAGGGCGTGGCGGTGCATCCCCGCTCTGGCGACCGCAGCTACCCGGTGTTCAACTTCGTGCGCTGTACCCAGTGCAAGCGTTGCACCGAGGAATGCCCCTTCGGAGCCCTGGACGACGACCCCAAGGGCACCCCGATGCCCAACCCCACGCGTTGCCGCCGCTGTGGCACCTGCATGGGCGCCTGCCCTGAGCGCGTCATCAGCTTCGACAACTACAACATTGACATGATCGGAAGCATGATCCGCGAGATGCAGGTTCCCCCCAAGATGGACGTGGGCGGCCCCCGCGTGCTGATCCTGGCCTGTGAGAACGACGCTTATCCTGCTCTGGACATGGCTTCTCTTCGCGGCAAGTCCTGGAGCTCCTATGTGCGCGTCATCCCGGTGCGCTGCCTGGGTTCGGTCAACGCCATTTGGGTGGCCGACGCCATGTCCAAGGGCATCGACGGCGTGATGCTGCTCGGCTGCAAATACGGCGACGACTACCAGTGCCACTTCGTCAAGGGTTCCGAGCTGTGCAACCGCCGCAAGGAGAACATCTCCGAGTCGCTCAAGCGCCTTGGCGTCGAGCCCGAGCGCGTGGATCAGCTCCAGGTTGCCATTGACGAGTACGACGTCGTGCCCGGCATGATCGATCAGTTCATGGACATGATCGTGAAAATGGGTCCCAACCCGTTCAAAGGATACTAGGAGGCCCTGCTTATGTCTTCTCCGGTCCGGATCCAACCCGATCCGAGCTTCGTCAGGGAGCTTCAGGCCGCCGGTGGCGAGTCGGTCAAGAAGTGCTACCAGTGTGCGACCTGTTCCGTGGCCTGCCCCCTGTCCCCGTCCGAGAACCCCTATCCCCGCAAGGAGATGGTCTGGGCGCAGTGGGGCCTTAAAGACAAGCTCATGAACGACATCGACGTGTGGCTGTGCCACAACTGCGGCACCTGCTCGGACCTCTGCCCCCGTGGCGCGAGGCCCGGCGATACCCTGGCCGCCATCCGCAACATGACATATCGCAAGCTGGTAGGCCCGGCATGCATCGGCGAGTGGATGAGCTCCTCCAAGCATCTTCCCAAGCTGATTGCCATCCCGGCCATCCTCTTTGCCGTGATCTGGCTGATCACCCAGGGCGGATTCAGCATTCCTGAAGGCGATATCAGGTTCGGCAAGCTCTACCCCGGCGACTACACCATCGACCCCCTGTTCATGCTGATCTTCGGCTTCATGGGATGGAGCTTCTACAAGGGCGTCATGAACATGTGGAAGTCCTTCAAGAGCCTGCCCGAAACCTGGCAACTGGGCGTCGAGGTTGAAAAACCCACCGTCATCCAGGCCATAATCGACGTGGTGCGCGACGAGATCATCACCCACCGCAAGTGGAACGACTGCGGCAAGGAGAACACGGAACGCTTCAAGGGCCACTGGACCCTGGTGTTCGCCTTCGTGGCTCTGGCCATCGTCACCGGTGTGGTCGCTGTGTCGCACTGGGGTTCCAAGGTCCCTGGGTTTAACTGGCTGCACATGCTGGGCGACACACCCATGCCGCTGTACAGCCCCGTGAAGCTGCTGGCCGTGGCCGGCATGGTGCTCGGCCTCTACGGCCTGACCATGCTGACCCGTCGCCGCCTGAACCAGGACTCCCAGAAGTCCGGTTCCAGCTTCTACGACTGGTATCTGCTTGGCGTGGTCTGGGCTGTGTTCGTCACCGGCACCGGCTGCTTCCTGCTGCGCCTCGCTGGCGTGGCCGGGCTGGCCTACCCGATGTACTACCTGCACCTGATCAGCGTGTTCATGTTGTTTGCGTACCTGCCCTGGTCCAAGCTTGGGCACCTTGTGTACCGCACTACGGCCCTGGTGTATGCGCGAGTGAGCGGTCGTCTGCCGCTGTCCCGCGTTGAAGACAAAGTTTTCGAGATCTAAGAGGAGGAACTCCGATGGCTGAGACGAAAGTTTTCCCGATGAACACCTTCATGTCGTATCTGAAGGGCGTGGACAAGGAAGGCCAGAAGAAGGGCGTAGTTGAGCTGGTCAGCTACATGGCCGACACCGTCGTCGACGAGGAGTTGGCTCCTTTCGCCGGCGCCCTCGCCAAGGCGTGGATCTACGAGCAGCATCCTGAAGTGATCGCCATGAGCCCGGCTCAGCTGGCCTCCACTGCCAAGAACGTCTCCGTACCCAAGCTGCCCGCCGAGACCGTTGGCGAAATCAGCGCCCTGTTCGCCCAGCTGGCCATGTACAAGACCACTGCGGTCACCCAGACCGAAGAACTGGCCAAGGTCAAGGCCGAACTGGCCGCCAAGACCGCGACCCTGATCGACGTGGAAGCCAAGCTGAAGGCCGCTGAAGCTTCGGTTAAGCGCTTCGAGGATTCCTCCCAGAAGGACAGCGAGAAGATCCTCGTGGCTCCCCTGGCCAAGGTCACCGAGTACATCGGCAAGGTCGATGAGCTACTCAAGATGATCGAAGACGTGAAGAAGCACGGCGTGGTGACCGTTGCCGGTGGTGGCGCTCCCGCCGCTGGCGGCGCTCCTGCTGCCGCTGCCGAGCCCGTCGTCGACTTCGGTGTGGAAGATACCTTCACCAAGTCCGACTGGTAGAATATTCAGGCGAAAGTCTGTGACGACAAAGGCCGCCCGGCAACGGGCGGCCTTTTTTCGTGGCCGTGGATAGGATTGGCCAGGGAAAAGCACGCGCGAATAACCGCATGTGATTGTCGACGTGCAGAATGAACCCTGCCGGTAACGTCGTTGAGAGCCAGATGTGGCACGGATCAGCGGCTGGTAACCAAGAGAGAGCCCTACCACCAGCTGAAGATTATGTGTGAAACGAAGAGCGTCAAGCGGGGGGCATGGGCAGCCCCTCCCAGATTTTAGTGGCAGGCCTGGATCAGATGAGAGAAGCGGTATGAGGGTGCGAATGTGGCGGGTCAACGCAGGCCGGAGTGGTGATCGTCAGGCCGGACGCAAAGAGCCCGAAGAGGTTCAGAAGGAGCGCAGGAGGACCAGAGAAACAAAAAGGGCCAGGAACTGGTCCTGGCCCTCGGGATCTCTCAGAAGCTAATCAGAGAGGCTGGTCAGACTACCAGCGACCGCCGCCGCCACCGTAGCCGCCACGGCCGCCGCCGCCGCCACCGCCGCCGGAGCGGGGCTTGTCCTGGGCCTCGTTGACCTTCAGGGTACGACCGCCGAGCTCCTTGCCGTCCATGCCGGCGATGGCAGCCTTGGCGCCTTCGTCGTCCATTTCCACGAAGCCGAAGCCACGCAGACGGCCGGTCTCGCGGTCGGTGATCAGAGCGACGCTGTGGACTTCGCCGAAGGCGGAGAACACGTTGCGGATTTCATCTTCGGAGGTGCTGAAGGAAAGGTTTCCAACATAGAGTTTCTTAGACATGGGCTGTTGCTCCCGTTTTTGGCATGTTTTGTTTCATCACTAGGATCTGAGCAAACCAGATAGCCCATGATTCAAAGAAGCCATGCTCGGTTAAAGTTTTATGTACTCTTGAACGCATTCCGGCTGAAAGGCAACAACAATATTGCGATCGGGCCGGATTTTGACGTGATTTTTATGAAGCCCCTCACGGAAGCCATGGAAAAACAGTTGTTTTCGCGCACAAAAGTTTTTCGAGGGACGTGAGGTTCCTGGTTTGGCTCTCTCCACGGTGAAAACCGTGCAACCACGTGCTCCATGTCGCCAAGAGACGATCATCGCCTCGTTACCACGAACGTTCGGGTTAATAAATATGGGGGAAAGGGGGGAATCCCCGGCACTTTGCCCCTCGTTACGCGCGCTACAGAATGCTCTTCACGGCGTCGGTAGCCAGACGCATCAGCATGTCGGGAGCCAGGCCCAAGGCCAGTATCAAGAGCACCAGACCCACGGACAGGGCCTTGGCTGATGCGCTGGCGTTGATAGCATCGCTCTTTTCACCGCCAGCCGCGTAGGTCACGCGGACCACGGAAAGATAATAATAGATGGAAATCGCGGTATTGACAGCCGCGATGATCACCAGGGGCAGGTATCCGGCCTTGTAAGCCCCTGTGAGCAGCATGAATTTGCCCATGAACCCGGCAAAGGGCGGCAGGCCCGCCAACGCGAACATGCTTACAGCCAGGGTAAAGGCCATGAGGGGTGAGCGCTTGTGCAGCCCGCTCAGGTCACTGATTTGAAGGTTCTCACCGTTCTGGGACACGGTGCAGATCACCAGGAAACCGGCCACGTTCATGGCCAGATAGCCTGTGATGTAATAGAGCGAGGTGGCGTATCCGACTTCCTGCAAGGTCACGATGCCCAGGAGCACATAGCCTGCGTGGGCAATGCCGGAGAAGCCCAGCATACGCTTGATGTCGGTCTGCACCAGGGCCACCAGGTTGCCGTAGAACATGGAGAGGACCGCAAAGATGGCCAGCATGCTGGTGAGGTGGTGGCCTTCGGAGGTGGCCATGGCCGCGATGCGAATCAGCATGGCCACTGCCGCCACCTTGGGCACGGACGAGATGAAGGCCGTGGTCTCGTTGGACGCGCCCTGGTAGACGTCGGGGACCCAGAAGTGGAAGGGGAACACGGCCAGCTTGAAGAAAAAGCCGCCCATGACCATGGCGATGCCGGCCAAAGCAGCCGGGGAATCCATCATGGTGCGAAGCGCTGGGATCAGTCCGGAGAAGTAGGTGGTCCCGGTGAGGCCGTAGAGGTAGCTCATGCCGAAAAGCATCACCGCCGTGGCCACCACGCCGAACAGGATGTACTTGATGGCCGATTCCATCTGCATGCGAAGGCCCGGCCTCTCTTCCCGCATGGGCACCAGCAGGTACAGCGAGTAGGAGGACAGCTCCAGAGCGATGAACAGCGTGACCAGCTCCACGCTGCTAACCAGCATGATAAGACCCAGTGTGCTCAGGCAGAGGAACATGTAGTATTCAGGCCGAATTTCTTCGGCGATGTCTTTCAGCTCTTTTCCAAAGAGCAGCACGCAGGCCAAGCCCCCGGAGATGATGAGCTTCAGCACCTGGGAGAACAGGTCAATCTTGTAGGAGTCAAAGAAAAGAAATCCCTCTGACCGCAGGCTGTACAGGCTGGCCGCAAAAGTGGCCAGGGCCACGGCCAGGGCCAAGGGCCTGGCCAGGCGGGCCGTATTCTTCCCGATGGACAGGAGGAAGAGCGCAAGACCACCCAGCAGGAGCGTCATCTCGGGAGCGAACAACATGATCTTCATAGTGCGGCCTTTTCTGAGGTCCTGAAGCGTTCGGTTTCCATTAGGGCATCAGGCTGGTCACGGCGACCACGCCGCCGGAGGCGGTACCCACCTGCTTGAGCACGTTGGCCACGCTGGCCTGCATCACGTTCATGACCGGCTCCGGAGCCAGCCCCAGCCAGAATACGCCCACCAAAAGCGGGGCCAGGGTTATGATCTCGCGGAGGTTGAGGTCCATCAGGCCCTTGTGATCGGGGTTGTCCGTACCGCCCCAGATCACGCGCTGAACAAAGCGGAACATGTAGGCTGCGGCCAGGATGGCTCCTGGGATAGCGAAGGCGGTGAGGATCTTGTTATCGGCGAAACTGCCCGCCAGGATCAGGAACTCGCCCACGAAGCTGTTGGTGCCTGGGAAGGCCAGGGACGAGAGCGAAAAGAAGGCCAGGAAGGTGACGTAGATGGGCATGAACTTGCCCACGCCCGCTGCCGTGGCGAGCTCGCGACTGTGGGTGCGCTCGTACATCATGCCCACGCAGAAGAAGAGCGCGCCCGTGGTGATGCCGTGGTTTATCATCTGCAGGATGGCCCCTTCGATGCCGCGCTGATTGAGCACGAAGATGCCCAGGGTGACGAACCCCATGTGGCCCACGCTGGAGTAGGCGATCAGTTTCTTCATGTCCTGCTGGGCCAGGGCCGTAAACCCGCCGTAGAGGATGCCCGCCACGGAGAGCCACTGCACGTAGGGCAGCACCACATGGGTGGCCTCGGGGGTGATGGGCAGGCAGAAGCGCAGGAAGCCGTAGGTTCCCATCTTCAGGAGCACCGAAGCCAGGATGACGCTGCCCGCCGTCGGCGCTTCCACGTGGGCTGCCGGGAGCCATGTGTGGAAGGGGAACATGGGCACCTTGATGGCAAACGCCAGGAAGAAGGCCAGGAAAACCATCAGCTGGAAGGTGGGCGAATAGTTCTGCCCCATGAGCGCCGGGATGCTGAAAGTACCCTGACTCATGTACAGGGCGATGATGGCCACCAGCAGGAGCACCGACCCTGCCAGGGTGTACAGGAAGAACTTGATGGACGCGTATACCTTGCGCGGCCCGCCCCACACTGCGATCAGCAGATACATGGGGATGAGCATGGCCTCCCAGAGGATGTAGAACAGCACGAAGTCCAGGGCCATGAACACGCCCAGCATGGAGGTCTCCATGAGCAGCAGGCAGATCATGAATTCCCGGACGCGCGTTTCGATGTACTTCCAGGAACCCAGCACGCACAGGGGCATGAACAGTGTGGTCAGGAGCACCAGAAGCAGCGAGATGCCGTCGATACCCAGGGTGTAGTTGATGTCCAGGGAGGATATCCAGGGGATGTGCTCACAGAACTGGTACTTGGCGGTGCTCGTGTCGAATCCAGAGTAGAGCGGCAGGGAGATGGCCGCCGTGACGCCGGTCACCAGGAGGGTCCAATACCGCTGGGCATTGGCTCCCGGTATGGCCAGCAGCGCGAGCGCCCCGGCCAGCGGCAGGAATATCAAGGTGCTCAGGATGGGGAACCCGGAGCTGTTCAGCATCAGAAAGTCCATGCCCTCAATCCTCCATGTTGAAATCAGACGAAGACGAAGATCACGAGCACGATGGCCACCAGGGACATCGCATAGAGGATGTTGAACTGAAGCTGGCCGTTCTGCAGGCCGCGAAGCTGCCCGCCGATGCCTTGAACGGTGCGCGCCAGGCCGTCGACCACGCCGTCGATGCCGTGCCAGTCGAACCAGGACCAGAAGCGGGCCGTGGCCATCAGCGGTATCAGGCCGATGATGCGGTAGGCCTCGCTCACCCAGTTGTCGGCGGTCTGGATGGGCTTCTTGGCCAGCCACAGGAACCCGCGCCCGCCCATGCGGTAGAACCAGTCCAGGTCCAGGCTGATCTTGGGCTCGGGGGCCAGCTTCTTTATCAGAAGGAAGAAGCCCAGGGCCGTGAACAGCAGGATCTGCAAGGTCTCGGACAGGTGGTACTGGTTGTAAGGATGATAGTTTGCCGCCACGTCCGGGTAAGGCAGCATGTCGTACAGATAGGGGGTGTAGCAGCCGATGAAAATGCACAGGAACGATGCGATGATCATGGCCGCCTGCATGTTCATGGGCGGGTCGGCGGCCTTCTGCATGGTCTCCTGGCTACAGTTGTTCTTGCCGAACCAGATGAAGTACGGAACCTTCAGGCCGGTGTGCAGGAATGTTCCGGCCGAGGCCAGGGTCAAGAGGAATGCCGCCCAGTAGTTGTGTTCCGCAAAACCTGCGGCAACTATCATGGCCTTACTGACGAAGCCGCTGAACAGCGGGAAGGCCGAGATGGACAGGCCGCCTATCAGGGTGAAGATGAAAGTCCGGGGCATCTTGGCGTAGAGTCCGCCCAGCTCTGAGAATTTGCTCTTGCCGGTCATGTGCAGCACTGCGCCGCAACCCATGAACAACAGGCCCTTGTACAGGATGTGGGCGAAAGCGTGGGCGCATGCGCCGTTTATGGCCAGCTGCGTGCCGATGCCCACACCCGCAACCATGTACCCCACCTGACTTATGATGTGATAGGCCAGCAGTCGCCGCGAGTCGTTCTCCAGCACCGCGTAGACCACGCCGTAGAGAGCCATGCACACGCCCAAGGGCACCAGGATCTCCATGCCAGCGAAGCCGCGCGCCAGGGCGTAGACTGCCGTCTTGGTGGTGAAGGCGCACATGAACACCGCGCCGCTGACCGTTGCCTCGCCGTAGGCGTCCGGCAGCCAGGCGTGCAGCGGGGGGACCGCGGCATTCAGGATGAAGCCCGCCATGATGAGGTAGGTGTACAGCTGGGGGTTGTCCACGCCGATTGGCCCGAAGGACAGATCACCCCCGGTGGCCTTGAAGCGCAGGATCATGCCGGCCAGCAGCAAAAGGCCGCCTGCGGTGTGCACCAGCAGGTAGCGGTAGCCCACAGCCAGCGATTCCTTGCGCCTGCGGAACCACACCAGGAACACCGAGGAGAAGGCCATCACTTCCCAGAACAGGAAGAGCACCAGATAGTCGCCGCAGAAGATGACCCCCAGCGACCCGGCAACGTAGAGCCAGGCGGCCACGTGCTGGAAGTCCTCCTCCACGTGCAGCCCGTAGATGGTGCCGATGATGCACATCAGCGTCATGATGTAGGCGAACACCATGGACAAAGCGTCCACGCGGCCGAAAATCAGGGACCAGTCCAGGAACTGGACCACGCCGAAGGTGCCGTTGTTGCCCTGCATGGAGAGCACATCCAGGAAGGCCAGCACGGGCACCGCCACCAGGAACGCCTTCTTGAGCGCCTTTGGCACCAGCGGCAGCAGCACGGCTCCGATGATGAGGATCAGCGACGGGTGGAACCAGAACTCAGTCGTCATAGTAGTCCTCGCGGGTCATGATGCCCTGATGTCCGAACCATTTGGACACAATGATGATGAGCACGCAGGCCACGAACCCGAAGATCGCCCAGAAACCGGGCAGCTTTTCCATGGCGGTGTGGGCGTGGCTCTTGTCCACGAAGGCGATGTCCCACGCCACCAGCGCCGCGAGGCCCACGTAGCACCAGCGGATGACTATCGGCAGCCTGTCCCTGAAGAAGTTGATCACTTGAACGATCATCCTGTCACCGCCTTGACGAAGACCATGAAGAAGTCCGGGTAGATGCCTATTGCCAACGATATGAATGCCGCGATCATGATGGGCACCACCATTGCCAGCGGCGCTTCCTTGATGCCCGTGTAGACCTCGCCCGCCGGGGGCTTGCCGAAGAAGGCCTTGTAGGTGACCGGTGCGAAGTAGGCCACGTTCAGGAGCGTGGAGGCCAGAAGCACCAGCAGGATGCCCGTGGAGTGGTCAGGCATGGCCATGGTTCCCACCAGCAGCTTCCACTTGGTCACGAAGCCCGCCACCGGGGGCGCGCCGATCATGCTGAGCGAGGCGATGGCGAAGGCCGCGAAGGTGAAGGGCATGGCCCTGCCCAGCCCCCCCATTTCGGAGATGGATTTCTTGTGTGTGGCTACGTAGATCGCGCCGGCGCAGAAGAAGAGCGTGATCTTGGAGAAGGCGTGGTTGGCGATGTGGACGATGCCGCCCTGGATGCCGTCGATGGTCAGGAGCGACACGCCGAGCACCACGTAGGAGAGCTGGCTTACGGTGGAGTAGGCCAGCCGGGCCTTCAGGTTGTCCTTCGAGAGGGCGATGATGGACGCCGTAAGGATGGTGAAGGACACGAAGTAGGCCGTGGGCACGCCCAGGTTGAGCTCCTTCATGAGGTCCGTGCCGAACACGTAGAGCATGACCCGCACCGTGCAGAATACGCCCACCTTCACGACCGCCACCGCGTGCAGCAGTGCGGAGACGGGCGTTGGGGCCACCATGGCTCCGGGCAGCCAGTTGTGGAAGGGCATGATGCCGTTTTTGGCGAACCCCAGGATGCAGCAGGCGTAGAGGATGGTCACCAGGGTGGGGTTGGTTCCCAGGGCAAAGATGCCCTTGTGGATGTCCTGGGCGAAGTCCAGCGTGCCGGTCAACACGTAGATGAGCACCATGGCTGGGAGCACCAGCCCCTTGGCCGTGGCCGCCAAATAGACCAGGTACTTTTTCGCGCCTTCGTAGCTCTCCTTGTCCTGGTGGTGGGCAACCAGCGGGTAGGTGCAGACGCTCACGATCTCGTAGAACAGGTACAGGGTGAAGAGGTTGTCCGAGAAGGCCACGCCCATGGCTCCGAACAGCGCCAGCGCGAAGCAGGCGTTGAAGCGGGTTTGCGCGTGCTCATGGAGCCCCCGCATGTACCCGGCGGAGTAGGACACCGCGATGATCCACAAGAACGAGGCCGCCACCGCGAACACCATGGAGAGGGCGTCCGCCCGGAAGGAGACGCTCAGGCCCGGGAGAATCTTGAACAGATGGAACACCAGGGTCTGTCCCTGGCCCCAGGGTGCGGGGGCCACGGACGGAATCATCGAGAGGATGATCCCAAACATGATCACCGCCGCGATGAACGACCACGACTCGCGCACGTCTGGCTTGCGCCCGGACAGCATGACCAGAAAGGACCCGGCCAAGGCGGTCGATATGGCAAGCAGCGGCTTGATGGAAACGATGCTGTCCATGCCCAGTCCTTTTTACCCTTTCAGGTCCACGACGTCGTTGGTCTCGATCGACCTGTAGTTCCGGTACACCGCGATGATGATGCTGAGCACGATGGCCGCTTCCGCAGCGGCGATGGCCATGATGAACAGCGTGAACACCTGCCCCGTCACCGGGGTGGGGGCCAGGAAGCGGTTGAAGGCCATGAAGTTCACCGACGCTCCCGAGAGCATGAGCTCCGCCGAGATGAGCATGCCGATGAAGGTGCGGCGCTTCACGATGCCGTACAGCCCGATGCCGAAAAGCACCGCCCCGATCACCAGATAGGTGTCCAGGCTGTTGCCGAGAGTCAGGATGTTCATTGCTTGCTCCTTCCCAGGCGCGCCAGCACCAGGGAGCCGATGATGGCCACCAGCAGCACCACGGAAATAAGCTCGAAGCTCATGGAGTAGCTGGTCAAAAGCGAGACGCCCAGTTGGTCCACGCTGCCCTGTCCGCTGGCTCCGGGCAGCGCCTTCCAGGGGGTGCGCAGGCCAAGGGTCGCCAAGGCCCAGATGATGCCCGCGCTGGCGATGATGGCCAGCGCCCCGAAGAACACGGCGGTTTTTGCGGGCCTGGGGCTTTCCACCGGGTCGGCCAGCATGACCGCGAAGATGATGGTGACGCACACCGCGCCCACGTAGATGAGCACCTGCATGAGCGCCACGAACGGGCTGCCCAGCGAGTAGTACAGCCCGGCCACGCCGATGAAGCACAGGCCGAGTCCGGCCACGGCGCGGATGAGCTGCCTCGTGTGGACCGCGATCAAGGCCCCGGCCACGGTGACCAGGACGAACACCAGGAACAGAAGGCCCAAGAGGCCCTCGGCGGATGCCAGGGAAGGCGTCATGAGTGCTTTGCCTCCAGCCGTTTCAGCAGGTCGAACACGTAGTCTTTCTCATCGAACCCGGCCAGGTTGTACTCTTTCGAGAAATCCAGAGCCTCGGTGGGGCAGACCTCCACGCACAGGCCGCACAGGCTGCATTTGGTGAAGTCCAGGGTGTACTGCGTGAGCACCTTGCCCTTGCCGCCCTCGGCCTTTTCCCCGGCCAGGGTGATGCAATTGGACGGGCAGGCCTTCATGCAGCCATTGCACACGATGCACTTGTTGGTGCCGCGCACCTCGTCCCACACCAGATCGATGTGGCCCCGGTAGCGCGGGGTCATGGGCAGGGTTTCGTGGGGATATTGCAGCGTGACCACCGGCTTGAAGAAGTACACGATGGTGATGCCGAGCCCCACGAACAGGCTCCATGTGCCGCTGATGATTTCTTTGAAGTAGGCAGTCATGGCTAGAACACCTTCAACATGGCGCTGGTCAGGATCAGGTTGAAGAACGCAACGGGGATCAGGATCTTCCAGGAGAGGTTCAAGAGTCCGTAGAAGGTCGTTCGCGGATAGGTCCAGCGTATCCAGATCACCACGAAGATGAGCGCGTACATCTTGATGAGGAACCAGTGCACGCCGGGGAAGAGACCCAGGGGACAGTCCCAGCCGCCCAGGAACAGGATGGTGGCCAAGCTCGTTCCCACCACGATGTTGGCGTACTCGCCCATGAAGAACACACCAAAACCCATGCCGGGGTATTCCGTGAACGCGCCCGCCACAAGTTCGCTCTCGGCTTCGGCCATGTCGAAGGGGGCGCGGTTGGTCTCGGCCAGCATGCAGATGAAGAAGATTATGAAGGCCACAGGCATGAGCGGGCTGGCCGAGAACTTGAGGACGTTCCAGTGCCAGAATCCGCCGGTCTGCAAGGTGACGATCTCATGCAGGTTCAGGGTCCCGGTTATCATCACCAGGGTGACGATGATGACGAGCATGGGGATTTCGTAGGCCACGTTCTGCGACACCACGCGCGCTGCCGAAATGACCGCGTACTTGTTGCGCGAGCCCCACGCGCCGAGCAGCAGCCCCAGCACGTTGATCGAAGCGAAGGCGAACACGGCCAAAAGACCCACGTCCAGGTTGCGTGCCACCAGGGTATCGCTGAAGGGCAGCGTCACGAAGCTCATGATGGCCGGGACCATCACCAGGATGGGGGCGATCTTGAAGAGAATCGGGTCCACGCCGTCCGGGGTGATGAGGTTCTTGGTCATCAGTTTCAGGGCGTCGGCCAGGGGCTGGAGCAGGCCGAAGGGGCCGACTTCCTTGGGGCCGATGCGCCGCTGGATGTGGCCCGCTTCCTTGCGCTCCAGCCACACGAGGTAGGCCGCGTTCAAGGCCACGAAGCCGATGACCCCCAGAACGAAGGCCAGCAGCCGGATCAGTTCCGCATCAATAAAAAACATCGCGCCCCCTCCTCACCTGTCGATCTCAGGAATGACCAGGTCCAGGCTCCCAAGCAGAGCCAGCGCGTCCGGGAGCAGCATCCCCCGGGCGGCTTCGCCGAACACGATCAGGTTGGAATAGCTCGGCGTGCGCAGCTTGAGCCGCCACGGGGTGTTGGTCCCGTCGCTGACCGCCCGGATGCCGAAGGAGCCGCGCGCCGTCTCCACCGCGTGGTAATAGTCGCCCTTGGGGGGCTTGAGGGTTTTGGGGACCTTCTCGGCCATGACAGGGCCTTCCGGCATGGCGCCCAGGGCCTGTTCGATGATGCGCAGGCTCTGCTCGATCTCGTCCATGCGCACCATGTAGCGGGCCATGGAGTCGGCTTCGTGGTACACTGGGATGTCGAAATCGAAGCGCGGATAGATGGAAAAAGGCTCATGCTTGCGCACGTCGAAGTCGATGCCCGCGCCCCTGGCCACCGGGCCGGTGGCGCCGTACTTGCGGCACATTTCGGCAGGCACGTGGCCGATGTCCGTGAGGCGCTTCATCAGGATGATGTTCTTGGTGACCAGGGCGTGGTACATGGGCATGCGCTCACGCATGCGGGCCACAAAGGCCCGCGCTCCGGCCTCGAAGTTCTCGTCGATGTCGTTGTAGACGCCGCCGAAACGGAAGTAGCAGTAGGTCAGGCGCGAGCCGGTGACCGTCTCCAGAAGGTCCAGGATCTGTTCGCGGTCGTCGAAGGCGTAGAGCAGTGGGGAGAAGCCGCCCAGGTCCAGGATGAAGGCTCCGAACCAGAGCAGGTGGCTGGAGATGCGGTTCAACTCGCTGGTGATCACCCGGATGAACTCGGCCCGCTCCGGCACCTCGATGCCTGCCGCGCGCTCCACAATGCATGCGAAGTTGTGGTTGTAGGCCAGGGCGTGCAGGTAATCCATGCGGCCCGTGTTGGGCATGAACTGCGCCCAGGTACGGTTCTCGCCCATCTTTTCGTGCATGCGGTGGATGTAGCCGAGCACGGGCTCCGCCTCGACGACGTACTCGCCGTCCATCACCAGTTTTATGCGCAGCACGCCGTGGGTGGCGGGGTGCTGCGGGCCCAGGTTCAGGACGAAGGTCTCGTTGGTCGGGTTTGGGGCGAAAGCGTTCATGCGGTGAAATCCTTCCGAAGGGGATGGAAGTCGGCGTCCTCGGGCAAAAGCAGCGGCACCATGTAGGGGTGGCCCGCAAAGGTGAACCCGAAGAAGTCGCGGGCTTCGCGCTCGTGCCAGTGGGCGGCGGGGTAGATTTCCGAGATCGTGGGAATTTCCGGCGTGTCGCGCGGCACGCGCACCCGCACAGCCACCCGGAAGAGCGTGTCGTAGCGGTTGAAGTCGTAAACGGCTTCCAGGTCGTCCGTCTGGGGAACTTCAGGCTGTTTGGGCGCTTCTGGCGCGGCGACTGGTGCGGGTGCTTTTTCGGCTTTGGGGGCGGGGCTTTCTTCCGTGGAGACTTCGGCAGAGGCTTCTTCGGCGGCCTTGGCAGCCTTGGCGGCAGCCGCCTTGGCCTTGGCAGCAGCCGCAGCTTCGGCCTCCTTGCGCAGGGCGGCTTTTTCCCCCAGCCAGTCCACGCCGGTGATGGTCTCGATGAAGAAGCCCGTGCGATCAAGCACCGTCACCACGTCGCGCAGGTGTTGCGGGGAGACGCTCACTTCCAGGTGGAATCCCCTGGCCTTGTAGTCCACCGTTTTCACGGCAGTGGTGGGGACAGCCTCCAGGGGCCGGGTTATGGCATCGGTGTCCATGATCAGACTGCCTCCACTCGCGGCCACCTGCGTGTGCCGGTCAACTTCTCTTCAAGCTTGAGGATGCCCTCGATCAGCGCTTCTGGCCTGGGGGGGCAGCCGGGGATGACCACGTCCACATGGAAAAGCTTCGAGGCTCCCTCCACCACATTGTACTGCCCCTCGAACACAAACGGGCCGCCTGAGATGGCGCAATTGCCCATGGCGATGACCCACTTGGGATCGGGCATCTGGTCGTAGAGGGTCTGGACGGCGGGAGCCATCTTCTTGTTGATGGTCCCGGTCACGATCATCACATCGCTCTGCCTGGGTGACGGGCGGAAGACCTCCGCTCCGAAGCGGGCCAGATCGAAACGCGACGCGCCGGTGGCCATCATCTCAATGGCGCAGCAGGCCAGCCCGAAGGTCATGGGCCACAGCGAGTTCGCCCGGCACAGGTCGAGCAGTTTCGAGAGCTGCGAAAATTGGACTATCGGTGGCTGTAACTCTTGCGTTTCCAATCGAAGACTCCCTTTTTCCATGCGTACACTATAATGAGCGAGAGAATTCCGACAAAAAGAAGGATTTCCAGGAATGCTCGAGAGCCGTCAACAAGGCCGGGCTTGTTGTAGACCAGGGCGGCAGGGAAGAGGAACAGTATGTCCACGGCAAAAGCCACGAACATCAGGGCATAGAGATAGTAGACGACGCTGAATTTGACCCAAGCATCGCCGATCGGTTCGATACCGCATTCGATGAGCTGTTTTGTTTTCTGGCGAACGCTACGCGTGGAGCGAGGGGAGAGAAGAGCGACAATTATGAAAGGGCCGACTGCAAAGCCGAGACCGGCCAGGAAGAACGCTGCAATATAGAGAAGGTCATTTTCCGAGCCGTGTCCCACTACAATCCTCCTTCCGTAATACGTGTCGCCATATGAAATGCTTCCCCGCAAGGGGATAGCTCATGAAGGCTAAGGAGAGGTCGAGTATGGTTACAGGCAGCGGGGGGAGAAAGACGCTGTGAGGCGTCACGACCGCAGCTTGATTTCTTTGTTGCTACCCTATGATAAAGTTGACTTTGTTGCCAGCACTAATTCTCTTAAGTTTGTGATTTTCTGATGTTGCCCGACAAAAATGTAATATAAGCACCTGTAGACACAGGAGAAGTGTATGAAACGTGTCGCGCCTTTCAGGGTGCTTCCTTGCCTTGTAAGTGGCTTCAGATGGATTCCTGGTAAGGAATACAGCAATGTCATGGCGAGAACGGTGTCGCGTATTTGCCGACTGGCGGCAGGAAAATGAGAGGATGTTTCAGGGGAGATGTGTTGCACAAGCTACCGTAATATCTATTGTTATTGTGTCGCATGGTGGCGGCATGCGGACCGTGGTGGTAGGAAAGTTTGAGGGGAGTGGAAAAAAGTTGCTCCGCCTACTTGACATAAATTTCACAAGATAGCTGTTTTTGGGTCGGCCAGTCGGGCGGCTTGCCTTTTCCCAGGTCACCTGACAAAAGATCAATCATGAGGTCCCATGGGCATGGCGGCGTACATGGGGCGAACATTCCACACGTTCCCTCCGGGGAAGACGTCCGTTCGAACAGGCGATTAGTCTTTCAGGTGCAAACACGAGAGTGATGGAGGTTCGCATGCGCTGTGCTCCCAAGGCGGCTTTCGCGGTCGCGCTGGCATGTCTTCTGGCCCTGCCCGGCCTGGGTCTTGCCGCGAAGAAGAAAGCTGATGTTCCCGAGACGCCCGTTATCGAAGAAAAAGCCGCTCAAGTCCTCGACAAGGCCTGCAAGGCGCTCGGGGCCCTCAAAAGCTACACTTTCCGGGCGGACCTGACCGTGGACAAGGTCTATCAGGACGGCTCCAAGATCCAGGCCGGACGCGTGATGGACGTGTCAGTCCTGCGTCCTGGGGCCTTCAGGATCGCCACGGCGGGCGACGATATCCAGGCCAGTTCGGTGTTCGACGGCAAGACCTTCACCCTCTCGCTGCCGGACAAGAAAGTCTATGGCCAACTCGCTGCGGCCATGGACACGGACGCGCTCATGGACATGCTGGCCGCCACCTACGGGATTGAATCCCCCCTGGGCGACCTGCTCTCCAACGATACCTGCTCCAAGCTGAAAGGCGTCGCAGGCTATTACGTTGGCAAGTCCAAGGTGCGCGGCACGGTGTGCGAGCACCTGTTCTTCCAGGGCAAGGACGTGGACTGGCAGATCTGGGTGGAGGACGGCCCGAGCGCCCTGCCGCGAAAGATCGTGATCACCGAGAAGAAGCTGCGCAGTTCCCCGCAGTTCACCGCCGTGCTCAGCGGCTGGAAGACGGGCGAGTCGTCCCTGGACGCCTTCGGTTTCACCGCTCCAGCCGACTTCACCCGCGACGACGCAGTCATCACCGGCGCGAAGTCCGGCAAGTAGGAGGGCACATGAAACCCGAAACCATGCGCGCCGCGAAACGGACCGTTTCGCTGGTGCTGGTGCTGTGGCTGACGGGGGGGCTTGTCCTCATGGGCGACTGGCTCAGGCCGACTGACAGCGAGGCCAGGGGCGGCGGACGCGGAGGAGGCGGAGGCGGACGCGCCAGTGTGTCTACCGGCCCCAGAGGCGGGACCGTGGCCCAGACGCCGCGCGGAGCCGTGGGTGTCGGGCCGCGCGGTGGCGTTGCCGCCGCAGGTCCCAGAGGCGCTGCCGCCGTGGGGCCAAGAGGCGGGGCAGCCGTGCGCGGACCGCAGGGAGCCGCTGTGCGGGGTCCGGGGGGTGCCGCAGCCGCCGCTGGACCTTACGGCGCTGTCGCGCGCGGTCCTTACGGTGGGGTCGTGGCCGCGCCGCGCGGCGCGGTGGCGGTTCCCGTGCCGGTTGCTCCCGC
This sequence comes from Desulfovibrionaceae bacterium, assembly GCA_009773665.1. GTDB lineage: Bacteria > Desulfobacterota > Desulfovibrionia > Desulfovibrionales > Desulfovibrionaceae > Fundidesulfovibrio. The sequence continues at coordinate 62,162 of WSYE01000005.1, read as the reverse complement.
CTACGGCTACGGAGGGTACTACGGCCCCTCGGGGTCGGGCGTTGCTGCGGGCATGGCCTTGGGCGCGATGCTGACCATCCTTCCGGCAGCAGCCATCGCGGTGTCCAATTCCTCGGGGGGCACGGTCTACAGCGCGGACGGTCAGTGCTACCAGGAAGTCCGCAAGGGCGGAGACACATACTATAAGGTCATATCCTGCCCGTAAGAACAGCGGGCTGAAGTCTTACACCGACGGTCCAGGCAGGCAGGGGCGCATCCCTGTCTGCCTGGACCCTTTTCTTTTATTATTGTACGCAGATGAAAACAACAGCCGTACAAACCCGCGATAGGAACCCCATGACGCATGTAAAAGCCGCCCTCATGTCACTGTCCGCCGTGTTCGCCCTCATCATATTTGCCGCTAATCCGGCCTGTGCGCAGGAATTTGAATCCCCGCCGACATTCGAGGCTTCCACCGTCCTGCCTAAATCCCTCCTGTCCGGGAAGGATTACCGGGTGGACAACATCGTCACCAACGACGGCTACCTGAACACCTATGTGCTGCACTCGCGCTTCGGCGATTTCACCGTGGTGTCCACGGCGCTCCTGCATACCCGCATTGCGGAGGTCAAGGCCATGGCCGCCATGGAGCAGGTCAGTTCCTCCAGTGAGTTCGGGGGCTCCCTGGCGGGCAAGGGGGTTCAGACCGTGCAGGGCGCAGCCAATCTGGTGGTGCATCCCATCGATTCCGTGAGCGGGGCGCTCTCCGGCGTGGGCAAGATGTTCGCGCGCGCCCAGGAGAGTCTGGTGGAGAGCAACCCAAGCAAGTACGAGGACAACCGCTTCAAGAAGCTGGTCGGCTTCTCCCAGACCAAGCGCGAGTACGCCAAGCAGTTCGGCGTGGACCCGTATTCCAGCAACCCGGTGTTGCAGCAGCATCTGGATGACGTCTCGACCGCCGGATACGCGGGGAGCATCAACGGCAGCGCGCTCCAGGCCCTGATTCCAGGCGGCGTGGGCATCGCGGTGGGCGCGGTGAGCGGGTCGGCAGTGCTGGGCGAGATAGACGTGGCCATCGCGCCGGAAGACTTGAGGCGTCAGAACCGGCAGTCGCTCAAGGACATGGGCGTGTCGTCTTCCGTGGCCGAACTGTTCATCGACAACGAAGACTTCACGCCCACGCAGCAGACCAGGATCGTCAAGGCCCTGGAGTCCATGCCGAACGTGAAAAACAAGGACGCCTTCGTGAGCTTCCTGGTGCACACCAACAACCAGGATCTGGCTCTGTTCCGCCAGCGCATGAGCCAGATGTACGCGGGATACGACAAGGGCGTGGCGCGGCTGGAGGGCTTCATGCCCCTGGGGCGCTTCGTGGGGGCCATGAAGCAGGACGGAACCCTGGTGCTGGCCTTCCCGCTGGATTATCTGGCCTGGACGCCCGCCACCCAGACGGTTGCGCGGGCGCTGAATGACGCCTCCAAGGGGCTTTCGGTGAAGGGAGTGGAGTTCTGGACGACCGGCAAGGTAAGCCCTGAGACGAAGCGCCAGATGAAGCGGATGGGATGGAAGCTGACCGAAAACTGTTCGCAAAAGCTTCTCGGAACGCAATAGGCTTTCCCTCGTGTGGCGTTCTCACGTTACGTTCATACGAGGTGTGTTTCTAAGTTAAGAGACTATTGATTGTGTTCGTGGAAAACATGTTCATGTTGTTCACGACCGCGACACGGGTTCATCCCGGCCTGCCCAGGTTTAGCCAAGGAGCGGGCCGGGATGGACTGCCTCGCGCGGCGCTGAAGGCGATCGCCATGCGACGGGGTGAACCCCTTCGTCTGGGTTTCAGCTTTCCGCCAATTCTTCGTCTCCCGTCCTATCACTTGACGACTCCGGGTTGTATAGTTAGGTAGCTAGCTAATCGGATGCTATCTATTTCGCCCGCCCGCTGGTCCCAGTGGCGGGAGCTTCCCCGGAGGATGCACGTTATGAAGCTGTTCATGCATGAGCGTGGGCTTGGTCTGTTGCTGCCGCTCGTTGCCTTGCTGTCGTTGTTGGGCGCGACCGGTTGCGGAAAGGACAGTTCCGGCCAGACGCCCGGTGCCGGTGCTCCGCCGCCGTCGGAAGTGGTGGTGAAGACCCTGGTCAGCGCAGATATTCCCCTTGATCTGGAGTACGTGGGACAGGTTTCCGGCTCGCGCGAGGTTCAGGTGCGCGCCCGCGTGGGCGGCATCCTGCTTCGCCGCGCCTACGAGGAGGGCGCTAAGGTCCGACAGGGCGACCTGCTCTTCGAAATCGACCCCGAACCGCTGAAGGCAACGCTTGAGCAGGCCAAGGGCGCGCTCGGCCAGTCCGAGGCGCGGCTCGCCAGTGCGAAACGCAACCTGGACCGCATGAAAAAGCTCCGCCAGGCCGACGTCATAAGCCAGAAGGACATCGACGACGCCCAGACCGAGTACGAGGCGGCCACCGCCGACGTGCGCACTGCCCAGGGCAAGGTGCGCGAGGCGGGCCTCAACCTGAGCTACACGCGGGTGGAGGCCCCCATCACGGGCATCACCAGCAAGGAGACCAAGTCCGAAGGCAGCCTCATCGGCAACACGGCGGACTCGAGCCTTTTGACCACTATCAACCGCATCGATCCGGTATACGTGAACTTTTCCATACCCGGCGCGGAATCCATGAAGTTCCGCAAGGACCGCGCCGAGGGACGCATCGTGTTCCCCAAGGGCGGGGACTTCGAGGTGCGCCTGCTGCTTTCCGACGGCACGGAATATCCCCACTCGGGCCGCATCAACTTCATGGACACCCAGGTGGACGCCCAGACCGGCGTGGTGAAAGCCAGGGCGGAGCTGCCCAACCCCTCGGGTGACATACTGCCCGGCCAGTTCGTGCGTGCCAAGCTACTCGGCGCGGTGCTCAAGCAGGCCATGACCGTCCCGCAGGGCGCGGTGCTGCGCACCCAGCAGGGTCCCATGGTCTGGGTGGTGAACGCCAAGGATACTGTGGAGCCGCGCCCGGTGACGCTTGGCGCGACGCTCGGCAACAACTACCTGCTGGAAACCGGCGTGAACTCCGGCGAACGGGTGATCGTGGAGGGCGTCATCAAGGTGCGCCCCGGAGCGCCCGTGCGCCCGCGCGACATCGACCAGCCAGCCACTCCCGCCCAGTCCGCGCCTTCGGGCCAGAACGGGGCAGGCGGCCAGGGGGGCAAGACCCAGGCCCCTGCCGGGAAAACGGGATAAGGCGGAACTCATCATGCTGGCACGCTTTTTCCTGAACCGTCCCATTTTCTCCACGGTTCTCTCTTTGGTGATCCTCATGGCCGGACTTGTGGCCATGAACGTGCTGCCGATTTCGCAGTACCCCGACATCATCCCGCCAGAAGTGCAGGTGCGGGCCTCCTATCCGGGCGCGAGCCCCGAAGTGATCGCCCAGACTGTGGCCGCGCCTCTGGAGCAGCAGATCAACGGCGTGGACCGCATGCTGTACATGCGCTCAACAAGTGCGGGTGACGGCTCCATCTCCATCTCCGTGGTCTTCTCCGTGGGTACCGACCCGGACCAGGCCACCATCAACGTGAACAACCGCGTGCAGTCGGGCCTGACCTCCCTGCCCGAGGAAGTGCGCCGCCAGGGCGTCACGGTCAGCAAGAAGTCCTCGAACTTCCTTCAGGTCCTGACCATGGACTCGCGCGATGGGCGCTACGACACGGTCTTCATCAGCAACTACGCCCTGGTGAACGTGCTGGACGAGTTGCGCCGCCTGCCGGGCGTTGGCGACGCGGTGATCTTCGGCAACCAGGACTACTCCATGCGCGTGTGGCTGCGCCCGGACAAGCTGGCGCAGCTGAAGCTTACCCCCGGCGACGTGGCAGCCGCCATCCGTGAGCAGAACGCCCAGTACGCGGCCGGGCGTATCGGCCAGGAGCCCACAGCCGCCCGGGTGGACATGAACTTCATGGTAACCACCAAGGGGCGTCTAGTTTCCGCCGAGGAGTTCGAGAACATCATCCTGCGCTCCGACCCGGACGGCTCGTCGCTTCGTCTGAAGGACGTGGCCCGTGTGGAGCTTGGCGCGCGCGACTACAACTTCTCCGGCAAGCGCGGCGGTCAGCCCACCGTGCCCATGGGCGTGTTCCTGGCTCCGGGCGCCAACGCCCTGGCCACCGCCGACCTGGTGCACGCCAAGCTGGAGGAGCTCTCCAAGCGCTTCCCGGCGGGCATCACCTACAACATTCCCTACGACACCACCAAGTTCGTGCGCGTCTCCATCAACGAGGTGGTCAAGACGTTGGGTGAGGCCATGCTCCTGGTGTTCCTGGTGGTGTACCTGTTCCTGCAGAACTTCCGCGCGACGCTGATCCCCTTCATGGCCGTGCCGGTGTCCATCATAGGAACCTTCGCGGGCATGTACGCCCTGGGCTTCTCCATCAACACCCTGACGCTGTTCGGCATGGTGCTGGCCATCGGCATCGTGGTGGACGACGCCATCGTGGTGCTGGAAAACGTGGAGCGAATAATGCGCTCAGAAGGTTTAAGCGCCAAACACGCCACGGCCAAGGCCATGGAGGAAGTCACCGGGCCGATCATCGCCATCGTGCTGGTGTTGTGCGCGGTGTTCGTACCCGTTGCCTTCATGGGCGGACTGACTGGCGAGATGTACAAGCAGTTCGCCATCACCATCGCGGTGTCCGTGGTCATCTCGGGCATCGTTGCCCTGACGCTGACGCCGTCCTTGTGCGCCATCCTGCTGCCCGACCTGCACGAGCAGCCGCGCGGCTTCTTCAAGATGTTCAACACCGGCTTCACCAAGGTGACCGACACCTACGTGGGCGGCGTGCGCTTCCTGCTGGAAAAACCGCTGATCGCGCTCGGGCTGTTCGCCATTCTGTGCGCGGCCACGTTTGGCCTGTTCAAGCTGGTACCTGGGTCCATGCTGCCCGACGAGGACCAGGGGTTCATCATCGCGGCCACCATCCTCCCCGACGGCTCGTCTCTCAAAAGAAGCCGGGAGCTTACCGACACCCTGGACGCCATGACCCTGAAAGACCCCGCCGTGCAGGACGCGGCCACCTTCGCGGGCTACGACGCCCTGACCGGGGCCAACCGCTCCAACTACGGCACGTCCTTCATAACGCTCAAACCCTGGGACGAACGCAAGGCTCCGGGATTAAGCTCCTTCGACCTGGTGAAGCGCATCTTCGGCTTCGGCATGTCCCAGCCAGCCGGGCTGATACTGGCCTTCAACCCGCCGCCCATCAGCGGCATGAGCACCACCGGCGGTTTCGAGGCCTACATCCAGAACCGGGGCGAGGGCGACAGCAAGGCCCTGGCCGCCATGGTCGCCAAGATCATCGCGGCGGCGGCCACGCGCCCCGAACTGGGCCGCGTATCCACCACCTTCGGCGCGGACGTCCCCCAGCTGCACGTGGAGCTGGACCGCGACAAGGCCCTGGCCCACGGCGTGAGCGTTTCCAGCGTGTTCGAGGTGATGCAGGCCACCTTCGGTGCCTACTACGTGAACGACTTCAACAAATACGGTCGCACGTTCCGGGTGACGCTCCAGTCGGAAGCCGAGTTCCGCGACCGCCCCGAGGCCCTGCGCGACGTGTTCGTGCGCACCAAAAAGGGCGAGATGATCCCGCTGCCCGCGCTGGTGGACGTCACCCAGTCCAGCGGCCCGGAGGTCATGGAGCGCTTCAACGTGTTCCCCGCAGCCAAGCTCATGGGCGCACCCGCACCGGGCTACAGCTCCGGGCAGGCCATGGCCGCCATGGAAGCCGTGGCGGCCGAGGTGCTGCCCCAGGAGTTCGGCCTGGCTTGGTCCGGCTCGTCCTACCAGGAGAAGGCTGCCGGTGGCTCCTCGGCCTTGGTGTTCCTCCTGGGCATCATCATGGTGTTTCTCATCCTGGCAGCCCAGTACGAGAAATGGTCGCTGCCGTTTGCGGTGGTGCTGGCCGTGCCGTTCGCGGTGTTCGGGGCCATCCTGGCAACCTGGGGCAGGGGGCTCTCCAACGACATCTACTTCCAGGTTGCGCTGGTGACGCTCATCGGCCTTGCGGCCAAGAACGCCATCCTGATCGTGGAGTTCGCGGTCATCCGGCACAAGCAGGGGCTTTCCCTGTTTGAAGCCTCGGTGGAGGCCGCGCGCCTTCGCTTCAGGCCCATCATCATGACCTCCCTGGCCTTCGTGCTGGGCTGCGTGCCGCTGGCCATCAGCACCGGTGCGGGCGCCAACAGCAGGCACGCCATCGGAACGGGAGTCATCGGCGGAATGCTCGGGGCCACGCTGCTCGCGCCGTTCTTCATCCCTGTGTTCTTCAAACTTATTATCGGGGCTGGACAGTACTTTAGCCGTAAGCCGAAAACCGACGAGGAATGAGCAGAGAACAACTCCACGCGCTGACTCGGGAGGGGGCGGATGGTTTCGCCCTCACCGCGCACGAGGTGGCCAAAGCCTTTCGTGCGCGTATCGACGAGCGCTTCAAGCCGCTGGGGCTCTCCAAGGCCACGCTGAGCGTGATCGGAGCCCTGGCCTGCAACCAGAAGCCCCTGACCCAGCGTGAGCTGGCCGAGGCCATCTTCGTGGAGGGACCGACGCTGGTCCGTCTGCTGGACAGGCTGGAGGCCTCGGGCTGGGTCAGGCGCGAACCCGTGCCGGGCGATCGCCGCATGAAGCACGTGCTTCTAACCCAGAAGGCCGAACCGTACCTGGAAGAGCTGGTGCGCACGGCCGTGGACATAGAGCGCGAGATCATGCAGGGCATCCCCGAAGCGGACGTTCGTCTGGCCCACGAGGTGCTGCTGCTGGTGCGCGAACGCCTGGGGAGCCTGTCGACCAGGGCGGGTCAGGCTTCAGGTCATACGAAAAAGGACTGAGAGCCTTCGGAGCGGGGCTATGAGGAGGCGGGATTCCTGCTGACGTCCGTGGCGGACGCCTGGGCAAGCGGCAGGCGTATGACTACGCGCGTGCCGCCGCCGGGAACGGACTGTGCCGCGATGTCCCCGTGATGGTTGTTGACGATGATGAAGTAGGAGACCGAGAGGCCAAGGCCCGTGCCTTCCCCCACGGGCTTGGTGGTGAAGAACGGTTCAAAGGCGCGCTTGCGCACTTCTGGCGGCATGCCCGGCCCGTTGTCCTCGATCTCCACGCGCACGTGGGCGCTCTCCGTGGCGGTGCGTAGCGTGATGGCCGGGGCGGGCGTGTCGGTCATGGCCTGGGCGGCGTTGGCCAGCAGGTTCATGAACACCTGCTGGATCTGGGTGTCCGAGCAGGGCACGGCCGGCAGGTTGCTGTCGTATTCCTTGACCACGCGGATGTTGCGGAAGTCGTACTTCTTTTTCAGGTCATAGTCCGTGGCGCAGAGCTCTGTAGATTTGTCCAGCAGCTGGTTGATGTTCGCGCACGTGTTGTTGCTGGTGCTGGCGCGGCTGAACTCGAGCATGCTGGACACGATGCGGGCCGCCCGGCACCCCGTTTCGCGGATGGCGTCCAGGGACGCCAAAATCTCGCGCTTCTCCATGTAGCTTCTGATCGCTTCCAGGGAGCACCCGGCCTCGTTTGCGGCCTGGATGTTGGCGGGAGTGTCCATGGTGAGGCGTCGCGCCATCACCTGGACGTTCTGCAGAATGCCGCTCAGGGGATTGTTGATCTCGTGGGCCATGCCAGCGGCAAGGCCACCCACACTCATCATCTTCTCCGTCTGGAGCATCACGTCCATCATGCGCCCGCGCTCGGTGATGTCGGTGTGCGCTCCCGCCATGCGCACCACCTCTCCCTGTTCGTTCTTAAGCGATGCTCCCCGGCCCAGAATCCAGCGATAGCCGCCGTCCTTGTGGCGCAGGCGGAATTCCACCTCAAACGAGGGGGCTTCGCCGCTTGCGCAGCGCTGGGTTGCGTGTATGGCCTGGTCCACGTCGTCTGGATGGAGGCGGGTTTTCCACTGGTCGAACTCATTGGGAATCTCGTCCTGCCCGTATCCGATGATTTCCTTCCAGCGGGACGAGAAATACACCTCACCCGTGCGCAGGTTCCAGTCCCAGATGCCGTCGTTGGTTCCGCGCAGAGCCAGGGCGTAGCGCTCTTCGCTCTCTGTGATGGCTTCGTTGGCCTTCATGAGTTCGTTGGTTCGCTGGGCCACCTGCTCCTCGAGACCCGAATACAGCGACGCGTTGCGCAGAATGAGCGCCAGCACCGGGGCCAGCTTGTCCAGTGTGCGAAGGATCGTCCCGGTGCCCCGTTTGTCCATGAGATCCAGGAGTAGCATCACCCCGGCCCGGTTCCCCGAATAGCACAGCGGGATGACGACCGATTCGCCGATGCCAAGCGTCTGCAACAGGTCCCAGCCTGAGCCTGGAGGGCTCTGCGGCCCTATGTAGGTGGCCTTGTCCATGTGGTGGCTCATGTTCGCGAGGCGGTTCAGCTCGGGAGTTTCTCCCAGAGCCCTGCGCCGCTCAGGCACGACCGCCACCACGCGATGGACGTCGTCATCCAGCTGCCGGTCGCATTGCAGGATGAGCACCGTGCGCACCCCTATGAGGCTGCGCACCTGCGTGGCGATGTATTCCCCGCATTCACCGGGGTTGCCCGCAAGGGCCATGATGTCGATCACCAGGTCGGTGAACAGCTCGGAGAAGGCGATCTGATCCTGCGACATTCTATGCGTCCCCGGCGGCGTTCAGGCTTTGCAGTCCGGCCAGCAGCGCCGCCTCGAGTTGGCCAAGCCCGACAGGGAACACCTCCACCGGCATGCCCAGATAAGTCTCGATGTCTGCGAGCGTGTCTCGTGGGACCTCGCCCACGCCCGTGTCCAGATAGATGAGCCGCGTGTGCATCTCGCGCATGAACTCCTGCGCGGTTTCCTGGGTGGTGAAGCCCAGCTCCTTCTTGAAGACCCGCTCCCAGCGCCTGGTCCACTCGGGCATGAAGAAGAAGACTCCCGCGCGCCGCAGCTCCCGGTAGCGGTCATGCCCGAGGATGATCTCGCAGCAGTTCACGCCAGCGACCCTGCGCACGCCGTCCATGCGTGCGAACTGGTCCATGTGCGGGCAGCAGTCGCCGTAGACCAGCAGGTGGCGCTGCGCTTTGCCGCGCAGCATGCCGTCGAGCAGTTCGTCCAGCAGGGAAGGGCGCATGTGCAGCATGGAATTCAGGCAGACCAGTTTCTCCGCGCCTTTGTGGGAATACCCCAGCGCGGCCAGTTCCTTTCGGAAGATGCCGCAGGCGATGATGGTTGCCTCGGGTGATTGCGTCATGGCGGGCCTATACGTGCTCCCTGACTGCATCGCGCACGGCCAGGAGGTTCTCGAGCGGCGTGTCCAGGGGTACGTCCGCGTGGCTGGAAGCCAGGATGAAGCGGGCGTCCTCGCGGCGGTCATCCAGCACCTGCTTCACGCGCAGGCGAATGTCTTGGGGCTTTCGGGCGGACATGTGCGGCCCGCTGAGGCCCCCCATGAGCAGATGTTCCGGCCCCAGGGCCTGCCTGGCCTCGATGAAGCTGTCCCGTTCGTCCAGCACGAACCCCAGGACGTTGGGGACGTCCTTGAAGAGGCCCAGGTACTGCGACAGGGGGTTGCCGCCGTGGTGGAAAACCACCGGGCCGGGCGCTGCCGCGAAGGCCTCGCGCAGGGCGGGCAGCACCGTGGTCCGGGCGAGCTCGGGATTTATGATGCGCGGGTTGCAGAACATGATGGGCGTGACGATGCAGGCAGTTCCGGCCTCCATCATGGCGGCGCTCATGGTCCGGAAGTGCGCGCCCGTGATTTCCAGAACACGCCGTGCCATGTCGGGGTCGAAGAGCAGGGCTTCCAACCAGGGTTCGAGCCCCAAGATCATGGCGGCCAGGTCCGTGGGCGCGGTGAGGATTCCCGCCACCGGGGCCTCGTCGTCCAGCGCCTGGGCCATCAGTCTCACGGATTCCACCAGATAGGCCAGTCCTGGATCGGCGTCCACGCGGGGTTGGGGATGGTCCAGCAGTTCCTCAATGCTTCTGAACGCGGGCTTCCTGACGTTGGGCGGTCCGGTCTGCTGGTCGGCCAGGGTGCAGCCGAAGGCCCGGCCCTCCAGGGGCAGGACGAAGGGGCTGAAAAGGATGTCCGGCCCGACGGCGTCGCGCACGGCCAGCTGTCCTTCGAGATATTTCGCGGGGTCGGCGTGGTAGACGGGCAGGGGGCAGCCGGTGAGCGCGGCTCCGTAAAGGCTCAGGGTGAGGGTGAAGGGCCGCCGGTCGGCCTTGTCGCCGGTTATGGCCGCCATGACGCGCTGGGCGGAGGTCATGCCGGTTCCTCCGGAAAGAGGGAGAGTGAGCGCGCGAGCAGCCTGTCGAACAGGGCAGGCGCCTGAAGGGCGCTCGGCGCGGTGCCGTCCCCGCCGACCTCCTCCACAAGTTCGGGGCGCAATCTGAATACCGCCCCGCCCACGGCCAGCTGGATGCGGCCCGATAGCCCCCTACGGTCGAGTTCCTCGCGCACCGAGTGTATGTTCACGGCCGTGGAGAGCATCATGGCCGAGGCGCCCACGATCCTGGCCCCGGTGGCCACGGCCTTGTCCACAAGTTCCGGCGCGCAGACGTCGTTGCCCAAGTCCGTCACATCCCAGCCCGAGGCGCGCAGGAAAATGCCCACCAGCTTGCGCCCCAGAGCGTGGTAGTCGTCCTCTATGCAGCACAGCACCACGGGGCCTTTCCCCGCAGCAGGCGGCTTTTCCCCACGCGCGGCGGAAGCCAGCAGCACCTCCTCCGCCACCTTGCCGGCCACGTACCCCTGGGCCAGGGAAATACGCTCCGCCATCCAGTTCTCGCCAATCTCATTCAGGACCGGCTCCAGCAGCCTGGAGAACATGTCTGTGAAGCCTGAGCGTTCCACATCCTCAAGCAGCATGGCTACCGCCTGATCGCGCTTGGCGACCAGAATCAGTCCATACAGATCCCGGCATTCCCCGGAGAGAGGTTCACTCATGCAGGCTCCCGGCGCTGGTGTTGAACGAAGCACTACAATTAAGAAACTTCTACAGCGGAATAATGAAGGAGACAATGCGAGTTTTGGATTATGCCGGGAGAACAGGTTGTGACACTGGGGGATGCATCGTGACGAGGAGAAACGGAAATGGGTTACGTTGTCCAAGCTTGGCAAGTGCTTGGAGAAGATGGGCGAGTGCGCTGATCGACCCAGGCTGCTGGCATCCCCAGGGGGGGAGGCCGCACGTTCGGTGTGCGGCCTCTGCCAAATTAGAGACCGTGTCTGAATACTTCCCCGAGCGCCCAGAAAGCCAGGAGCCAGCCGCACAGCACAACGGCCCATCCCGCTATCAGTGCGAGGCTGCGCCCTGCCGGAGCCATGCGCGCCGTGCATGCGCCCGCGCCTCCTGGGGCTTCGAGCCTCGCCTCCCAGTCGCCGCGCTCAAGCCGGACCTCTTCCATGGGGATGCATCCGTCCACCATGGCCATGTCCATGGGGAAGCGCGAGCGGCGCAGGTGCGCCACCGTGAAGTGGATCAGGAAGATGTAGCCCATGGCCAGGAACGCCTCGTCGTGGTGCAGGGCCAGGGCGATGTTCAGCCACCACCCCGGCACGTAGCGGGCCGAGGCCACCGGGTCCACCAGCAGCAGTCCGCTGCCGCCGATGATGGCCACGCCCCAGAACACCGCCCAGTAGTCGAACTTCTCCCAATAGGCGAAGCGGTCCAGGGAAGGGTGTTTGTTCATGCCCAGCATCCACCCCACGTGTTTGAAGAAGTCCGAAACGTCCCGGATGCGGGGCATCATGGAATCCGGCCCCGGAATCAGCCCGCGCGGTGAGGTGACAAGCACGTGGACCACATGGGCCAGGAGGAGCACCACCATGACAATTCCTCCGGCCTTGTGCGCGGCCAGCACCCCCTCCTGCCCCCCGAAGAGCGCAGCCAGCCGAGCTCCCCAGGCGTTTTCGGCGTAGAGCCTGGCAAGTCCCGTGATCGACTGCGCCATGAAGCAAAAGGCCATCAGGGCGTGAAACACCCTCTGGGTCAGCGTGAAGCGGCGGATGTTCATGGCTGGCCTCCCTTGCGGCTGCGCTCCCGGTATTCCCGCAGGAGCCACAGTGCCGTGTGCGGGACGAACAGGAGGAAAACGCCCAGCAGCAGCGCGCTCATACCCCAGGACACCCAGGACAGCGCCCTGAACTCCTTAGCCGCTTCTTCAGAGAGCGGCGCGGGCTGGTGCACCACGAACGTGGCGAAGGACGCGCCTGCCCCTTCGTGGCACTTTGCGCAAACGTAGGCGTGTTTGCGTGCGGGGTTGAGCCTGGAGAAGAAGTGATTGACGCTGGCCACAGGCTCTGGACCGTGGCACTGGCGGCAGGTGATGCCCGCGTGCTCGGCGTGGCTGTTGCGCGCGGCCCCGGCGTGACAGTCTTCGCATTTCTTGAACCGATAGTAGGGGATACCCGCGTGGGAATCGGCCAGGAACATCCGGTTGCGCGCCCGGCTTTGCGACTGCGGCCCCTGGACGGTTCCCGGTCCCAGGCGCTGGAACTCGCTCTGTCTCTGCCTGGGCAGGACCTCCGTGTCGTCGTATTGGCCGCTGCTGGCCTCGTAGGGCTGGTAGCCGGTGCGGCGCGACGAATACTCCCCCTGGCTCCATGCCCAGGGAGGCGCGGTCAGCGCGAGACCCAGAACAAGCAGGGCTATGGTTCTTACCCTCATGATGCCCTCCACTCGTTGATGCCCGTCCGCCTGGAATGCCCGGCGGACGGGCCGTCATCCGGGCGCTAGTTTCCCGCCTTGATCATGTCCACGCTGTCGATGACCTTGCCCTGCGGCCTGGGCAGCTGGGCAAGAGCGTCGTACTTCTTCTGGAGCGTGGCCAGATCGTCCTTGGCGTGGTGATGGCACTTCACGCAGGAGTTGGGGATCTTGGGGTCCTTGAGGGTTTCCTTGGGCAGCAGCGTCTTGAACACGTGGCTGTGCAGGTCGCCCGATTCGGCGCTGGTGACCACGCGCGGCATGTGGCACCCCAGGCAGTTGCCGAAGGAGTGGATGGCGTGCGCCTGATTGGAGTTGGTGCGGGTATGGCAGGAGAGGCACTGCTTGGAGCCGGATTCGCGGGTCTGGAAGCGGGTCTTGCCGATGCCCAGTTCGTGCACGTAGTGGCAGGAGGTGCACATGACGCCCTCCGCGAAATGCTTGGACTGCTTCCAGTCGATGTATTGCTGGTGGTGCGCCTTGGAGAACTCGTTGCCGTAGAGGTGCTGGGCGTCGCCGCCCGCGAAGGATGTGGACTTGAAGTAGGTTTCCAGCGCCTTGCCGGGCAGGTAGCCCACTGGCCATTCAGCCTTGTCGTTCTTTGTGGCTTTGCCCCGGTTGTGGCAGGAGCCGCATATCTGGGCGGCTACGCCGCTGGTCAGCTTGGCCGGGTTGACGATGGTGGCGCGCTTGTCGAACACCTGGGCCTTGGGCAGAGCCGTGTGCCAGGACCCCGGGCCGTGGCAGGCTTCACAGCCGACGCTCGGCTCGAAGGTATTTTTCGTGAGATCCACGCCGGTGGCGTGGCAGCCGCCACACTTGAGGATCCAGGAGCTTTTGTCCCAGGTGGCCTCATTGTAGTTCACCCAACGTCCTGTGTCGGAGTTGTACTGGATGGGGGCGATCACAAGCATGCCGTTCTTCTCGACGATATAGCGCTGCTTCCACTGGCTGCCGATGGTATAGAGCACTTCCTCGGGTTTGGGGATGTAGAATTCTTCGGGCTTGACCTTGAGATTCTGGAGCTTGGCCAAATCGGCCCGGATCACGTCTGGGTTGAGGTCAGCGATGATGACGTCCTTGTCCTTTCGCGCGTCGCCAAGCATCCGGCTGTGCAGTGTCATCATCCAGGAATCGAAGTGCTCGAGGTGGCAGGATTTGCATCGATCGGAACCGACATAGACCTTGGGCTTGGACGTGACCTCCGCCACGTTCACTTTCTCCCCTCCGCCGCCACCGCATGCCGTCAGGGCCACAACTGCCGTGAACGCCAGCAACGCCAGGAACAAGGACGCCCGTTTCATATGCCGTTCCTCCTCGGTTGAATATGCTCGTTCAGTCTCCTCGAATTATCAGCATTTGTTTCTCACCCTAAATATCTTCGCCTTTTTGCGGCAACTGTCAATGGAATTGACGACTGAGACAGGATGTTTCCAATACCGCCAGCCCTGCTTGTGTTCCTGGAAAGACGCGCCAGGGCGTCTGGACCCCGCCACCCTTGTAGTTTACGTTGTGAGTCGTACAGGCGCGCCCCCCGGACCGATCAACCGTTTTCCCCTGAGCATGCAATGAATTCAATCGCCGCCACGCAGATACGAAGCAGGATACTGCTCCTCCTGAGTCTGGCCGTCCTGGGACTGTTCCTCTCGGGCTGTGCCGGGACCAGCGTCAAGCCGGTCCCCCTGTCTGAGCGCTTCAAGGCCCTGGACCGGACCGCCCTCAACTCCGACCGGCCCAGCGAACTAACCCTGGCTTTCATGAAGCAGCGCGACCTTGCGGAGCAGTGGGACAACGACCCCGAGGGGCTCATCAGCCGCCTGGACGCCAAGTATCACGCTGATCCGGGCCTTGGGACCCTGTTCGCCCTGGTGGAGCTTTCGCACCTCCAGGCCAAGCGGTTGAAATCCCAGCCGGACAAGGCCGCGACCTACGACCTGTCCTGCGCTGTCTATTCCTACCTGTTCCTGTTCGATCCCAAGGTGGCCCCTCCCAAGGGCACCTTCCGCCCCAACGCCCGACTGGCCTCGGAGTTCCACAACCGTTCGTTGTCCCGCTATCTGCTGTACGCCCGCTCAGCGGGCGTCCGCTTCGAGCCCGGCAGGCAGCTGGCCATGGCCGCCGGCTCGATTGAACTCAAGGAGAGGCAGAGCGGCCTGCCGTTCAGCCCCGAGGAGTTCTCCGAGTTCCATCTGGCCTTCGAATACGCCGTCTCCGGCCTGGACGTGACCTACTCCGTGCCGGGCATGGGCGCCCCCCTCATTCTGGTGCGCACTTCCGGCAAGGGCGGCGACGCCCGCCCGGAGGACCGCTTCCTGTCGCGCGTGCGCCAAGTCCTGGCGGCAACGCTGTTCCTGCGCATCGAGACCGAGCCGAAAGTGGACGCCCAGGGCAACCGGATCTACCAGAGCCGGCTGGAACTCTACGACCCCATGCGGGTGAACTCGGTCCAGGTGGGGGGCGTGTCGGTCCCCCTGGAAACGGACACCACCACACCCCTGGCCTGGATGGCCGCCACCGCCCCCGCGCCCCAGGGCATCAAGGGCCTCATGGACCCGGACGCCCTGAAGGCCGCCCAGGGGCTCTACATGCTCCAGCCCTACCAGAAGGGCAAAATCCCGGTGGTGTTCGTGCACGGGCTCATTAGCTCCCCCATGACCTGGCTCCCCATGATCAACGGCCTCATGGGCGACCCGGCGTTGCGCGAGCGCTACCAGTTCTGGTACTTCTCCTACCCTACCGGGAACCCGGTGTTCTATTCCGCCTCGCTGCTGCGCGAGAGTCTGGAGAACGCCCGCAAGGTCTTCGACCCCGAGGGAACGGACCCGGCCTTCAACAACATGCTCATCGTGGGGCACAGCATGGGGGGGCTCCTGGCCAAGGCCATGGTCCAGGACAGCGGGGACCACCTGTGGAGCGCCATATCCAAGGCTCCGTTTTCCGATTTGACCGTGCCCCAGGACGTGCATGCGCTTCTGGAGAAGATACTTTTCTTCAAGCCGCTTCCCTTCATTACCGAGGCCGTGTTCATAGCCACGCCTCACCGGGGCTCGGGGATGGCGCTGGGCAACATCGGGCGGATCGGCAGGGCGCTGGTGACGCTGCCCTTCACCCTGGCCAAGGCCAGCAGCTCCCTCTTCGTGTCGTTGGCCACCCTGGGCCAGAACGTCCCGATCAAGGGCCTGCCCACCGGCATCGACGGGCTCTCTCCGAAAAACCCGGTGCTGACGGTCTCGGCGGGTTTGCCAGTGGCCGTGCCCTTCCATTCCATCATCGGCAACGAAAGCAAGGCCGGGGTCGCTGGCGGGTCGGACGGGGTGGTGCCCTACTGGAGCTCCCACCTGGACGGGGCGCAGACCGAGCTTATCGTCAAGTCCGGCCATGGGGCGCACGAGCATCCCCTGGCCATCCGCGAGGTGCGGCGCATCATGCTGGAGCACGCTAAAAGGGAAAACGGGGACCCAAAATGACCCGTGCAGCCGCCCTGGTCCTGAGATCCCTGGTGGCAGTGGCCGTGGCCCTGATGACCGCGTGGGCTGCCTTGGGGGTCTACTGGTCGGACATCCAGAGCCCGGCTGCGCGCACGTCCCTTGCGGTCGGGATCGTCCTGGCGACGGTGCTGACGTTTGCGTTGTGTCGTCGCAAGGGCAAGGCGCTTGCCGGATATCTGGCCTGCTTCCTGCTGTTCGTGCTCTGGTGGTCAGGTATCGCGCCCTCCAACGCCCGTGACTGGCAGCGCGACGTTGCCGTGCTGCCCCATGCCGAGGTGCACGGCGACCTGGTCACGATGCGCGACGTCCGGGACTTCTCCTATACAACCGAGACCGACTATCAGCCCCGCTATCACGACAAGACCTACGACCTCGCGAAGCTCGACTCCGTGGATCTCATCGCCGTGTACTGGATGGGGGACGCCATCGCCCACGTGATGATGAGCTTTGGCTTCGTGGGCCAGGACTCCCTGTGCTTTTCCATCGAGACCCGCAAGGAGGCGGGCGAGGAGTACTCCTCGCTCAAGGGCTTCTTCAAGCAGTACGAGCTGGTGTACGTGGCCGCCGAGGAACGCGACCTGATCCGGCTGCGCACGGACTACCGGAACCCGCCCGAGGACGTGTACCTCTACCGCACGAACATTCCGAAGGAAAACGCCCGCAAACTGTTCATGGAATACGTGAAGCAGATCAACAGCCTGTATGCCAAACCGGAATTCTACAACACCCTCACCACCAACTGCACCACGAACATCGTAAGCCACGTGCGCGCCTTTGGCGGCAAGGCCAGATACAACTGGAAGATACTGCTGTCCGGCTACGCCCCGCAGTATGTGTACGACATGGGCGGCCTGGACAATTCGCTTCCCTTCGAGGAACTGCGGGCCAGGAGTCATGTGAATCCAGCGGCGCGCGCCGCAGGGGACGCTCCGGATTTCTCCGCGAGGATTCGGGGGGGCCTGCCTGGGATGGGCTACTGAGAGGGACGGGCCACACGGGTCTGGAGAGCGCCGGTGACTCAAGAGGGCGATGGAGTGAGGCGGCGGCTGCATCTCCCTTAGGTGGATGCGCTGCGCAGCCTTGACGCCGCGCTGGGCGTTTTGTATCGAGCCTGCATCCCACTGCCTTTTCTCAAGAGGTTTTTTTGAGAACCAACACCCTGGATATTGTTGATCTGGTTGTCGGCGAAAGCCGCGGCCAGTAAGCGCTCCCGAAGCTTGAGCCTCCCTGTCAGAAGGAGGCGGCGTACTCCGTGGAGCGGCCTGTCCTCCCGCACCAAGCCTGCCCGGCATCCCTGGGCCGGTCTTTTTCTGCTTTCGTCCGGCAACCTCGTCCTTGGCGATTTTTATGGCAATCACAGCCATATGCGTCGCATGGGCGGGCCTTGCGCCAGACTCGCTCCATGGCGACCATGAGCCACACCGCGCTCAAGGAGTGCCACTATGCTGATCAGAGACGAACGGTCTGAAGACGTTTCACGCATATCGCAGATACACTACGCCGCCTTCAAGGGGCATCCGGTTCATCCGCCCGGCGCGGAGCCGGTGGAACATCACATTGTTGAGCGCTTGCGCGCATCCGGCGCCCTGGCACTCTCCCTGCTGGCCGAGGCTGGCGGGGATGTCGTGGGGCATATCGCCCTCTCGCCCGCAGTGGTGGGAGACGATCTCGACGGTTGGTTCCTGCTCGGGCCGGTCGGCGTCCTGCCTCGCCTCCAGGGGCAGGGCATAGGTTCCGGCCTGGTCCGCGAGTCGTTGCGGCACATGCGCGACATCGGGGCCACTGGCGTCGTGCTGGTGGGCGATCCCGGATTCTACACCCGTTTTGGGTTCGTAAGCGTGCCGGGCCTGATCTATACGGGCGTGCCGGACCAGTACGTGCTGGCGGCGTGTTTCGGAAGCAAGGCTCCGCAAGGTGAGATCATCGCCCACGAGGCCTTTGGCGTGACTGCCGAGTAGCGTCCGCAGCGCCTGACGAGAACCGCCGCCAACATCAGTGGCGAGGCTGCCAGAAGGCCGCATCAACGACACGAGGGGCATCCTGCACAGGCAGGATGCCCCTCACTGGTGTGTGATGCAGACGTATTCCCATCTGTCTGGAATGCGGACAAAAGAAAAAGGGACTTACGGTGTTCTCCGTAAGTCCCAGATCTGTAGTGGCGTCCCCAAGGGGATTTGAACCCCTGTTAGCGGCGTGAAAGGAGAAAAGCGGTGAAAATGAAGACCCTAGAACAAGCAAACAGCAGGGTCTTTAGGGCCGAAGACCACTCAAAACAGCCTCGTTTCCGAGAAGCGTTTACACAAAAATTACACACATCCTAAATACTAGGCCATGTACTATCATGCTGATTCAATGACTAAAAATAGTATAAACAAGGCATGGGTCAAACGGGTAGTATATTCGATTAAGCTCGGTTCATACTGCCCGTTCCTCCTTCTAGCATTTCGTGCCACGACAAAAATTACTTTGCGTTTGTTGTATATTAATTATTTTTTCCTCACAGGGGGACGGAATTTTATTTATGACGTTCCAATATTTGCGGCGATGGGCGCGCATCAACCAAGTTGGACACGTCCATCGAGAGGGTTCTAAAGGCCACCGCCAAATTTCGAGGTTCGTCTGGAGCGAAAGAAGAAGCTTCGTTCTTGTTGTTCCAGGTGGAGTATCTGAACTCCAGAAGTCCTGGTCCGGGATGGCCCATCAAAGTGAGTTGGTTTGTGATCTCCTGTCCTGCGGTCAAGTTTTTGTGTAGAGCAACTGCCTTGCCATCAAAAAGTATCTCGACACTCTGTCCTTGTATGTAGTTGGAGAAACTGTAATGGAAATTGAGCATTTCTGGCTTGTCTAGTTCAAATTTAATGGACGTATTGGGCCCCAGGCCCCATTGTATAAAAGTATATCCTGGCAACAACTCTATATCTCCTAGTCCGCTTTCCTGAAGAGATAGGCTTGAGCTGCCGAATCGAGAATTCGAGTTGTCCCCGAAAATGGTGATATGATGTAACTTTACTTGCCCAAGTGTTCCTAAGTTCGTCGTGGCTACTTCTTCATTGGTTTTTAATCGTATCCTTATCCAAAGATTATTGTACTTTTTCTGCCTTGCGAACCTAGCTAACATATTTTTTTCATCATAATTGCATAATTCATGTTCTGTCAGGATAGTTTCCCAATCTTCATCGTCAAAACGGTAATCCATTTGCAGGCTATTCCCCGAAGCTTCTATGTTGTAATCCACCATAAGGCAGAAATTTCTGGGGGGATTCCCCTCGGCAGGAATCAGGTGGTAGATCACTTCTCCGGTCTGATTTGGTTTGGTCGGAAACAAGGAGCAGCCGTTATAAGGCCAGACGCTCAGGTCCCTGAGACTCCACGCCCGTGCGTAGACGTCCATGGGAGCGGCCGTGAGTTGAACGACAAAACGTTCTCCGTCCATGACGATGTTTGGATATCTCGCCACGGCTGCCTGATAGACGCGGAGGTTGCTCAGGGTGGCCACTTTTGCGGAAGCACCGAAAAGTTTTTTGAATTCGTCCTCCCCTGAAAACAACTGCCCAAACGCTTCGTAATTGGTGAGAAAGAAAGTCTTCACCATGGGCTTTTCCGGCCCGAGCACTTGCGTAGATGGTGCCCCGAAGCCACCTGCGCGTTCGGCGTAGTAGTTCACGTACTGGTATAGCTCAAGATCTCGGAACGCGATCATGTCTTCGGGAGTAAAGTTGGCCCGCAGAGTCTGGCCCACGTCCTTGAAGTTGCCTAAGTTCCACCAAGTAGCCACGACGCCCTTGGGTGAGTAATAGGCCTCGCCTTGCAAACCGAGAAAAGATCCGCCGAGAAAAGTACACAGCATTAAGATTGTCCAGGGACGGCGCAACCTCAAGGGAGTGCCCCTGGCTAGACCGACCCCGGCCAACATCACTATGGGGGGAAGTAGAAAGCTTAAATGTACGGCGTAAAGATGGCTAGAATACCCCATGCTCAAAAGAATTGCGGGCGGAATAACGACAAAAAAAGCTAGGTACGCTGCAATCGAGCGTCGGGTGATCAGAGCGAGGGTCCCAAGGAAAGTCAATCCGCCCAGGATCGACCACGCATAAGGAAAAGGCGCGTTGAACGCCAACACGCCATCAAAGGCTTGCAAAATTTTGTGGAACGCCGAGATGAAGCCATTTCCGGACGCGATAACAGGCTCGTGACGTTTGAACTTGGCCTCCCAAAGGAAATACACGGAGGGAAGGATGCATAGCGCGCTGCCAAAGCCGTACAAAGCAATGGAAGTCAACTTGGGTATCTTCCTGGCAAGATAGGAGACGAGGACGCACACCCATTGGGAAGCTAGGACAAAAAAACCCAGGTAGTGGATCGTAACAATCGGTATGTTAGATAGGATGTTGCGCCAAGCTTCTCGTGAACGACCGTTTTCTAGGTAGCGTAGCAGGTAATCCACACTCAGGGCGGTGCACATCATGACGAGCGCATAGGGACGGACCTGGCGCGATATCCATATATGGAGCGGATGAACCGTCAGAATTCCGAGCCCAGCTAGTGCAGCAAAGCGACTCCCTAGATGACGCTCCCCGGTACGCCAGACGAAATACAGAGACAGAATTCCACAAATTGTCGATGGTAATCTGAGCCAGAAATCGGAAGTTCCAAACAGCAACAGAAACTTATAGAGAAAATAAAAATAAGGAGGATGCACCTCGGCATCTGCTGAAAGACTCAGGATATACGGAATAGATCTGGCCGCGTTCAGGGGCACCAGTAACTCATCCCCCCACATAGATGGGGTACCAAGATCGTAAAACCTCAAACCAGCGCCCAGCAGAAGTAGTATCACGGCCGCAGTTTCGAACTTGATCCTATCAATCTTTAAAAAAGCATTGCGTATCAAGATAATTCCTTCTTGCTCAAGGTCGCGGGGGCATTAGCGGAGTATTCGTTAAATGAGACCAGAAAGTGGGATAAAACAAGCTTTTCTCCCGCGTCTCACCGTGTGCGCGACGCTAACTAACTCCAATCCTAGGACCGTACAAGGGCACTGGCAAGGTCGTGGAGTTCAAACGGAAAGAGGCCACCGGTTGCAGCCGGTAGCCTCTATATCCACCCACTATATCCAGTGGGTCAAAAGGAGGGCTTATTCTCATAAACCCCTGAAAAAGCTGGCGTCCCCAAGGGGATTTGAACCCCTGTTAGCGGCGTGAGAGGCCGCCGTCCTAGGCCACTAGACGATGGGGACGCGATATGGTGGGCCGTGCAGGATTCGAACCTGCGACTCTCTGCTTAAAAGGCAGGTACTCTACCAACTGAGTTAACGGCCCATCCGCGTGAGCGGAGGAATCGTCTAACCGCACGGCTCCGCGCTGTCAAGAAAAATGTCTCTACTTGTTCAGGTGGTTCGCGTCAACAGGAAATTGAAATGCCGACCCGGTTTATGGCCAACTCCCACCGCGCCCTTGCCGAAATACAGCACCCAGGCCCAGGCCGCGTCGAAGCCGCTGGACGTTGCGGACCAGACGCCGTCCAGGTCGCCTGGAAAGGGGTGTCCGCCTGAAAGTGCGGGCCAAGCCTGGGATGCGTCCACCAGACTCTCCAGCTCGTAGATGGAAGGCAGACGCCAGGGTGCGCCCAGCCTGCGGGCCGCGTCCAGGGCTTCCTGCCAGGTCGCCGCTCCCTGATCTGGCAGCGGCTGGCTAAGCCACACCAGCCCGGTCAACCGGTCCAGGGCCTGTCCGTCAGATGTCTCGAACCTGGGGGACGGCCAGAGGGTTCTGCTGGCGGCAGCCAGTTCCGGCGTTTCCGGGAGGATCGCGCTCACCCCGCGCACCGGCAGGACCATGTGCGCGGCGCTTTGGGGGCCTGGAAACATGCGCCCCCCTTCCAGGTGGACGCGCCAGGCCGAGTCGCCCGATGCCCCCGGCGCTGCAAACGGGGTGGCGGTCCAGTGCCAGTGCTGGAAAACATTCAAGAACGGATGCGCGTCCGGCAGGGCCGGGCGGGCGCGCGCGGGACACGTGAGATACAGAAGCTCCCGGCGCGAGGGCAGACGCCAGTCATCGTGCTCAAGGAAAGCCCGATTGTTCGCGCCTTCCACCCAGGCCGCAGCCTCGTCCCAGGTCATGGGCCACAGGGCGGCGGAAGCGTCTACGGGCCATTGGAGGCCGGTCAGGCCGTCGCGCGCCACACCGGGTCCCGCTTCCGTGAAGCGGGGTTCCGGCCAAACGACGCCGGAGCGAAGTTCTCCGTCCTGGCCGCTGCCCAGGCAGGGCAACACTCGCCCCGACGAATTGAAGCACGCCTCCTGGCCGGACCAGGGAATGAACGCGCCCGTCGGGGGCATGGCGTTCTAATCCCCGCCCAGCCTCTCGCGCACCACGCTGGTCAGCAGATGCACCAGCATCATGTGCACGTCCTCGATGAACTGGTAGTTCTCCGAGGGCACGATGAAGCACTCCTCCACGGCGCACTTGAGCTTGCCGCCGGAAAAACCGGTCAGGCCCACGGTGCGCGCGCCGCGCTCCTGGGCCATCTGCATGGCCTTGAGCACGTTGGGGCTCATGCCGCCGCCGGAAATGCCGATGACCACGTCGCCGGGGTTCAGGAGGTTGCGCAACTGGCCCGAGAAGATGTCCTCGAAGCCCACGTCGTTGCCCCAGGCGGTCATGAGCGGGATGTTGTCGGTCAGTGGGATGGCCCTGAAGCCCCGTATGCCATTGACGGCCACGGTCTTGGCCAGGTCCGAGCAGAAGTGGGAGGCCGTGGCTGCGGACCCTCCGTTGCCCATGATGAACACCTGCTTGTCCGCCACGTAGGCCGCGTGCAGCAGGTCGGCTATGCGTGCGATCTGGTTGTTGTCCAGGCGGCTGACCACGGCGCGCATGCCCAGCAGGTAGCCCTCCGGGGTGATGGTGGACTTGAAGCGCCCGGCGTGGTCCAGGGTGATCTGTGATCCGCCGTCCTCGAAGTCGAAGGACAGCTCCTGGAGGCCCTGGGCGGTCAGCTCGCGGCTGATGTCCTCCTGGCGCTCCGGCTCCGCAAAGATCAGCAGGAAGCCGCCGCCGCCCGCGCCGGTGATCTTGCCGCCGAGCGCGCCGTGGCGCATGGCCGTGTCGTAGTAGCGGTCGATGTCCGGGTTGGAGACCGAGGAGGAGAAGCGCTTTTTGTGCTGCCAGGAGTCGTGCAGCAGCCTGCCGATCTCCAGGATGTCCCCTCCTTCCAAGATTTCGCGCATGCGGTAGGCGGTCTTTTTCACCTGATGCAGGGCGTCCAGCACGCCGCTGTCGTTCTGCTGGGTGGCCTGGCGCTGACCTTCCAGGATACGGGCCGAGTCGCGCGAGGCACCGGTGTGGAAGAGCATGAGGTGACGGCGCAGCTCCGCGCGGCGCGACAGACTCACGGCCACGGGCTCTACGGTGACGCCGTCCTTGGTGAAGGTCAGGAAGTTGAGGCCGCCGTGGGCCGAGGCGAACTGGTCCTGCATGCCGATGGGGCGGCCCAGCACGGTAAGCTCGATGTGGGTGGCCAGCTCGGCCACCTGGGCCTTGTCCAGGTGCTTCCCGACGTACGCGCCCACGCACTGGGCAAGGCTCGTAGCCACGGCCCCGGACAAGCCCAGGCCCGAACCGGGCGGAATGTCGGACTTCAGCTGGAGCATGACGCCGGATTTCACGCCAAAGTGGCGCAGCATGGCCTTGGGGATGCGCAGGGCGTCCGTGAGGTTGGCCTGGTCCAGGTCGGCGATGCGCTGGTGGAGCTGGTAGTCGGAGGAGGAAAGCTCAATGCTCTGACCGGGGATCTCCTGGAGCACGCTGTAGAAATACTTGTCGATGGTCACGGAGAGCACGGCGCCGCCGTGGGGCTCGTAGTAGGCGGGCAGGTCGGTGCCGCCGCCGCCGAAGCTGAGGCGGACCGGGGATTTGGCGATGATCATGGTCTATTGTCCTGTTGGGCGGCCTGGGGCCTGATATCAATCATGGAATTCAGTGGAGGCATCATTCGGGCGTCTGAGCGCGCAGGTGGAAGGCCACGGTGGCGCGGTCCAGGCGGTAGCCGTTTTTCTGGTAGAAGAGGCAGGCGGGGATGTTCTCGCTCTCGGTGGTCACCTCGATGCGAGAGTGTCCCTGTCCGGCGGCCCAGGCCTTGAGGCGCTCCAGCAGGAGCGACCCCCGCCCGCGCGAGGAGGGCAGGGCCGAGACCAGGTCGATGACCACCGCGCCTTCGCGGACCTTGAAGCTGACGAACGCGCCCTGTTCGCGGAACACCAGGATGTCCGGCGAGGTCATGGAGTTGGCCAGCCAGCGCTCCTGATGGGTCCGGCGTTCGCTTTCCGTAACGTCCGGGTCCAGGCCGAAGCGGCTGTAAGGGAAATTCGTGGCGTGGGCCGACAGTTCGTCCCGGGGCATGTCCACCACGGCCTGGGGTTCGCCAACCGCTGTTGCGCGCATTCCAGTAAGGGACAGCACGAAGGTGGGCTGCACGCAGATCTTGCGGAAACCCATGAGCTGCAACCGCTTGGAGCCTTCGATATCCTGGGCGGGCAGCTTGGCGTCGGCCATGAAAGGGGTCCCCAGCGCGCCAAGTGATGCCAGATCGCGGGCCAGGGCCTCGTGGTCCGGCGTGACCATGCGGTAGTAGTCCAGGCCGAAGGCTTCGCTGTCGAAGGACTGGCGGGCCAGGCAGGTCAGGGCGGGTGCGTCCATGAAGTGCTCCTTACGGGGCGCGAAAATGCGCATCGGCTTTGGCCAGCTTCTCCGGCGAGCCGATGTCGATCAGGCAGTCCTCGATGGCGTAGCCGAACATGGGCGCGCCTGCCTCCAGCATGGCCGGGAACACATCCTTGCCGAAGTCCGAGAACCCGGCAGGGGGGATGAAATCAAGGACGTCCGGCTCACAGGCGTACACCCCGGCGTTGGCCAGGTCCGTGAAGGCCACAGGGGGCTTCTCCACGAAGCGGGTGATGCGCGAGGCGGCGTCCAGGTCCACCAGCCCGCACTGGGTAGGGTTGTCCACCCGGTATAGACCCACGGTGGCCATGGCGCGCTTTTCGGCATGATAGCGGGTGAAGGCCGTCACGTCGAACTCAGAAAGCACGTCGCCGTACCAGACCAGGAACGGCCCGGCGAGGTGTTGCCGGAAGGCGTTCAGCGCCCCGGCGGTGCCCAGCAGTTCGTTCTCCACGGTGAAGTGCAGCCTGGCCCCGAAGGCTTCGCCGTCGCCGAAGTGCTTCAGCACCACCTCGGGCAGGTGGTGCAGGTTGATGCAGATGTCCGTGACGCCGTGGGCGGCCAGATGGCGCACGGTGCGTTCCAGCAGCGGCACGCCAGCCACGGGCACCATGGGTTTGGGGCAGGTGTCGGTGAGGGGGCGAAGGCGCGTACCCAGGCCCGCGCTCAGGATGACGGCGGTCTTCACTGGAGCCTCGTGTTCGGCCAGGGTTTTGCTGCAAACGCGTGATCCCTGCACCATCCGGTCAGGCTGGGGAGGCGAAAGGCCACGCGCCTCACTCGGCGGCCTCGGCCAGGGCGGCGTCGGGTTGCGGCGGAGCCAGCGAGGGCTTGGTGCCGGGCAGGGTGGTCTCCACCTGGATGAACGCGGCGCGGTCGTTGACGTTCATCTCCTTGTACTGCGGGCACTTGGCGCAGGTGGACATGGCCTGGGGGGTGTTGATGGTGCCTCGGACCTGCTGGAACTTATCGTTGTTCCAGATGTCCTCGATGCCTTCCACGTTGAGGTCCCCCATGATGTCCTTGGAGAGCATGCACAACCGCACCTTGCCGTCGGACTGCACGAAGACCTCCTCCCAGGGGCGGGGGCATTTCTTGTGCAGGCTCTGCATGGGCTCGAGCGCGGGCTTGCCGGAGAGGTCGAAGCGGTCAGGGATGGTGAGCTTCAGGCCGTGGGCCTTGGCGCGGCGCTCGGCCTCGTCCAGGATCTCATTGGTGCGCTCCTTGTGGTCGAAGAGGATCTCGCCGACCATCTCCTGCCCGTAGGCGATCATGTGCACCATCTTGGCCTCGTCCATGCCGAGGCTTGCAGCCAGGTCCACGAAGTCCGGGAACTCCTCCACGTTGGAGCGCATGCCCACGAAGACCATGCGCAGGTAGGGATGGCTGACGCCCAGTTCACGCTTCTTGGCCACAACTTTTTTGATGTTGCCGATCACCGTGTTGAAGTCCGCGCCCTTGCGGATGCGGTTGTAGGTGGCGGCTGTGGCGCCATCCACGGAGAAGTTCAGGTAGGTGAGCCCGCCGGTGAGGAAGCGGTCGATCATCTCCTGCTTGAGGAGCATGGCGTTGGTCAGCACGAAGATGCTGGGGCCGCGCGGGGCCAGAAGATCGAAGTAGCTGCCCAGATGCTTGTTCATGAGCGGTTCGCCCCAGCCGAACAGGGAGGCGTCGTGCGCGGTCTCCCAGTAGGGTTCTGTTCTGGCGAACACCTCGGGCTGGAGGTCGCGTCCCACGAAATCGCGGTGGGACTGGCCGCACATGGCGCAGCGAAGGTTGCAGCGGTTGGTGGTCTCGAAGACCAGTCGCTGGGGCTTGGAGGCAAGTATGGTGCGCTCTTCGGCCAGTTCGCGGTCGTTTAGCACCTTATTGTCGATGGCTTTTTGGCTTGGCATGGGAAGGTCCCTCCTGGCGGGAGGGGGATAGAAGCATCTTTTTTCCGGCAAGGCAAGACCGGGAAGCCTCTGCGGGCTTCCCGGCCTGGGGTGCGATATATCTACTTGTTGCCGACGTGGTCGTCGGGGTCCTCCGGGGTGTCCTCCAGGAGGATGTCCGGGATGGCCGGGTCGGCCACGATGGCGGCACAGGCGGCAGGGGCCGCCGAAGCTTCCGGAGTCGGGGAAGCGGCAGGAGCGGCAGGGGCATGGCCATTGGCGCTGTGCCCGTTGGCTCCGTGGTGATACCCCCCGCCTGCGGGCATGGACACCACGCGCGCCGAAGGTGTGTGTGTTCTCTCCGGGGCGGGCAGGGTGAACTCCACCACGCCGTCGGCGTGCTCGCGCAGCTTGTCCGACAGGTAGTAGCCGAACTTGGCCACGAAAACGAGCATGCCGTGTTCGCGGGCGAAGTTCATGGCCGGGATCATGTCCGCGTCGCCGGTAAGCAGCACCACTTTGTCCACCATGCCACGGGCGGCCATCCAGGCGATGTCCAGGCCCATGAGCATGTCCACTTCCTTCTGCACCAGGTTGATGGACACGTCCTGGGGCTGAAGAGGGAGATTTCGGCTCAAGGATTCCATGATGCCGCGCATGTTCTTCTTGTTGAGTTTCCAGCCCTGCATGGCCAGCGACCCCAGGCGCAGGGCCATGCGGGGCATGCGCTGGAGCTGGGTGAGGTAGTCGTTTTTGATGCGGTGCTGTTCAGTGGTGCTGAATTCGATCTCGCGCTGGGAAATGGGGTGCACCGCGCGGCCGCCGTAGGGCGGAGAGTCGTAATAATAGGCGCGGAACAGCTTGTCGTTTTCAAACTCGGAGTCGGCCATGATGAGTTCGCAGGCCTGCTTCACGGACTCCGCCGAGGGAGGCTGGCCGAGGCGGGCTTCGAGGTGCTTCATCCAGAAAAAACTGCCATCGATAAGGATTGAGACATTCATATACAGTACTCCAGAAGCGATATTGTAGGGCGGGACTGTAAGCCTTGGGGGGGCGTCCGTCAAAGGGGCACGCCACATCTTTTTGCATCTTTCTTCCCACATAGCGCTATGTGGGCTGAATCGTTTCCTTTGCCGGGTTATACCATCCGCGCCCTGGCAGAGGAGAAGACACATGACTATCGCGGACTTGCTCGATGAAATCAGGCTCGAACTGACCGACGAACTCAAAACCCGCTGGAGCGACGAGCAGATGCTGAAGATCGTGGCCAAGGGCTACCGACGGCTCTCGCACGTGCTCTATCGAAACGACGTGGAACTGGGCCGCGCCGTGTACCGGTTCGAGACCGAGGCCGGGCGGGAGGACTACCCCCTGCCTTCAGACTTCATGGCCGATTACGGCCTCTACCGCGACGGCACAAACACCAAGCTGGCCAAGCAGAGCGACGACTCCTGGGAGCAGCTGACCGCGCCGGGAGAAGCGTCCGTGTGGCTCATACGGGGCGACAACCTGTACCTGGCGGGCACGCCAGGCGCGGCCTACGGCATGACGCTCCTGTACTGGCCGCTCCTGGACACAACGCTCCTGGAACTGGATTCGCCCACGCCGTTTAACGGCAAGCTGGACGATCTGGTGGCCGAATACGCGGCGGTGCGCCTCAAGAACATAGACGAAATGGACGTGTCCCTGGATACGCAGCTCCTGCAGGAACTAGAGAACAACCTGCTGAACACCTACTCGGCCATCTCCCCGGTCACCGTGACCCGGCGGGGCTGGCTGACCTAGCCCGCGCGCCCGGAGCCGCAATTATTGAGGCTCCGGGCAACTTTCTCCCCACATACCCCTATATGGGGTGACGCCGTCAGATTCCCGGCTACACTGCCCGGTTCATGAAGACCGGAATTACCATCCATACCGGCTACGAGCCGCATCGTTTCCAAAGGCAGATCCACGACGGGTTGAAACGCTTCTCGGTGCTGGTGTGCCACAGGCGCTTCGGAAAGACCGTCCTGTGCGTCAACGCCCTGATCGACGCCGCGCACCGCGACGGCCCGCCAAACCTCCGGCTGGCCTACGTGGCTCCAACCCTTACCCAGGCCAAGCGCGTGGCCTGGGACTACCTCAAGCTCTACGCACGAGAGATTCCCGGCGTGAAGATCAGCGAAGGGGAGCTGCGCCTGGATTTCGAGAACGGATCACGCATCAGCCTGCACGGCGCGGACAACCCCGACAGCCTGCGCGGCCTGTACCTGGACGGCGTGGTGCTGGACGAATACGCGGATTTCAGGCCCGAGGCCTACGCCACGGTCATCCGTCCGGCCCTGTCCGACCGCAGGGGCTTCGCCATCTTCATCGGCACCCCGCGCGGCCACAACCACTTCTTCGACCTGTACCAGACCGCGCTTCGAAACCCCGACTGGTACGCTGCCCGCTTCCCCGTCAGCCAGACCCGCCTGCTCCCTCTGGAGGAGGTGGACTCCGCCCGCGCCCAAATGACCGAGTCCCAGTTCCGCCAGGAATACGAGTGCGACTTCGACGTGACCGGCGAGGACACCCTCATCCCGCTCTCGCTGGTGCTCGATTCGCTGGACCGGCAGGTGGGCTACCGCGACGCCCCGTCGGTGATGGGCGTGGACGTGGGTATGTCGCTTGGCGGCGACCCTTCGGCCATCGTGGTGCGCCAGGGCGGCAAGGTGATCCACGCCGAGGAATTTCGCCTGGACGACACCCTGGCCATCGCCGGGCGCGCCCGCGAGTGCTTCCACGACCTGCGGCCCGAGGCCGTCTACGTGGACGCCGTGGGGTGGGGCGCGGGCGTGGCCCACACCCTGTCCGGCTGGGGGCTGCCGGTGACGGCGGTGAACGTTGCAGAATCAGCGTCCTCCTCGGAGCGCTTCAACCGCCGCCGCGACGAGCTGTGGTGGAAGGCCCGCGAGTTCTTCGCTTCTCGCATAGCCGCCATCGACGGCGCGGTCCCCCTGGCCAGCAAGCTGGCGGCCGAGCTCTCCGCCCCGCGCTTCGCCTACCTGCCCACCGGGCGCATCAAGGTGGAGGGCAAGGACGAGCTGAAACGCCGGGGCGTGCCCTCGCCCAACATTGCCGACGCCTTTGTTTTGACCATGGCCCACGCCGACCGCTTCAGGACGGCGGACGACACCCCAAACACCGAGGAGGGCCAGGAGCCCTCCCGGTTCCTCTAGGAGACCCCATGCCCATTGCAGACAAAGACCTGTTGACGCTCCTCAAGCAGGACATGGACAAGGCCCGGTCCTACCAAGCCGAGCTGTCCGCCGAGCGTGAGAAGCACTACCGCAGCTACCGGGCCGAACCCTACGGCAACGAGCGCCCCGGCTGGTCCCAGACCGTGCACCCCACCATCTTCTCGGTGGTGGAGTGGATGAAGCCGGGGCTGGTGGAAGTGTTCACCGGTGACTTTTTCGCCTTCAACCCGGTGCTCTCCGGCAAGGACCCTGCCGAGAACAAGGAGGCTCAACACCGCGCAGACCGCCTGAAGCGCTACGTGCGCCACAAGCTGTTCAACCAGCTGGGCGGCGAACAGCTGGTGGAGGACTTCGTCCACGACTGCCTGGTGAACCACTACGGCGTGATGAAGGTGACCCAGCGAGACGACTTCGACCTGACCACGGAGCTTTTGCCCGTCATGTCCACCGAGGAGATCGAAGCCCTGGCTGCCTCGGACAAGACCATTGTGGACGTGCGCGGCGGCAAGACCTTCACCCGGCAGGACCCCCTTACGGGCGCGCCGGTCACCGGACTTCGCGGGGCCAAGGCCGTGCGCCGCAAATCCACCTACCAGGGCTTCCATCTTGAGGTTGTGCCGCCGCGTGAGCTGTACATGCTGCCTGGCTATCCGGAGCTTGGCAAAAACCCCTTCGTGGCCCACGTGGTCAAGCGCGACCTGGACTCCATCCGCCGCCAGGAGATGGCCGGGGTCTACCGCAAGGGCAGCCACGCCGCCGTGTCCGCCCGCCTGGACGAGCGCCGCGCAGGCGACGACACCGCCTCCGAGTTCGACACCCTGCACTCGGTGGACGGCCTGTCCACACCCGAGATGCTCGGCTCCGGCCGTGGCGACGGGGCGGACTCCCCGGCGCGCCGGGGCCAGGGCGAAGTGTGGGTGTGGGAGTGCTACACCCGTCTGGCCCTGGACGAGACCAAGCTGCTCAAACCCTGCATCATCACGGTCTGCGAGGACGTGATCCTGCGCGGCCCCATCGAGAACCCCTACGGCGGCCCGCCCTTCGAGCTGGGCTTCGTCTACAAGGAGCCCCACAAGCCTGTGGGCCGTCCCATCGCCGCTGTGCTGGACCATCGCCAGCGGGTGCTCTCCAACCTGCTCAGAAACATCCAGGATTCTGCGGCCATGAGCACTTACCGGGGGTTCCTGACCACTGACGCCCGTGCCCGCAAGATCCTCTCCACCATGGGGCCTGGGGACGTGTCCCTGGTGCCGTCGCTCGGCACCGTGCAGGAGCTGGTGCCCGCGCCGGGCGACCCGCTGCTCTTGAACGCCTTTCAACTGACGCTCCAGGAGGTGGCCAAGGAGTCCGGCGTCAATGAGAACATGCAGGGCCTGGACAACAACGCCCTGAACCAGACAGCGGCGGGCATGCAGATGCGACTCACTGCCGGGATGCAGCGCCAGAAGCTCTACGCCCGGCGCATCGCCCGCAGCTTCAGGAAAATCCTGGCCCGCATCCTGGACATCGTAAGGCTCTACCCGCCCGAGGACGACGTGCGCATCGTGGGCGCGGACGTGGCCGTGGAGGCGCGTGACGTCATGGGCGAGTACTCCGTGTCCATCGACGTGGGCGTCGGCCCGCAGGAGCGCATGGAGAGCGCGAAGCTCATGGACGAGATGATCCAGATGATGCTCAAGGCTGGTTTGCAGCTTGGCATCTGCGATCCCAAGGGGGTCATCAAGGCCATCAAGGCCAAGTACGAATTCATGGACATCGACGTGAGCGAATACCTGCTGTCCGACGAGCGCATGGACCAGGTGAAGGAGCTCAAGCAGCAGATCGAGGAGCTGAGAGGCCACAACGACGGCCTGCAAAAGGCCATCGGTGAGCACGCCAAGGAGCTGCGCAAGGAGTCCGAGCGCAACGCCAGGGCCGAGATGCGGGCCGGGCGCGGTGGCGGGCAGGCCGGACAGGGTGGTCGCCGTGGCGCGGCCCAAGGCCCCGGCATGGACGGCGGGGGCTTGGGCTTCATAGGGGCGGGGATGCCCGGGGGAGCCGGAATGTCAACGGCAGGAGGCATGGCTGGTCCAATGGGGCCGGGGTTATCTGAAATGCCTGGCGGGCCTGGTCTTCCCCTGTCTGGTCCCGGCGTCATGCCCGGTCGGGACGCCCTGATGGCGTCCGGTCCGGCGGCTGGCCCCTTTGCTGGCGGAATGCCCGGAGCATCCGGCCCTGACGGAGGCCCTCAGTGAACCACCACGAACTGGAACTGTTGTCCCGGCGCGGCGAGGAGGTCGGTCGCCTGCTGCACTGCGACGCCGTGCGCGAGGTGATCGACGAGCAGCTGGACATCCGGCGCGAGGCCATCCTGAACCTGAAGGCCGCCGAAACGGCGGAGTTCGGGCGCATCAAGGCCGGGCTTGAGGCCCTGGAGGAACTGGTGGCCGCGTTGACCTGCGTGGTGGAGGTGGGCGACGAGGCGCGGGCGCGCCTGGGCGGGAGCGCCGAGGGCGGCGGCAACGCCGGGAGGGTGCTGTGAACGTGATGATCCTGGGCGGAAAGGCCGAACCTGCCGCAGTGAAACCGTGCGCGGTCCATCTGGAACTTGAGGCGCGGCTGGCGCGCATCGAGGCCTGCGTGGCCGCGCTGGAAAAGGCGCTGGGCAGTGGGAGCGCGAGCGGGAAGACAACCGGCACGTCTCCGAAGGTCAAGGCGCGGACAGCCGCTGCAAACCAGCAATAATACGAAACGGCCAGGGTGTGAGGCCCTGGCCGTTTTCAACAAGACGCAAGGAGCAATTTCATGGTTTTCAATCAATCGGAAGGCGGGGGCCGGTTCGGCCCACCGCAGGATAAATGGCAGTCGCTGACGGACTTCGCCCCCACGTTGCTGGGAACGCTGTTCGGGCTGCGTCCGCAGGGACAGAGCGCACAATCATACGGGCCATCGCGCCTTATGGCAGGGCCGGAGGGAGTCAAACAGCTTCTCCCCCCCAGGCCGGGCGAACCGGGGTACGACCCGGATCCGGGTATGCGCTTGGATTTGGGGCCATCTACGGCTGTCCCTATGCCTAATCCGTTGAGGATGCCCGAATACAGGCCAGGGGATGTTGAGGAGGACGGAACACAGTCCAAAGAACCTGAAGGAAGGTGGTACCAGGGCATGTCGGGCATGGGTGATGCGCTGTGGCGTGAACCTGCGCCGGGTACGAAGCGGGAGTTTGGCCCGAGGCCCCTCCCCGCATACGATTCGCCCGGATATGAACCGATTGCGCGTATCCAGCCGTATCGAGCTGACAACGAATATCAGCAGTCGCCTCAGACGGAGCCTGGTCCGGCTAAGGCCAGCCGCTTCAGGGATCCCCGAACCGGCAAGTTCGATTATTGGGGATGGCTAGACGCAGGCATGGCCAACCTGGGCAAGGGCGGCACGCTGTTCGAGGACGACACCCCGGACGTGAACACCCGCGAGGGGGTGCTGGACAAGCCTGCGGCCATGACCGCCGCAGGAGCGCCGGAAAACAGCCGGATGCCGGAGGAATCGCGCTTCGAGGCGCGTGGCGCAGATCAGGGGTACGATCTTGGCCGCCCGGTTGCATACGCGGCGCAGGACGGCGGCGGTGCTAGTCCTGGAGGTAACGCCGGGCAGGGGCAGGCGACGACTCCGGCGCAGCCGCAGGGGCCAACGCAACAGGCGCAAGGGACTCCGGCGCAACCGTCGCAGCAACCGCAACAGCCGTTCGGAGAGAACACCATCCGTAGGGAGAAACAGCGCCAAATCGACGGACGCATCGTCCGTAAGAGCGAGTCAGGCCCGATGAACGAACCCTACGATCCAGAGAGCGTCGCCGTCCGTGGTAGAGGTGGAGAGTCTCTGTCGCCGGAGCTGAAAGAACGGATTCGGGCGCGTCTGAAGGGGACCGATTATGAAAACATGGACCTCGATTCGCTCAAGCTCTACAGAGGGCGGACGCCTTGGTATATGCCTTCGGATAAAGAAGGGATCACGCTGGAGAATCACATCTATATGAAGGATGGGAAGTTTGCCCCTGAAATGGACGATTACCATTTCAACATCCTCGTAGAAGAAGCTGTCCATGCAGGGCAGTTTCAAGACAAGATGACAAGGCCAGGATACCTTTGGGAGAGTCTGAAGAACGGCTATTGGAATAACGAGTGGGAGAAGAAGGCGCGCGAGATAGCCTACCCCGATGAGGCGCAAGGGCAGCCCCCCAGGCAAAGCCCAGTTGTACCACGAAAACCGATTGAGGAAAGAAACATCAATGAGTAATAAAGAAGCTGTTTATTAGACATTATGTTGCGCTTGAGGCTAGGGACGACTGTTTTCGTCCCTAGCCTTTACACGGTAAGTATGGGATAGGCTGGTCAGTCGACAAGCCCTGGTGATTGAATATAGTTTTGAGTGGTCTGGTACGCGCTAGCATATTTTTTATTTTCCATTTTTGGAATATAGGGCCTTCGGAAGGGGCTGTCCTGTAACTGAATCTGATTACCGGGAGGAGTGTTGTTGTGGGTCATTCCTTGGTGAAAGCAATTTTATTTGGATCTGTAGTTCTTGTGCTATCCAGTGGTTGCTTCTGGTACAATGTTGATTACAGCGTGTTTGACTCAAGATGCAAAGAATGGGTTGCTAATAATAGTAAGGGAATAAAATTTGATGAATTTGTTAAGCATACAAGAGATATGGATACTAGATTAAGTTATTATTTGTGTATTAACATGGTCACAGGTAACATGTTGGTTCCTGAAACAATATTTTTTGATGCACCTGAAGAGTCTGTTGCTGTGCTAGCCGATGGGCTTATGAAATACAAAGAAGGTATTGCCGTCTGGATGATTGTCCATGCGCTACAACAAATTCAATTGAAAGGATGCTACGACGTTGCAAATGATGAAAAGGCGATGTCTGCTGTAAGGGTGAGGATATCAATGATGGAACATGATGGGTGGGGGAAAATGGCTTCTGGAAAATTGAGATGGATAGAAAGTCAAAAAAATAATTGATTTATAGTTCAGCTCTTCAGTGAGTGCAGTGTATTATTAGTTGTTTTGTGTCTTTGTATGAGCAGCAATAGTTGTCATCTGGTGCCAGCCCCTGGCTAGGCTCAGGCATGGCAAATCTGGGCAAGGGCGGCACGCTGTTCGAGGACGACACCCCGGACGTGAACGCCCGCGAGGGCATCCTGGACAAGCCTGCGGCCATGACCGCCGCCGGAGCGCCCGAGAACAGCCGGATGCCGGAGGAATCGCGCTTCGAGGCGCGTGGCGCAGAGCAGGGGTACGGCCTTGGCCGCCCGGTTGCATACGCGGCGCAGGACGGCGGCGGCGACGGTGGAGACACCCCGGCTGGCGGCGGCGGGGCTGTTCCTGGTGGAAACGCAGGGCAGGGACAGGCGACGACTCCGGCGCAGCCGCAGGGGCCAACGCAACAACCAGGCGGGCCTGGAACTCCTGGGCAGGGGCAGTCGCAGCCCGAGGGTGCGCCGGATTACTCGAAGCTGCCCATCACCCAAGAGGGTTGGGGTGCCACGCCGTGGGGACAGGGGAAGAAGTTCACTGAAAACCTTCCGACATCTCCGAAGGATGCTCCGACCGTCGATCCTCATGCCTATACCTACCCCAAAGTGGGCGAACCTCCCAACACGCCTGAAGGGCAGCGGATACGTGAGTTGATCGAGAAGTACGCGAAACAGTATGGCGTACCGGTTCAGCTGTTGTATAGTAAGGCGCATGCAGAATCAGGAGGGACCTGGAACCATGAGCAGGTGAGTTCGGTAGGTGCTCGAGGGTTGTTTCAGATAATGCCTAACACGGCAAAAGAACTCGATATTGATCCTACAAGGTTAGAAGACAACATCAAAGGTGCTGCTGATTTGATGAGTAGGCTTCTCAATAGAAGCAATGGAGATCCATTCCTGGCAGAAATAGGGTACAATGCTGGTGGAAAAGGAATGTATTCTGACCAGCCGTTGCCTGAAGAGGCATACTACCATCTTCAGAAGATTTTTCCAGGGCAAAGACAAACGTATTTGTTGCAGCGCATGCCAAATGCCATAACTCAAAACCCTGCGCGATGGTGGAAGGAGATCCATAAAAAGTAGTACTATACGAGTAGAGCGCCTTTTGGTCGAAAGGCGCTCTTTCTGATTGTAGTATGCGTAGCGTGGTAGTCTGTTATTTCGCAATGCAGTCGAAATAAAAATTGAATAACTCTTTAGAATGGTTGTCGTATTCTTTTCGCAAAGACTCGATGTCTTCAGACATTTTGATTTTCCCTGTAGCTTGTAAAATTGTTGAACATTTCGTCAGTTTTTCATCTATAGAGCAGCTCATTGCAGTGTTGCTGTCAATAAAATTCTCGATTGCTTTTTTGAGTTTACTGCTGTCTTCCTTGCTTAACGAGCAGTAGCTATGTAAAATTGCGCTTAGTAGTCCATAATATGAATAGATAGCCCACAGTGTGGTTCTCGTATACTCATGGGGGAGTGTCATATTGTCAATGTAAGACTTTCCTGGAACTAGGTGTGCATTGTGTTCGCGTAATATTCTTAAGGATTCCTGCTCAAGGCGCTGGTTTTCCGTGAAAAATTTGCTGTCACATGAGCAATCGGCCAAGACCTCTTGAGGTTGAAGTAGGAGCGAAAGGGTGCATGCGAATAAAAACGCCCTGGCGAACATCGCGGCCTCGTTCTTTTGGGAATGATATGTGTCTGTGTCTTTTTAGGCTTGCATGCGTACTGGCAGCAGCATGATTTGGTAGCATCATTTGTTGGGGAGAGTAAAGTGCTGATGATCTTTCTGGACAGTTGCGGTTGTCTGTATAGGGTGATTGGCGCCTGACATCCAGCCTCTGGCTGGACGCGGGCATGGCCAACCTGGGCAAGGGCGGCGTGCTGTTCGAGGACGACACCCCGGACGTGAACGCCCGCGAGGGCATACCTAGACAAGCCAGCAGCCATGACCGCAGCCGGAGCGCCCGAGCACAGCCGGATGCCGGAGGAATCGCGCTTCGAGGCGCGTGGCGCAGAGCAGGGGTACGGCCTTGGCCGCCCGGTTGCATACGCGGCGCAGCATGGCGGTGGAAGCGGGGGCGACGCCCCGGCTGACGGCGGTGGAGCAGGTTCTGGAGCAAGCGCCGGGCAGAGGCAGTATCCCAGGAAAAGCTGGTATCTACGAACTGATATCGCTGCCGGGATGAATCGGGATGGAGGGGCGACTGCCAAGTGCCCAGCAGCGGTGTGAACTGTTGCGGGCGAGCCACGATGTCAGGGGCTATGCCAGTAGGCGCAGCCCCTGTTTTGTCTCATTCCACCTGCTGGCTAACCCTTGGCGGCCCGATTCCGGGCTATCGAGTCGCCAGGCCTGGGGCGTTCACCTGCCAGGACAATCCGCTAGAACGGGCGCTGGCTGTCGTCGGAGCCTATCGTGTCCCAGAGGTCGTACTCGGGGCCGGTAAGGAGTCCGTCGCGGTTGGTGTCCTGGCGGTTGAACTGCGCATCGGCCTTGTCCTGGTCGGAGCTCTTGAACAGCTTCTTGAATTCCTGGTTGGAGATCTTCCCGTCATTGTTGGTGTCGGCAGCGTCGAAGGCGGGTTTCTTGGCTGGCGTGGCGCAGGCAACGAGAGCGAGCAGGGTGATGACGGCGATGACGCGCATGGTGGCTCCTGTGAGTGCTGGATTCTCGTGGGCCTCAAAGGGTATTGCGTATTGACTCTGGCATCGCTGGCACGTTTGGTCAACCAGGTCGCGCAGGAAGGGCGTCGTCCACTGATGTCTGCCCCGTCCCGCAATCCTCCCGCCCCACGTTCGAAGTCTCTTTCCCTTGCCCCGCATTTGCCGTATCTTATCCGTCGAATACCCCAAAACCCAGGAGACGGCATGCCCGGACACGTCATTCACGGGGTGAGCCTGCTCACCGACCACGATATCTACCTGTTCAAGGAAGGAACTCACTTCCGCCTCTATGAGAAGCTCGGTGCGCACATGATGACCGTGGACGGCCAGCAGGGTACGCTGTTCGCGGTCTGGGCTCCCAACGCCCGCAAGGTGGCCGTCATCGGCGAC
The DNA here is from genome assembly GCA_009773665.1 of Desulfovibrionaceae bacterium. GTDB lineage: Bacteria > Desulfobacterota > Desulfovibrionia > Desulfovibrionales > Desulfovibrionaceae > Fundidesulfovibrio. Next base: position 24,104 of record WSYE01000005.1, on the reverse strand, counting down.
TTCAACCGCTGGGACCGCAAGGCACATCCGCTTTCGGTCCGGCTGGACGGCTCGGGCATCTGGGAGGGGTTCGTCCCGAACCTCGGGCAGGGGACGGTCTATAAGTATCACATCGTCTCGCGCCAGAGCGGCAAGCACCTGGAAAAGGCCGACCCCTTCGCCCTGACCAGCGAAGTGCCGCCCAAGTCCGCCTCGGTGGTGTGGAGTCTGGATTATGCCTGGAACGACAACGCCTGGATGACGGCACGCCCCGAGACCCAGTCGCTGGAATCGCCCATATCCATCTACGAGATGCACATCGGCTCCTGGCGGCGTCATCGTGATACCTGGAATTCGCTTTCCTACCGGGAGCTGGCCGAGCAGCTGCCCGGCTACCTCATCGATATGGGCTTCACCCACGTGGAGTTCATGCCGGTCATGGAGCATCCGTTCTACGGCTCCTGGGGCTACCAGACCGTGGGCTATTTCGCCCCGTCCAGCCGCTACGGCACGCCCGAGGACTTCATGCATCTGGTGGACGCCCTGCACCAGGCAGGCATCGGCGTGATACTGGACTGGGTTCCCTCGCACTTTCCCACCGACGGGCACGGCCTGGCCATGTTCGACGGCACGCACCTCTTCGAGCATGAGGACCCCAGGCAGGGCTACCACCCCGACTGGAAGAGCGCTATTTTCAACTACGGACGCCACGAGGTGCGCGCCTTCGTGATCTCCACCGCGCTCTTCTGGCTGGACCGCTACCACTGCGACGGTCTGCGCGTGGACGCCGTGGCCTCCATGCTTTACCTGGACTACTCGCGCAAAGAGGGCGAGTGGGTTCCCAACGCCTTCGGCGGCAAGGAAAACCTGGACGCCATCGACCTGTTGCGCCGCCTGAACGAGGCCGCCTACACCAACTTCCCCGGCGTGCAGACCATCGCGGAGGAGTCCACGGACTGGGGCATGGTGTCGCGCCCGCCGTATCTGGGCGGCCTGGGCTTCGGCATGAAGTGGAATATGGGCTGGATGCACGACACCCTGAGCTATTTCTCCAAGGACCCGGTATTCCGCAAGTATCACCACGGACAGCTCTCGTTCTCCATCTGGTACGCCTTCAACGAGAACTTCGTGCTGCCCCTGTCCCACGACGAGGTGGTGCACGGCAAGGGCTCGCTCATCCGCAAGATGCCCGGCGACGACTGGCAGAAGTTCGCGGGCCTGCGCCTGCTGTACGGCTACATGTGGACCCATCCCGGCAAGAAGCTCCTGTTCCAGGGCTGCGAGGTGGCCCAGTGGAGTGAATGGAACCATGACGCCGAGGTGGAGTGGGATCTGCTGGACCGTCCCGGCCATGCAGGCGTGCGGCGTTGGATTTCGGACCTGAACGCCATGTACCGAAGCGACCCCGTGCTGCATCAGACGGATTTCAATCATAAAGGCTTCGAGTGGGTGGACTTCCACGACGCCGAGGCCAGCGTCCTGGCATTTTTGCGCGTGGGCAAGGACCCCGAGGATGTGACCCTGGCCTGCTTCAACTTCACCCCCGTGGTGCGCGAGAACTACCGCGTGGGCGTGCCTAAGGGCGGCCTGTGGCGCGAGGTGCTGAACTCAGACTCCCAGTGGTACCATGGCTCGGGAGTGGGCAACGCCGGGGCCGTGATGGCCGAGGAGGCCGAGAGCCACGGCAGGCCGTGTTCGCTGACCCTGACCCTGCCGCCCATGGGCATGGTGGTGTTCAAGCCGGCCTAGCCGGGTGTCGTGCTGATGGCGGCAACGCGTCGGGCATCGGTTTCCAGGGCATGACGGCGTCCATGCGCATCTACGGCCTTGATTTCACCAGCGCTCCGGGGCGGGGCAAACCGTTGTCCACCGGGAGAGCTACGGTCCACTGGAGGAGCTATTGCGCTCCCCTGGTCCGTGGGCCATGGGCTGCGATTTCCCTTTTTCCCAGCCAGCGCGCCTTCTGCGGGAAGCACCCGGCCATGTTCTGGGCCTGGAATGGCCCGTGGAGTGGGAACGCTTCCAGAGCCTGTTGAGGCAACTCTCGCCTGCGGAGTTCAAGACCCTCATGAAGACCAGCCCCGTAGACGGGCGCGGCGTGCGCGAACGCAAGCGCCTGGCCGGAACCGCTGCCAACGCGTGCAGCCCCATGCACGTGGATTTCCCGCCGGTGGGGCTCATGTTTCTGGCCGGTGCGCGGCTGTTGGCGGAGTGCCCCTGCGCGGTGGTCCCCCAGCGCATGAACGGCGATTCGCGCCTGCTCTTCGAGGTCTATCCCGGCGTGTTCGCGGAGCGGTTTTGCGGCCACAAGAGCTACAAGGAAGGCCCGAAGCACCAGCAGGGTGAGCGGGCCGGACGGCGCGAGGCCATGCTGGAGTCCATGCGCGGCGGGCGTTTCCAGGAAGTCTACGGCTTCACCGTCTCGTTCGCCGAAGATGACGCCCGGCGCATGCGCGAGGACCGCAAGGGCGACCTGCTCGATTCCCTCATCTGCGCCGTGCAGGCCGCCTGGGCTTGGAAACGGCGCGGCGAGAACTTCGGGCTTCCCGGCCCGGACCTCATCGACCCGGACGTTCTGGCCTTCGAGGGCTGGATCATGGACCCGCACTGCCGGGCTTGACTCACGGTTGACGCCGCCTCGAATGATGTCCACAATCTCTCCTCGTCAACGAAGCGATCTTCCCGCAGAACCGAACACCGCAAAAGGCGCTCCAGCACCATGACATCCAAGCATTTCAACTGCACCCAGTGCGGCCGCTGCTGCCGGGCCAGCATCCCGCTGGGCCTGGCCGAGGCCCTGGACTACGACTCCGAGTTCCTCCTGGCCCTGGTCTTCTCCATGGAGACCTGGAATCTGGGCGACTTCCGCAAAAACCGCCCGGCAGTACCCATCACTCACGAGGAACTGCTGACCACCCTGGCCTTCCGCAAGGACAAACTGGCCATGGACCAGAGCCGCGAAACCGTGTTCCAGGTGGGCCGCGTGCGCTCCACCGGCGAGCGCGTGGTGACCTTCCTCTCGGTCAGCGCCTGCGGTCTGGGGGACTTCGAGGCCGGTGGCGCGAAGTGTCCTGCTCTGGGGGCCGACGAAACCTGCACCATCTACGAGCGCCGCCCGCTGGGCTGCCGGGTGTTCCCCCTGGACCCCCTCTATCCCGAGATGCTCCAGCACGTGCCGCTCTCCGCGCTGGAGAGCCGCTTGCCCTGCGACTTCTCCCAGGCCGCGCCGCGCATTCTTGAGAACGGAAAGCTGACCCGCGACCAGGACCGCGAACTGCTGGAAGCCCGTCAGGAAGTCGTCCGCCGCGACTCGGTGTTCCTGCCCTATTACGGTATGGCCTCGGCCAGCTTCCATCCCATGCCGAGCCTGTCCCAGGTGCTTTTGGGCATCAAGGGCAACGGCAAGATGGACGTGCCCTTCGTCCCGGCCCTGACCTACCTGGCCGCGTCCGGACAGGTGAGCCCGGAGCGCGCCGAGACCTGCCTGGAGCGCCAGATCACCCTGGGCGCCGCCGCCGTGGAACAGGCCCTGAGCCGGAAAGACAAGGCCGAGCGCGCCCGCACCAACGTGCTGCGTAACAGCCTGTCGCTCATGGAGAGTTTCAAGGGGCGCATCGCCCAGGTGGCGGACGGACTGGCCTCCGGGGCCGCTTGACAGAAGCGGGGCGCCGGGAAAAAATCATTCCGGCGCACTGACAGAACGCAGAGCACGATTTCATACGCTCGACACGAGGAGCATCGCATGCATAGACGCGGCGCGGGCATTCTGCTGCACGTCACCAGCCTACCTTCCCCTTACGGGGTGGGCGATCTTGGGCCGGGCGCGCGGACCTTTCTCGACTTCCTGGCCAAGGCCGGGCAGTCCTTCTGGCAGATTCTGCCCCTGACCCCCACCTCTACGTTCATCGGGAATTCTCCCTATTCCTCGGACTCGGCCTTCGCGGGCAACCCCCTGCTCATAAGCCCGGATTTGCTGGCCCAGGACCGTTGGATAACCGAGGACGACCTGGGCGAGCCTTCCGCGCAGGACCCCGGCGTTACGGATTTCGCCGCTGCCACGGCCTACAAGGAGCGCCTGCTCCAAGCGGCCTTCCAGCGCCACGCCCAAGAGCTGCCGCGCCTGGAGCTCTTCGCCCGATTCCAGGAGGAGAACGCCTCCTGGCTGGACGACTACTGCCTGTTCAAGGCCATCAAGCATTCTCTGGGTGGCATGTCCTGGACGCGCTGGCCAGACGAACTGCGCGACCGCAACTCCGAGGCTCTGGCGGAGCGGCGCGAGGCCCTGGCCGGGAAGATTCTCAAGGAAGCCTTCGTGCAGTTCCTGTTCGCCGAGCAGTGGGCGCGTCTCAAAGCCTACGCCTCCAGCCTGGACATCCTCATCATCGGCGATGCGCCTATTTACGTCACCCAGGACAGTGCCGACGTCTGGGCCAACCAGACCCTGTTCAAGCTGGGGCCGGACCGCGAACCGCTTTTTGTGGCGGGCGTGCCGCCGGACTACTTCAGCCGCACCGGCCAGCGCTGGGGCAATCCCGTGTACGACTGGGACGCTCACTCGCAAAGCTGCTACGCGTGGTGGGTCATGCGCCTGGGGCACAACTTCCGGCTCTATGACTTCGTGCGCCTGGATCACTTCCGGGGCTTCGCCGGATACTGGGAGATCCCCGCCGAGGAGAAGACCGCCGTGAAGGGCCAGTGGGTGGAAGCGCCCGGAGTGGCCTTTTTCATGGCGCTCCAGGGGCATTTCCCGGTGCTGCCCATTCTGGCCGAGGACCTGGGCGTCATCACCCCGGACGTGCGCGAAATGCGCGACGGCTTCGGCTTCCCCGGCATGAAGGTGCTCCAGTTTGCCTTCGGCAACGGCGTGGGCGAGAATCGCGACGCGCCCCACAACCACGTGGAGAACGCCGTGGCCTACACCGGCACCCACGACAACGACACCACCCTGGGCTGGTTCCTGAACGACGCAGGGGATGAGGGGCGGCGCGTTCTGCTGGAATACCTGGGGCGCGACCTGCCCGCAGCCGAGGTCCCCTGGGCCATGCTACGTCTGTGTTCCATGAGCGTGGCCCGCATCGCCATGGCCCCCATGCAGGACGTGTTGGGCCTGGGCAGTGAGGCGCGCATGAACACGCCGTCGGTGGCTGCCGGGAACTGGTCCTGGCGTATGGGCGCTGGAGAACTTTCCGACGAGCTGGCGGACAGGCTCAAGGCGCTGGCCGGGCTGTACGGTCGCGGACGCCGGGAATAATCATCGCCGGGCGCGCCTTATGGTGCGCCCGGTTATTTTGCGTACGGCTACCTGTCGCCGAAGGTCTTCCAGACCACCGAGGACGAGATCATGTTCCCTGCCATGACCATGGCGTCCAGCAGGTCCGACTCTTGGTAGCCGTGTGCTTTCACTGCCTCGATGTCCTGGCTGTTCACGGACGCGGGGTCGTCCACGGCCTTCAGCACGAAGTCCAGAAGGACCTGTTCGTCAGCTTCCAGGGCCTTTTCGGAGCGGGTCTGCGCGAGCTGTTCTATTTCATGCTCTTCAAGGCCCATCTTGCGCAGCAGGTTGCGGTTGAACAACTGGCACGCTCCGTGACCGGACTTCACCGCCACGGCGTAGCGCAGGGATGCGGAGAAGCCGGGGGACAGGCGGGGGTGCTCGCGGAAGTAGCTGATGAACCCGAACTGCCGGTTCAAGAGTTCCGGACTGGCGCTATAGAGTTGCAGGGTTTTGGGTATGCCCACTTCGGCGGGGAAGATGTCGTAGATTTCCTTGAGGCGGCCCGTGGCGGCACCGGGTTCGACGATTGAAAGCAGCATGGCGTCTCCTTTGTAGTAGACCGGTCGGCTATTGAAGTTGCCAAAAAAACAGGGACTACGCGAGAATCGTGTTGAAAATGAAGTGGATGAATCGGTCCAGCGGCTCCGGGCTCTTCTCGGCCTTCATGCGTAAAAGCGCTCCTTCCCAGGCGTCCAGGATGAACTCCCCCAGCTGTGCAGGGTCGAGAGCCTCAGCCAGTTCGCCGCGCTCTTTGGCTTCGTGGAGCAGGGCCACTATGTGCGAGGCCACCAGGGTCAAGGCCTGTTGGAGACGCTGGCGCATCACCGGGGACAGGTCGCTCATCTCCTGGGCCAGATTGCCCAGAGGGCAGCCGCCCTCGCAGCCGTCGCTCACACGAAGATCTCGCCGGGCAGTGAACAGGGTCTTCAGCCGGACAAGGGGCGGCTGCGCCGAGGCGTCGCGCTCCCTGTTGGCACGCTCGTTCAACCGGCTGGAATAATGGTCGATCACCGCGAGGCCGAAGTCCTCTTTCGACTTGAAGTAGAAATAGAAAGACCCCTTGGGAACCCCCGCCGCCTCCAGGATCTCCTTGAGGCCCGTGCGATGGAATCCCTGGCGGTAGATGAGTGGCGCGGCCGCTTCCAGGATGGCCTGGCGGGTGTCTTTCTTGATGGGCTTCACGGCGTTGTTATTAGACCGGTCGTCTAGTGGCGTCAAGCAGCTTTTGGTGCGAGGCGGAATTCAGCCCTGCAACTCAGGCAAGCACATGGCTCACGTGCAGGCCGCCAGAGCGGCAATCAGGCAGCCAGGAGGCAGGCACCCTGGCTGCTGACTGCCCGCCACAGGAGGGCTTGTTCTCAGTTCCCGTTGCCAGCCGTGACCAGCCGCAACTGGATGCTCACCACGTCGTGCACCAGATGCATGCCAAGCTTTTCGAAGAACCGCCCGGAGCCGTAGCGTGCTCCCCAGCGGGTACGGTCCAGGTCGAAATGCGCCTCCAGACTCAGGCGACCGTCGTCCAGACGCTCCAGCGTAGCCGGGAAGCTCAGGTCGCGGGTCACACCGCGCAAGGTCAACTGGCCTTCCACCTCGTAGTTGGCGCCCCCTGGAGTGTGTCCGGGCAGCAAGATGATATGCGTTGAGTCGAAAAGAGCCTCCGGATGCGCCTCCACCAGGAAGAAGTCTACAGAGGACAGGTGACTGACCAGAATTGCTGCCAGGGACTGATCCTCCAGGTCCTCGTTCTTTAGGGTGCGCATGTCCAGGCTGAAACTGCCCAGGACCATGCGGCCATCGCTGAAGCGCATAGCCCCGGATGACAGAGCGACCGTGCCCATGTGGAAGCCGTTGCGGCTGCGCCCGGTCCACTGGATGCGGCTGGCCTGCGGGTCCACGTGCAGGAGGCCGTTCGCTATGCCAAGCTCGCACGGAGAGACGGGTTCGTCGCCAAGATGCCCTTCCAGAGGGTATCCGGCCTGCGTCCAGCCCTCAAGGCCGTCCTGGCAGATGGTCACATCAGTGTATCCGGCGGCCAGGAGCTTGTCGGCGGCGTCTTGCGCCCCAAGGCAGCGGTGGGAGGAACTGGCCAGTACGAGGGGCTTGTCTCGGGTGAAACCGGCCTCCGTGAGCTGGTCGAGAAAAGTCATCTCGTAGACGCAGTAGTTGCGCGAACCCGGAATGTGCCTGGCCGCGTGGTGCTCGGGAGGGAGGACGTCCAGAACCAGGATATCGCGCCCCTCGTCCAGCCAGGTTTTGAGGGTGACGGCGGAGATGGATTTCGCGTGGGGCATGGAGTTTCCTTTATAGCCAGCCGGATTGGGCGGCAGTGTGATGATCCACTGTAGCACAGCCGTGAAGACCGGAGAAGGTGAAAAGGATGCGGGAAACTTTGTATGACGGTCAGGCCGGGAAGCAGGCCGGAAATCGAACTGTTTTCTGAATTTCGCGCTAACGAAAACGGGCCGCGCCGACGTATCGGCGCAGCCCGTGCGTAGCGTATCGCCCTTCAGGAAGGGCGTTGGCCTAGCTGTTCAGGGCTTCGTACACCTTGCCCACCATCTTTTCGTTGGGGGTCAAGGTTTTCTGGCCGGGAACCCACTTGGCCGGGCAAGCCTCGGCGGGGTGGTCCTTCAGGTAGGAGTTGGCTTCCATCTTGCGGAACAACTCGTCGGCGTTGCGCCCGACGTTGTAGAAGTTGATCTCGGAGCTGACCAGCACACCTTCAGGATTGATGATGAAGGAGCCGCGCAGCGCCAGGCCTGCTTCGGGATCATACACGCCGAAGTAGCGCGAAACCTTGCCGGTGGGGTCGGCGGCCATCTTGTAGCGCACACCTTCGAGCAGGCGTTCGCTGGTCTTCCAGGCCATATGGCTGAACTTGGTGTCGGTGGACACCGCGATCACTTCGCAGCCCAACTTCTCCAGGGCCTCGTGCTTGTTGGCCAGATCGGCGAGTTCCGTGGGGCAGACGAAGGTGAAGTCAGCTGGGTAGAAGAAGAGGATGGTCCACTTCTTTTCTTCCTTCAGTTTTTCAAGGCTGACGGTCCCGAAGAATCCTTCTTTGGGGTCGTAGGCGTCCATGGAGAAGTCCTCCACGGGTTTGCCGACCTTGGCGTTGCCTGAGCAGCATTCGCCGTGGTTGTGGTGATCGTGGCAGCATTCGTCCTTGTCGTGGTGATGCTTATGACCGTGGGACATGAGGCCTCCAAGTATATTTGAGTGAATTGTTAGGAATTATTCCTAAGCTGAGAGGCATAATACATGATCGGGGAAAAAAAGCACCCCCCCGGCGTCTCCGCAGGGGGGGTGCTGAAAATAAAAGTTTGATTTTTCTAACGCCAGGAGCGCTTCTGCCCGGAATAGCTGAATATTTCGCGCATGGATTCCTGCTTCACTTCCTCGTCCTTGGCGGCACTGGCAGCCTGGGGAGTGGGGCCGAAAGCCCGGTGGATCTCCACCTGATAGGTGATGTGACCCACGTAGGGGGTGTGGTCGTACTCCACGCGCTTCACCTCAGTGGCCATGGTGCTCAGCAGGATGACGGAATAACTGGCCACGTAGCGGCCGTCTTCCATCTTCACTTCCTTGCGGTCCTTGTTGTTCTGAGCCAGGGCGGCGGATTTCTCCAGCCACTTCTTGGCGTAGTCGTTGAATTCGATCTTGATCTTCTCGTAGGTGGCGTCGTCGTCAACCTTCATGGGCTTTTTCTTGCCCTTTTCAGGAGCCGTGGCTGCTTCCACGCCAAAGGGGTCGGACTTGGAGCCCTTTGCGGCCTTGGGTTCCTTCTCCTTGATCTCCTTGGGTTCCGGAGCTCCCTTGGCGGGGGCCTTCTCGGCCAGCGGCTTGGGCGTGGGCTCCGGCGCGGTCTTGCCTGGGATGGTCAGCACCATGCCGGCCTTGATGGCCTTGGCGTTGGGCACGTTGTTGGCGGACATCAGCTGGCTGGCGGGAACGCCGTATTTCTTGGCGAGGCCTGCCACGGTGTCACCCTTGACAACCTTGTGAGTGAGCGGCGGCGGAGGCGGCGGAGGAGGCGGCGGGCTGGGTTCGGGTTTCACTTGGGCTACGGGTGCGGGTTCGGGCTTGTCTGCCCCGAACATGCCGCAACCGCTGAGCGTCAGGCAAAGCGCCAACGCGGGGACAATTGTTTTAATCATGTGCTCACCTCCATGGGGTCGGGCGAAACGCCCGTGTAAGCCGACGGGCATGAAAGGACAGATACGGCATGAAGGCGCAGGCTTCAAGGTCAACCTTGGCGTGCTCAAAAAAGAAAGGGCGGAACCTTTCGGTTCCGCCCAGGCAGTCACTGAGGACCGTTCGAGACTAGTTCGACTTGAACTTGATCTCGACGCGGCGGTTCATCTTGCGGCCTTCCGCAGTCTTGTTGTCGTAGCGGGGGTTCATCTTGCCGAAGCCAACGGCGGTGATGCGACCAGCGTCGACGCCCTTCTTCACGAAGTAGGCCTTGACGCTGTTGGCGCGGCGGATGGACAGAGCCATGTTGTACTTCTCCGAGCCGATGGAGTCGGTGTGGCCTTCAAGGATCACAGCCAGGGCAGGCTTGGACTTGATGATGGCAACGCCCTCGTCCAGGACGGGGATGAATTCCTTCTTGATGTTGTACTTGTCGAAGTCGAAGTAGATGGAGCGGAAGATGACCACTTCGTCGTCGATGAAGTCGTACAGGGAGCACTTCAGGAAGGCTTCACGAGCGGCCTGGTTGCGCAGCAGTTCTTCGCCCAGGGCGAAGCAGGAGCACTTGGACAGGGCGGCGATTTCCTTCAGGACCTGCTCGCCGCGCTTGTTGTCGGCGAAGCTGATGACGCTGAAGCAGAGCTTGTCGCCGTACTTGGCCTGCATCTGCTTGGCCACGCCCACGGGATCAACGCCCAGGTTGGAGTCGCCGTCGGACAGGATGATGACGGCGGTCTTGCCGGACAGGCCGCCCACAACCTTGTCGAGGTCGTTCAGGCCAACACCCATGGGGGTCATGCGGCCGTAGGCTTCGTAGTCGGTCTTCAGGGGGGCGATAGCCTTGTCCATGGCGGCCTTGTCGTAAGGAGCCATGCCAGCGTACTGCTTGTAGGGGGCGAAGGTGTACATGCCGGCCTTGTAGGGCAGGGCGGGGATCAGCTTGTTCATTTCGACCAGGGTGGACTTGGCCATCATGATCTTGGAGACGCCGCCGAACTGCACATAGCGCTGGCCCTTGTAGGAGAAGGCCATGGAGCTGGAGTGGTCAACAAACAGAATGAAGTTGTCGACTTTCGGGACCATTTTCTTGGCGGCGGCCGGAAGAACCGTGCCGACCAGAGCCATGATCAGCATGGCTACGATGATGCGCATTTTTCTCATAAGTCCTCCTTCCGAATCAAAGTGAAGTGTCGCGTGAAGCAGAAGCCACCCTCAGAGCCAAATAACGCGGATCGTCAGGCCCATTGCCCGTTGAGTCGCGCGTTTCCTCACGAATTCAATACCTGAAACATCGCCTGCTGGGCAAGCGGTTTTCCTCGACGGCCTTCCGAATAGAACATTTCAAAAGTTTAAGCAAGGATTTGGCCTCATTGGCAGTCACAAAAGTTGTAGGCCACCTGGGAACCCAGGCCTGGAGCCAGTCCCCGCTGCTTGTTCGTCAAGAGTGACTTAATATTAAATCTTGTTCATGTCTATGCGTGTATCTGGGAAAGAGTGCAAGCAGTTTCTTTGGAATCATTCATTCATCGCTTGGCTAACCCGCGCCCGCCGGGTTAGAGACAGGCATCATCACATCCACGGGAGCGATCATGTCCGCCAAGCACGGTTTTTCACTCATCCATGAAGGCCCCATCGACGAATACGCCATCCAGGCCAGACTGTACCGGCACGACCGCACCGGGGCCGAGCTTCTTTCGATCATAAGCCCCGACGACAACAAGGTTTTCGGAGCAGCATTGCGCACTCCCCCCACGGACTCCACGGGCCTGCCCCACATCCTGGAGCACTCCGTTCTCTGCGGCTCGCGCCGCTATCCGGTGAAGGAGCCCTTCGTGGAGCTTCTGAAAAGTTCGCTCCAGACCTTCCTCAACGCCTTCACCTATCCCGACAAGACCTGCTACCCTGTGGCCAGCGCCAATCTTGCCGACTTCTACAACTTGGTGGACGTGTACCTGGACGCGGTGTTTTACCCGCGTATCCCCGAGGAGATCTTCGGGCAGGAAGGCTGGCACTTCCATCCCCAGGACGGCGGTCTGGTCTTCAAGGGCGTGGTCTACAATGAAATGAAGGGGGCGTATTCCTCGCCCGAGAGCCTGCTCTCGGAGCAGTCTCAGCGCCAGATGTTCCCGGACAACACCTACGGAGTGGATTCAGGTGGTGACCCCGCCCACATCCCCAGCCTCACCTACGAGCAGTTCAAGGACTTTCACAGGCGCTACTATCATCCCTCGAACACCCGCTTCTTCTTCTACGGCGACGACGACCCCGAGCGCCGCCTGGAAATCCTGGAGGAATACCTCAAGGATTTTGAAGCACTGACCATTGACTCCGCCGTAGCCCTTCAGCCGAAGATGAGCGAACCGCGCCGCCTGGAGAAGCCCTACGCCTGCGGCGCGTCTCAGGACGGCTGCGACCCCAAGGCCTATTTCACGATCAACTGGCTGCTGCCTGAAGTTCGCGACATGGAAGAGGTGCTGGCCCTCTCCGTGCTGGAGCACTCCCTGATTGGCCTGCCGGGCTCACCGCTGCGCCGGGCGCTTATCGGCTCGGGCCTGGGCGAGGACCTGGCCGGTGGCGGCATGGAGACCGAACTTCGCCAGATGTACTTTTCCATCGGCCTGAAGGGCGTGCACCCGGACAAGGTCCCCCAGGCCGAGGCCCTGGTGCTGGACACCCTGAAATCCATCCTGGAGCAGGGCATCCCGGCGGACGCTGCGGAAGCGGCCATCAACACCATCGAGTTCCGCCTGCGTGAGAACAACACCGGCTCCTACCCGCGCGGGCTCTCGCTTATGCTTCGCGCCCTGACCACCTGGCTGCACGGCGGCGATCCGCTGGCCCCACTACGCTTCCAGGCCCCCCTGGACGCCCTGAAAGCCCGGCTGGCCTCGGGCGAAAAGGTTCTGGAGAACCTGCTGCGTGAGCACTACATTGAGAACACGCACCGGGTGCATGTGGTGCTGCTGCCCGATCCCGGCATGGCCGAGAGGCTTCTGGACGAAGAAAAACAACGGCTGGACGCCGCCCAGGCGGCGCTCAGCCCCGAGGCCAGAAAGCATGCCCTGGAGCTGGCCGCGCGCGTCGAGGCTTTTCAGGACACGCCGGATTCCCCCGAGGCTCTGGCCACCATCCCCAAGCTGCACCTGAAAGACCTGCCCAAGGTCAACAAGGTCATCCCCGGCGAGTGGCTGGACAACAGCATCTTCTTCCACGACCTGCCCACCAACGGCGTGGTCTATCTGGAGCTGGGCTTCGACATGTCCGGGGTCAGCCCCGAGCTTCTGCCCCTGGTTCCGCTGTTCGGGCGCGCGCTTCTGGAAATGGGCACGGACCGCGAGGACTTCGCCGACTTCCTGAACCGTGTGGCGCGCAAGACGGGCGGCATCGGGCGCGATATCTCGCTCTCGTCGCGCAGCGGCCAGGGGCCGGACCAGGCCTCGGCGCGTCTGGTGGTGGCGGGCAAGGCCACCCCCGACCGGGCGGACGAGTTCCTGGGGCTCATCTCGGACGCGCTGACCCGCGCCAACTTCGACGACGAGACCCGCTTCAAGGAGATGCTCTTCGAGGCCAAGGCCCGCTCCGAACGCCGCCTCGCGCCGTCCGGCCACGCCTACGCCGCGCGTCGGCTGCGCGCGCGCTTTTCCCGCGCCTCCATGGCCGAGGAGCGCCTCTCCGGCCTTGCCGGAATCGAGAACCTGCGCGCCTGGGCCAACTCCTTCGAGCAGTCCTGGCCGTGGCTGCGCGACGGCCTGCACGAGCTTCGCCGCCAGATCCTCCGGCGCGGCAGCCTGGACGTGAACGTCACCCTGGACGCCAAAAACTTCCGGGACTTCAGGCCGCGCCTGGAGGCCATGCTGGCCGGACTGCCAGGCGGCACGCTGGAACCAGTCTCCTGGCCAGGGCTCGATCTGCCTGAGAATGAGGGCATGTCCGCGCCGGTGCAGGTGAACTACGTGGCCCAGGGCCGCCCCCTGTCGGAGTTCGGGTATACGCCCCACGGCTCCATGATGGTGGCCTGCCGCTACCTGCGCAACGCCTACCTCTGGGAGCGCGTGCGGGTGCGCGGCGGGGCGTACGGCTCGTTCTGCTCGTACGACCGCTGGTCCAACATGCTGACCATGCTCTCCTACCGCGACCCCAACATCGAAAAGACTCTGGAGGCCTTCGCCGAAGCCGGGGACTTCCTCATCAACCTGAACATCGCCCCGGACGAGCTGGAGCGCGCGGTGATCGGCACGGTGGGCGACATCGACAGCGTGCTGCTCCCGGACGCGCAGGGCCACGCGGCCATTGCGCGCCATTGGGCAGGGGACACCGAGGAGGCGCGCCAGTTGGTGCGCACCCAGGTGATGAACACCACCCTGGAGGACCTGCGCGAGGCGGGGCGCATGATGAAGAAGGCCATGGCCGGAGCGCCCGTGGTGATCGTGGGCGCCGAGGAACGGTTGAAAGAAGCCGCCAAGGAAATCAAGGGCATGGTGATAACCCGGGCCATCTAGCCGGAGTGATCGAAATTGCTTCAATGTGAAAGGGCAGGAGGCGCGAACGTGCGTTTCCTGCCCTTTTTGCCTGATAGTTGATGGCGTCTCTACCTGAGCTTTCGCAGCAACCGGAACGACCGCATACCATGCACCAATTCCTGGAGCTTCGTGCCGCCCCCGCCCAAGAAGGCGCGCACGGGCAGAATCATGCCGCTGCGCATGAACCAGTACAGAAGGTTTCGCAGATGCTTGGCCCAGGTCAGCTCCGGGAAGATTTCGCGCTCCAGGTCCGCCTGATAGGCGGCAGCGGGATCTACGCCCTGCCTGATCGCTGCGAGGCAGGCCCGTCCGGCCATTTCGCCGGTGCGCAGGGCGTAGTGGATGCCCTCGCCAAAGAACGGCTCCACCAGGCCTGCGGCGTCCCCGGCCAGCAGGGTGCGCCCGAAGCTCGGGCGCGAAAGCCAGTTGCCGTAGGGCAGGGGATGGGCGCGCACGGGCAGGCCGTGGTCCTTGGGGAGGCCGAGAAAGGCCAGAAATTCATCCAGGCAGTCGCGAATCATGCGGGCGGGCTTCCCGTGGTACAGCCCGCAGATGCCGACGATCACCCGGTCGCGGTGGGGGAAGCTCCAGCAGTAGCCCGCGTCGATGAAGCCGGAGTAAATGGTGGGAAAGTCCGCCGTGACGTCTTCGTGCAGGCCCGTCCTGCCAGCCAGCCAGCTGCGCGGCAGGTAGACCTCCAGGCCCATGCCCATTTCGGCGCGCCAGCGGGGGGTGTCCACGCCGCAGTGGGCGCGCACCCGGCTCATGGCCCCGTCCGCGCCGATCAGATGTCTGCCTGTGAACTCGCGGCCCTGGGCGGTGCGGACAGTGGCCGTGGCCACGTCGGCCCAGGCCACGGCGTCGCCGGTACGCACCTCTGCCCCGGCTGCGCGGGCGCGCTCCAGGCAGAAGGCGTCGAACACGCGACGCTCCACGAAGTGAAACGGGTAGAACAGCTTGCCGCCGGAAAGTTCGTGGTGCAGGTGGCGGATGCGGTAGCGGTCGCTTGCGTGGTTGATGACGCCCAGCGCCTGGAGAGACGCGGCGGTTTCGCCGAAGACGCGCGTAAGCGTCTGCACGGTCTTCCAGGTGAGGAGCCCGGCGCAGAGCTTGTCGCGCGGGAACTCCGCCTTGTCGAGCACCAGCACCGAAACGCCCGCCCCGGCCAGAACCGTGGCTGCTGCCGCGCCAGCCGGGCCGCCCCCGGCGATGATTACGTCATAGCCTGTCATCTTGCCCCCAGAAGGGCCACCTGATACCCGGTTGAGCGCCTGGAGGCAATGATGCGAAACGGTTCACGACTGCGCGCGGCGGTGTTTGATTTCGACGGCACCCTGGCCCGACCGGCGCTGGATTTCCCGCTGATGAAACGGCGCGTGGGGGAATTGGCCTCCATTCGCCTGGGAAACCCGGTGAATCCCGGTGGACTACCGGCCCTGGAATGGATCGAGGCGCTTGGCAGCCTGATGAGCCCGGCTCAGGCCGGGGACTTCCGGCGCGACTCCCACGCCCTGATCGAGGAGATGGAGCGCGAGGCCGCCGCGCGCACCAGCCTGTTCGACTTCGTGCGGCCCATGCTTTCACGCCTGAGCGGGCGCGGCGTGGCCCTGGCTGTTATCACCCGCAACAGCCGTCAGGCCGTGGAAGCTGTCTTCCCTGACGCGTCCCGGTATCTGGCCGCAGTGCTTGCACGCGAGGATGTGGCGGCGGTGAAGCCGGACCCGGCGCACCTGCTTGAAGCGCTTGGCCTGCTGGATGCGCGCCCTGGCGAGGCCCTGATGGTTGGGGATCATCCCCTGGACGTGCTGACGGCCCGGCGCGCGGGAGTCCTGGCCGGGGCCGTGGCCAGCGGGGAGACGCCTTTTTCTGAACTCCAGGAAGCCGCTCCCGATTTTCTGGCCATGGATGCGGATGAGCTGTTCACGCGCCTGGAAGCGCAGGGTTGGTTCTGATTTCAGGCGGGACGCCGGATGAGGGCGATGCCGATGAGGCCGAACATGCGGCGTCTGACGTCAAACATCCTCATTCCCTGCCGTTCAAGCAGACCTTCCAGCCCGCCCTGGCGCATATAATCGGCATAATGGGCGTGATGGTCGCGCCCGGCGAGGCGTTCCACGGCCTTCACGCCCCAGGAGAGTGCGGACTGCGCGCCCGTCTTCGGCGAAAGATAATCCACTACCCCGATCAGACCGCCTGGAGCGGTGACCCGGAGCATCTCCGCCAGAATGAGCGGACGCATTCCCGGAGGTTTTTCGTGCAGGGCCAGGGCGATGGTGCTCACGATGAAGCTGGCGTCAGGAAAGGGCAACCTGCACGCATCGCCTCTCAGGAAGGCCATACGGGCCGCGTGTATATTCTCAAGCCGCGCGGCCCTTCGGATCATGCCCCAAGAGAGGTCCAACCCCACCGCGTCGCGCCCCGTCTTAGCATAGAACAGACACTGCCGTCCCGTGCCGCAACATACGTCCAGCACTTTCACGGCTCGCTCCCGCCCCACGGCTTCGCCCAATTCCCGGCGCAAGGGATCGAGCGCCCAGGCAGTGGCTGCATCGTAAATGGGCGCGACAGCGCCATACTCGTCGTCTGCCAGCCGCATTGTAAACCAACCTCAGGGTAATGCGAGAAACGCCCGCACACGACGCGAAGCGGAGAGGGTGTCCAGAGGGCGTAGCCCTTTGGCCGCCGGAGGCTCAGAAAAATATACGTTGCTCGGCCCGCGTGAGCGCATACCCGCCGCTCTCCCGCACACGATGCGAAGCGGCATGGCCGCCGGAGGCGTCTTCCCTCCTGCCTCTTAGGATATCTTCCAAAAAATCGAAACTAATCAGTGCAGCTGAAATTTGCGTCCTGAGCCACGATCACGCGGTTCTTTCCGGCGTTCTTGGCTTGGTAGAGGGCAGTATCGACCCTGCGGACGAGGGTCTGGGACGATTCGCCGGGCTTGCAGCAGGCCAGGCCGATGCTGACGGTGACGGCGCGCCCGATGCCGAAATCGTGCGTGGCGATGGCGGACCCCAGCTTCAAGGCACACTGACGCGCCCCTTCAAGGCCAGTCTGGGGCATGATGACCATGAACTCTTCGCCGCCGTAGCGGCAGACCACGTCGGTCACACGCACTGCGCTGCCGAGCACGCGGGCAAGTTCCACCAGAACGGCGTCCCCGGTCTGATGGCCGAAGGTGTCGTTGACGGACTTGAAGTCGTCGATGTCCAGCATGGTCAGGCACAGGTCGGAGCCGTGTCGCAGTGCGCGCTTGGACTCGCGGGCCAGTTCGGTCTCGAAGGCCTGGCGGTTGCCGACACCGGTGAGGAAGTCGCGCCCGGCGAGGCGCGAGAGCTGCTCGCGCTCGGTCTCGATCAGCGAGATGTCGGTGAACGTGAGCAGATGACGCTTTTCATCACCGAAACTCACATGGTCTATGGTCAGCAGGAAGCGCCTGGGGCGGGAGTCGTGACTGTTGGCGTTGGGGGCCAGTATGAACTCGCGGCCCTGGTGCCTGACCAGCCAGGAGGCGACATCCTGGGGCAGGGTGGTGCGTGCCGCGCCGTTGCGCTGGGCCAGGGAGAAGTGCTGGCGCAAAAACAAACCCAGATCCTTGCCTTCGGCGGCCTGGGCCGGGAGTATCCGCTTGGGGTCGTTGAAATAGAGGATGTGGTCCCCGTCGGAAATCACGTGGCAGTTGGGTACGTTGGAGAGAAGCCCGTCGGCAATTTTGCTGCGGGCCTTGTCCTTGCGGTGCTGCTGGATGTCCTGGTGGGCACGGCTGAGCCCGGAGAGGATGTTCTCGGGGTGGTAAGGCTTTTTGACGAAGAGGTTCACCTTGAGCTCGATGGCGTCCAGGTAGGAGTCCTCCTCGCCGTAGCCGGAGGCGATGATGACGTAGGGCTTGCAGCCTGATTCGCGCAGGGTGCGTATCATGGAGAGGCCGTCCATGCAGGGCATGCGCAGGTCGGTTATGATGACGTCGGGAGTGTGGCGATGGTACAGTTCCAGACCGGTCTTGCCGTTGTCAGCCTCGAAAACCTGACCGACTCTGTCTTCCAGGGTCAGGGTCAGGCAGAGGCGGGACGGCGTATCGTCTTCAACGATAAGGACCTTGAGGGATTTCAGATCTGTTTGGGGCATCCGTCTAGAACCATTCGCAAAAGGATAGATATTGTCTTTCACGAACAGATTCCCATGTCAAGGACGGCGTGGAAGACGAAAAATACGGGGTGGCGAATGGCAGCTACTGCGCGCGCAGCTCAAATCCGGGCTGGGAGGCGGTGACGCCCTGGATGAAAGCCGCGCCCATGCGTCCGAAGAACTCCTCCAGGCGGGACTGCTCCTTCTTGGGGCCGCGAACGGTGGCAGGATTTTTCTTGGTGATCCCGGAGAGCGTCCGAAGTTCCTCCATGGCTTCTTCCTGTCCGCCCATCTTGTCCACCAGCCCGATGGTCAGGGCGTTGGCGGCGGTCATGGCCTTGCCTTGCAGGGCGGTGAGGTCGGCGGGGTTCAGGTTGCGTGCCTGGGCCACGTCGCCCACGAAGATGTCGTGCAGGTCGTTCATGAGGCCTTGCAGATAGGCGCGGTCCTCCTCGGTGAGTTCCCTGAAGGGGGAACCAGCGTCTTTCAACTTGCCGGTGGTGAAGCTCGAGAAGGTGAAGCCGATCTTGTCGGTGACGCCGACAACGCTTGGGAACATGCTGCGCACGCCGATGGAGCCGGTGATGGAGCCGGGCAGGGCGTAGATCACCTTGGCGGGGCAGGCGGCGTAGTAACCGCCGCTTGCGGCCATGGAGCCGATGGAGACGACCACGGGCTTCTTGGCGGCCAGTGCCTTTACGGCGCGGAAGATCTCCTGGGAGGGGCCGAAGCCGCCGCCGCCGGAGTTAATGCGGAGCAGCACGCCCTTGACGTCTGGGTCTTCGCGCAGCTTCTTCAGGAAGGCCACGAAACGTCCCGAGGACTCGATGGTGCCGTCCAGGTAGGCCACGCCGAGCTTTTCGCTGGCGGGCAGGGTGAAGGCGAAGTCCTCGTCGTCGTAGCCTGCTGCGGAAAAGAAAAGGGCCATGACCCCTGTGGTGAGGGTCATGGCCGCAAAGAGAATGCCGAAGACGAACAACACCGGGTGGCGCTGTCTGAAACCCGTCTTCGGCATGGTGTTATTACTGCTGGGCATCCTCTTCTTGCTTCTGGCGGATCAGGTCGCCGAGGCCAACGCCGACTTCGGGGCCCGAGGAACGGTATTCCTTGGACTTGCGCTTGTCGTCGTCTTCCTTGAGGGACTTGATGGAGAGGCCCAGGCGGCGTTCGTCGGCGCTCACGTGGATGACGCGGGCTTCGATCTGGTCGCCTTCCTTGTACAGCTCGGCAGGGGTCTTGACCTTCTTGCGGCTGATTTCGGAGACGTGAACCAGGCCTTCGATGCCTTCCTCAACTTCCACGAACAGACCGAAGTCGGTGATGTTGGTCACCAGGCCCTTGACCATTGCGCCCACCGGGTAACGTCCGGGCACGTCGTGCCAGGGGTCGTCGGAGAGCTGCTTGATGCCCAGGGTGAACTTCTCGGACTGCTTGTCCACGGTGAGGACCTTGGCGCGCACGACGTCGCCGACCTTGAACATCTCGCCGGGGTGGCGGACTTTCTTGGTCCAGGAGATGTCGGACACGTGGATCAGGCCGTCGATGCCGTCCTCGATGCCGATGAAGATGCCGAACTCAGTGATGTTCTTGACGGTGCCTTCAAGCACAGCGCCCTCGGGGTAGCGCTCGGCCACCAGATCCCAGGGGTTGGGCTTGACCTGCTTCATGCCGAGGCTGATGCGCTTCTTGTCGGGATCGACGCCAAGCACGACAACTTCGACTTCGTCGCCCAGGTGAACCATCTGGGACGGGTGACGGAGCTTGCGGGTCCAGCTCATCTCGGAGATGTGCACCAGGCCCTCGACGCCGGCTTCCAGTTCCACGAACGCGCCGTAGTCCACCAGGTTGGTGACCTTGCCGGACATGCGGCGGTCCACCGGGTACTTGTCGGCGATGTTCTGCCAGGGGTCCGGGGTGAGCTGCTTCATGCCGAGCGAAACCTTCTGCTTGTCCTTGTCGAAGGACAGAACCTTGAGTTCCAGCTCGTCGCCCAGGGAGACCATCTCCTTGGGGTGCTTGACGCGCTTCCAGGACATGTCGGTGATGTGCATCAGGCCGTCCAAGCCGCCCAGGTCCACGAACACGCCGTACTCGGTGATGTTCTTGACGCGGCCGGTAACGGTCTGGCTTTCTTCCAGGGTGGTGAGCAGGTCACGGCGAAGCGATTCGCGGCGCTCCTCAAGAAGCACCCGGCGCGACACGATCACGTTGGAACGGCGGCGGTTGATCTTGAGAACGCGGAATTCGAATTCGTTGCCAACCAGCGCGTCCATGTCGGGCACGGGGCGAAGGTCAACGTGGGAGCCGGGCAGGAAGGCTTCGACGCCGCCCAGGTCCACGGTGTAGCCGCCCTTGATGCGCCGCTGGATGCGGCCGGTGATGATGTCGTCCTTGTCTTGGAGGTCTTCCAACTTGTCAAACAGCTGCATCCGCTTGGCGCGGTCGCGCGAGAGATGGATGGTGCCTTCGGACTCGTTCTTGCCCACGACGTAGACGTCGATTTCGTCGCCAACGCCGACGGTTACGTTGCCCTCGGGATCGGTGAATTCCGATACCGGGATCTGCCCCTCGGACTTGAAGTTCACGTCGACCAGGATGTGCTCCTTGCCGACACGCACCACCACGCCTCTGGTGATGACGCCTTCTTCGAGATCGCCGAAATCTTCGTTAAGATAGTTCTCGAGTGCGGCCTCGAAGTTTACTTCCATGTCCATGGGGGTAGAAGTTTCTGATTCTGACTGTTCAGTGTTGACCATGAGTTGGTTGACCTCCAACAGGATATTCCCTCGAAAAGGATTCAATCCCCTACCCGAAATGCCAAGGTCTGACAACAGCTAAAACGCCGTTTCAGCCTCACGCCGCCTGTCTTGGGACTTTTTGCACAAGTATCCGGTCCACCCTTCTGCCGTCCATGTCCACCACCTCGAAGCGGTGGGCTCCGTACTCGAAGGACTCGGCCATGGCCGGGATGCGTCCCAGGGTGTGCAGCACGAAACCAGCCAGGGTCTGGAAATCGCCCTGGGGGGCGTCGTCCTCCAGCAGGTCGAACACCTCGGCAACCGGGGTCATGCCGTCGATCAGCCAGGAGCCGTCGGAGCGCTGCACGATGCGAGGCTCCCCGGCCTCGCCGGGCAGGCCCATGTCGCCCACGATGGCCTCCAGCACATCGGTGAAGGTCACCAGCCCCAGCACGTCGCCGAATTCGTCCACCACGACGGCCAGATTCTGGCCCGCAAGCTTGAGCTGCTCCAGCAGCTTGAAGGTGGTGGTGGACTCCAGCACGTGGGGCGGCGAGACCATCACCGGCAGGATGTCCAGGACGCTCTCGCAGACGTTCACGGCCAGCAGATCCTTGGCCTCGGCGATGCCCAGCAGGTTTTCCAGCCCGCCGCGCACCACGGGGAAGCGGTTGAAGGGCGTGGCCCGGATGGTCTCGCGGATGGCGTCGGGGTGCTCCAGGTCCAGGCAGACGATGCGTGAGCGGTGGGTCATGAGCGTGCCCACGGGGCGGTCCCCCAGGCGCATGACGCGCTCCAGCATGTCACGCTCCACGTCCTCCAGAACGCCCGCCGTGGCGGCCTGGCGCACCAGCAGCCTGATCTCCTCCTCGCTGACGTGGGAGACAGCGTCCTCCTTTACACGCAGCAGCTTCAGGATGGCGCGCGTGGAACCCGACAGTACCCACACCGCCGGGGAGGCCAGCCGCAGCAGCAGGGCCATGGGCCGCGCCACGCGCACGGCGATGGCCTCGGGCGCGGCGATGGCCAGGCGCTTGGGGACAAGCTCGCCGACGATGAGCGAGACGAAGGTGATGCACGCCACCACCAGCCCGAAGCCCAGTGTCTCGGCGTACGCGGCCAGGAGCGGGAGGCGCTCCAGCGCGTCCGTGACGTAGTGCGCCAGCGACGCCTCGCCGTATGCGCCGGACATGATGGTCAGAAGCGTGATACCTATCTGGAGGGCGGCCAGGAACCCCTCGGGCCGCTCGGCCAGCTTCAGGGCGGCCTGCGCCCCTGCGCTTCCCCTGGAGGCCAGCTGGGCCAGCTTGGGCCTGCGCGAGGTGAGCACGGCCATCTCGGCGGCGGCGAAGAATCCGTTGCAGGCGATAAGAATCAGGACGGTGCCCGATTGCATCAAAAAGTCGATGTTCATCTCATGCCTCTTATGGGCTTGCACGGGCAGTTGCAAGCAGTCCCCACACAGCCGGAGCCTTTCCCGATTTTCTTGACACCCCGGCCCAGGAAAGACATGAAGATGGCATGATGAAAGTACGCACAATTTACGTAGGTTGCCGCTCATGATCGTCAATTGGCCCGAGCGGTTCTTCTGTAATTCCGTGGTGCGGCGCTTCCTGCAACGCGGCGAGGCAAAGCAGCTCAGGAACATGCGTCCCATGCAGCCCGGCGGCGACATCCTGGAGATCGGATGCGGCAACGGAGCCGGGGCGCAGCTGATTTTCGAGTATTTTGCGCCGCGTTCGCTCCACGTCCTGGATCTGGACCCGGCCATGCTGCGCCTTGCCCGCAAGCGCCTGGCCGCGTCCCCCGCAGTGGTCATGGAGGGCGACGCCCAGCGTCTGCCGTTCCCGGACCACAGCTTCGACGCCGTGTTCAACTTCGGCATCATCCACCACCTGGAGGACTGGGAGCAGGGCATCTCCGAGGTGGCGCGCGTGTTGAAGCCCGGCGGCGCGTTCTATTTCGAGGAGATCTTCGCGGCCCTGTACGCCAATTCCTTCTGGCGTCACGTGGTCGCCCACCCCACCCACAACCGCTTTCAGGCCCCCGAGTACAAGGCCGCAATGGCCCATAGCGGGCTCGTGTTGCTGCCCGGTGCGCACGAAACCCGCCTGACCATGCTCGGCGTGGCCGTGAAAAGAGCGGACGGATGACGGCGCGCCTGTCCAGTGGGGGCGCCTCCTCTTACTAAGGCGATCAAGGAGACTGCATGTCGTCGCTTACGGCCCAATTCGGCGGGCCGATCACCCGTTTGAAACTGTTCCTGGCCCTGTCGCGCACGCCGCACGGCCTTCTGGACATGACCATGCCCGTGGCCGCCGCGCTCCTCTGGCTGGGGCATTTCCCGCCGCTTGGTGTGGCGCTTCTGGGCCTGTTCACCGTATTCGCAGGGTACACCGCCGTCTACGCGGTCAACGATCTGGCCGACCTCAAGGTGGACCGCGACAACTATCAGGGCGGGCGCGGCGACACCTCCGGCTACCTGGACGCGGTCTACGCCCGCCATCCCATGGCCATGGGGTTGCTGACCCGGCGCGAGGGCCTCATCTGGACCGCCTGTTGGGGCGTGGCCGCGCTGGTCGGGGCTTACGTCCTCAATCCCGTGTGCGCCTGGCTGCTCCTGGCCGGGTGCGCGCTGGAAGTGGTCTACTGCATGCTCCTCAAGGTCAGCCATCTGCGCTCGCTCGTGAACGCCATAGTCAAGTCGCTGGGCGGCGTGGCCGCCATCCTGGCCGTTGATCCAGGCGCGCCCTGGTGGTTCCCAGCGCTTCTTTTGCTCACCACCTCGGCCTGGGAGGTCGGCGGGCAGAACATCCCCGCCGACTGGTTCGATCTGGAGGAAGACCAGCGCCAGGGAGCGCGCACCCTGTGCGTGGCCTTGGGCGTGGATCACGCGGGCACGGTGGCCTATTACTGCCTCTGCGGCGTGGTGGTCGGAACGCTGGCGCTGCTGCTGGCCGCGCCCATGGGGTTCGGCCTCGTCGGCGCGCTGCTGGGCGCAGGGCTCATCGGCTGGCTGCTGTTGCCGCCGGGGTTGGCGCTTTTCCGGCGCAAGGGCAGGGGGGAAGCCGCCGCTCTGTTCAACCGCGCCAGCTATTTCCCCGTGGTGTTGCTTGGCTTTTTGCTGGCCTGGATGCTCTTCGTATAAGAGTAAGACCAGGGCTCTGCCCTGGACCCGGCGGGCTCCGCCCTGCACCCGCCAGGGGAGAAGCCTCCCCTGGACCCGGCTCTTAGCTTCGCGTCGTGTGCGGGAGGCTTGAGTTGGGACTGGTG
>WSYE01000047.1 GCA_009773665.1 Desulfovibrionaceae bacterium | reverse complement strand
AGGAGCCTAGGCAGGCCACTGCCGCCCCGCCATGAGCTTCGCGGATGCGTTTCAGGCGTGCGGCGGTTTCGGCCAGGGCGTCGTGCAGGGGGAGTTCGACCCCATCCACGGTGGCCGTGCGCGGGCGCTCGGGCAGGTTGGCGTATTCGTAGCCGTAGCGCCCCCGGTCGCATAGAAAGTGGCCGTTGACCTCGGCGCTTTCGCGTGCCTCGATCTTCACCACCTCCCGGTAGCGGGCGCAAACTGTGGTATTGCAGCCCAGGCTGCACGACAGGCACACGGATGGGGCGCGCTCCAGATCCCAGTGACGGGCCTTGTGGCGTGAGGGCTTGTCCGTGAATACACCGGTTGGGCAGATTTCCACCAGATTGCCTGCAAAGGGGCTCTCCAGCGGGCCATCCGTGTAGCGTCCGTACTGCACGCCGCCCGCGATGCGCATGGGGCCGAAGTCCCGGTAGCCGGAGACGTCCTGGTAGTAGCGGGCGCATCGGTAGCAGTGGATGCAGCGATTCATCTCCTGGGCCACCAGCGGCCCCAGGTCCTGGTTTCTGTAGGTGCGCTTCTTGCCCTTGAACTCACGCAGGCTGTGCCCGCAGGAGATGGTGGTGTCCTGGAGCAGGCAGTGCCCGCCCTCGTCGCACACCGGGCAGTCGTGCGGGTGATGCAGCATGAGCAGTTCTGCGATGTGCTTGCGGTAGGCCAGGGCTTCGGGGTGCCCGGTGTCCACCACCATGCCGTCCTTCGCCTTGACCATGCAGCTCATCTGGAGCCCCTTCACGGGGCCGTCCGTGAACATCACCGCGCACATGCGGCACGATCCCGCCGAGCCGAGCGCCGGGTGGAAGCAGAAACGCGGAATCATGATCCCCAAGGTTTCAGCGGCCTCGATGACCGTGGATCCTTCGGGCACGGATACGCGCAGTCCGTCGATTATCAGATCGGGCATGAGACGATCCGCCTCGGTTTTGGCCTGGGCCGCGCGCCGGGGCAGCTGCCTTCAGGAGCGCCGGGCCAGGTGGTGATGACGGCTGAGGAGTCCCCGCTCCAGGGCAGGGCGGCGTGGGACCCGAAGGGGCAGGCCTTGGAGGTTATGTGCTCCATGACCTCGTCCATGAAATAGTCCAGGAGGCCCAGGACCGGCGCGGCGGCTCCGGGTGCGAAGGCGCAGTTGGCGTACTCCATGGCTTCCACGGTGCGGCGCAGGGTGGCCACGTCTTCGGGCGTGCCGGTTCCGGACTCGATTCGTTCCAGCAGATCCAGCACCAGGGGCAGGCCGTCGCGGCAGGGGGTGCACCAGCCGCAGGATTCGCGGGCGAAGTAGTGCATCATGTTCAGCGTCGCCGCCACCAGGCAGGTGTCCTTGTCGAAGACGATCACCGCGCCCGTTCCCAGGCGCAGGTTGTGCTTCTTGAGCGTATCGAAGTCCATGGGGATATCCAGGAGATGCTCCGGCATGAAGGTGGTGGAGGTGCCACCGGGCAGGGCTGCCTTGAAGGTCTTGCCGGGGAGCATGCCGCCCGCGTGCTCGAAGATTATCTGGCGCAGGGTGACGCCGCAGGGAAGCTCGAAGCAGTCAGGGTTGGCCACCATGCCGCTCACGGGATAGAGCTTGTTGCCGTCGCCGCCGACTACGGCCGAGAGCCCTTTGAACCATTCCACGCCGTTTCGGATGATGCCCGGCACGTTGGACAGGGTCTCCACGTTGTTGACGATGGTGGGCCTGTCCCACAGACCGCGCACGGCGGAGCGGTAGCCGGTCTCGATGGGGTTGGGGCGCACGCCCATGATGGCGCGCTGCTGTGAGCCGGATTCGCCGCAGATGTAGCGGCCGCCGCTTCTGTGCACGATGATGTCGAAGCTGAAGTCCGTGCCCAGGATGTTGTTTCCCAGCAGATTGGCCGCCCTGGCCTCCTCGATCTCGATGGTCAGGAGTTCCGCCTCCATCTCGTAGGAGGGGCGGATGAAGATGACGCCCTTGTCCCCGCCGATGGAGTAGGCGGACAGGATCATGCCCTCGATCAACAGGTGCGGGTCGGCGTTTATGATGATGCGGTCCTTGAAGGTGCCCGGCTCCATTTCGTCGGCGTTGCACACCACGTAGCGCGGGTGTGGGCTGTCGGCGGGCACGCCGCCCCACTTGCGTCCGGCGGGGAAGCCTGCGCCGCCCCGGCCTTTCAGGCCAGAATCCAGCACCGCCTTGGTGACCTCCGCCGGAGTCATGGTCTTCACGGCCTTTTCAAGCCCCGCATAACCGCCGTCGGCCCGGTACTCGTCCAGGGAGATGTGGCGGCGCTTGCCCCGGTTTTTGAACAGAACGAGTTCAGACATGGCTTACCTGCACACCACGATCTCTTCGCCGTGCTCGCGCAGGCGGTCCAGGATCGCGTCGATTTTTTCGTTGGTGAGCCTGCCGTAGTATTTCCCGTTGACCAGCATGCCGGGAGCGTTCTGGCAGTCGCCGATGCAGGCCGTGGGCAGGATGGAGAACATGCCGTCGGGCGTGGTCTGGCCCACCTCGATGCCCAGGCTGTCCTGCAAGTGGCGGAACACGCCGTCCACCCGGTGCATCCAGCACACCACGCCGTCGCAGACGTGGATGACGTAGCGCCCCACGGGCTCGCGGTAGAGAAAATCGTAGAAGGTGGCCAGTTCGTCCACTTCCATGGGGGTCATGTCCAGGAGCCTGGCCGCCTCCTCGATGGCTTCGTCGCAGAGGTAGCCGAAGTGGTTCTGCAGGGCATAGAGCACGTCCACGGCCATCTCGCGGGGCTGGTCCGTATGCGTGACCATGTCGTGCAGGCTTTTTTCCAGTTCTTCCGGCAGCATACTCGCGATATCTCCTTGCCTGTCCGTTACCGGTCGATATCGGGCAGGATGTAGTCGATGGAGGCCAGCGTGGCCACAAGGTCCGGGATGGTGTGCCCCGGCACGAAGTGTCTGAGCGACTGCACGTTGGCGTAGCCCGGCGAGCGGATATGCAGCCGGTAGGGCGAGGCCAGGCCGTCCGACACCACGTAGTAGCCCTGTTCGCCGCGTGGGGATTCCGTGGCGTGGTACATCTCGCCGCGCGGGATGGTCGGCCCGCGCGACACGTTCACGAAGTGGTGGATCAGGCTCTCGATGTCTTTGAGCGAGTCCTTCTTGTCGGGCAGGCTGTAGCGTGAATCCTCACTGATGACGCGCCCTCCGGGCATGTCCCGCGCGGCCTGCTCAATGATGCGCAGGCTCTGGCGCATCTCTTCCATGCGCACGGTGTAGCGCGAGAAGCAGTCTCCGCCGTGGGCCGTTGGCACGTCGAAATTGAAGGCGGGGTAGGCCCCGTAAGGGATTTTCTTGCGCAGGTCCCAGTCCACGCCGCAGGCGCGCAGGTTCGGGCCGGTGATGCCCCACTCCATGGCCTCGCGGCGGTCCATGGGTGTGACGCCGATGGTGCGGGCCTTGAAGATGGGGTTCTTGTTGAAGAGGGCCTCGTATTCTTTGATGGCCGCCGGGAACACCTTGATGAAGGCGTCCAGCTTCTCGCGCCAGCCTTCCGGCAGGTCCTGGGCCACGCCGCCGATGCGCAGCCACGAGGGGTGCAGCCTGCCGCCGGTGATGGTCTCGATCAGGTCCAGGATGGTCTCGCGCTCGCGGAAGCTGTAGAAGATGGCGCTCATCATGCCCAGGTCCTGCACCAGGGTGCCGTACCAGAGCAGGTGGTTGGACAAACGGAACAGCTCACACAGCAGCACCCGGATGTACTCGGCCCGGTCGGGCACCTTGATTCCGGCCAGCTTCTCCACGGAGAGCACGTAGGAGAGGTTGTTGGCTACGCCAGCCAGATAGTCCACCCGGTCGGTGTAGGGGATGAACTGGTGCCAGGATTGGTGCTCGGCGATCTTCTCCACGCCCCGGTGGTGGTAGCCGATCTCGATGTCCATGGCCCGGATGGTCTCGCCGTGCAGGGCCAGCACGTAACGCATCACGCCGTGGGTGCCGTAGTGGTGCGGGCCGAAGTTGAGGAGCATCTCCTCCTCGTCCACGGGGCGGTGCAGGATTTCTGCGGCGTCCACGGGCTCCAGCGCTGCGAGATCGGCGCGGGTGAACGGGGCCATGGTGGTGGCCCGGCGCGGGTGGTCCTTGCGCAGGGGATGCCCCGGCCAGTTGGGCGGAAGGATCAGCGGCTTGGGATCGTCGTTGCCCGCAAAGCCAATGCCGAACATGTCGCGCACCTCGCGCTCGTACCAGTCGGCGCAGCCCCACAGCCCGGTGACGCTGTCGGCCTGGGGGGATTTCCCCGTGAGCGGTACTTTGATTCGAAGCCTGCGGGCCTTGCGGAACTCCAGCAGCGTGTAAACCAGATGGTAGTCGGGGTAGCCCTGCTTGGCCTGGCGCGCAGACTCGTCGATGGCGGTCAGGTCTTCCAGGCGCTGGAAGGGCGAGGAGGGCCGGGTCTTCAGGTGTTCAAGCACCGCGTGAGCTTTGTCAGCCGGGACCAGCAGCGTGGACATGTCCGATACCGGCTCAACCTGTTCGATCTCAGAGCCGAAACGCTCCTGAAGCTCGGCGGCGAGGCTCCTGTCCGGTTCGGAAATCTCGATGCGAGCGGCGGGCGGGGTCCACATCAGGCGCGACCTGTTGCCTTCAAAGCCTGAAGGCGTTGCCGAAGTCCCGCGCACGGCGCTGCCTGCGAAGCCTGGTCCGCGCGTGTCCATGCTCTTGGTGACGCCGTCCACCAGATGCTCGGTTCTGCCTCCCTGGCTGCCGCCGGAGAGTCCCAGTATCGGGCGCAGGGGGCGCTCGGTTTTGACGCGCGCCTGAAGCGCCATCAGCCCATGCAGCAGGGCTTCGGGTTTGGGCGGGCAGCCGGGAACGTAGATGTCCACGGGCAGGATCTGGTCCACGCCCTGAACCACCGAGTACACGTCGTACATGCCGCCGGTGTTGGAGCACGAGCCCATGGAGATGACCCACTTGGGACCGCTCATCTGTTCATAGAGGCGCAGGACCGCAGGGGCCACCTTCTTGAAGATGGTGCCGGACACGATCAGCACGTCGCTCTGCCTGGGGGAGCCGCGAAACACCTCGGAGCCGAAGCGGGCGATGTCGTAGCGGGCGGTGAAGGCCGTGGCCTCCTCCACGAAGCAGCAGGACAGGCCGAAGAAGAAGGGCCACAGGCTGTTGGCGCGGCACCAGTCCACGGCCAGGTCCACGCTGGAGGGCTGGCCGGTGGTGGAGGATGCGCCGGGCGTAAATCCGGGCATGTTCATGGTCTGGTGGCCGAACCCCATTGGAGCCCTCCCTTGAGCCAAAGATACCAGAGACTTAAGAGCAATACGCCGATGAACACCGAGATGGCGATGAAGCTTGCGGCGCTCATCACGTCAAAGGACACAGCCCAGGCATAGATGAAGGCCGTTTCCACGTCGAAGATCAGGAACACCATGGCCACCAGCGAGAAGGGCGCGGGGTAGCGGAAGGACGGCTCCTGCGTGGGGATCACGCCGCATTCGTAGGGTCTGGCTTTTTCCGGAGAGCTCTTCGCAGGGTTCACCAGATGGGTCAGCGTCAGAATCACCGCCAAAAGGCCCGCCACCAGCAGGAAGAACACCGTGAGGGCCAAGCCTCCCGGTTCCCACGGCGACAGGACCGTGGTCATGGATGGGTCGATGGGTGTCATGCGGAGCGTCCTTGGGTTGCGCTCCCTGCCGCGATGCAGGGACGATTATGCCCTTGTATAGCCCCACCGGGAAGAGAGAGTAAAGAAAAAGAACGGTTTGACCACTTGGCTGGAAGAATTCGCCATTTTTCTTCTCATGATCCGCTGTTGCAGACGCCGTGCACCCGCAACGAATGTTGACGGCGCAACGAATGTTGCGCGCCCTGCGGGCTGGCCCGGAGAGCGGGACGAGGGACTCTGCGGCGGGCTGTCGTCAACCAATGTTGCGGCAAATTTCTAGTACGGGATTTGGCTGTGTGTTGATTAAAACTTCGAAATTATTGATATAAATTGTTTACAGGGGCTCTGGCACGGCCTCTGCTTTAGTGGGGTCACGTGGATTGGGGACTCTCCAAGGACGCTTGGAGGACAACGTCGACCTAGGTTTCAAACCACTAGAGGAGCCGTTAGGACATGAAAAAGCTTGTTATTCTTGGTGCCGGCGCCGGCGGTTGCATAATCGCCAACAAGATGCGTCAGAAGCTGGATGAGAAAGAGTGGCAGATCACCATCATCGACCGCAACACGGTCAACCACTATCAGCCCGGTTGGCTCTTCGTGCCTTTCGGCATCTATGACATCAAGGACTGCATCCGTCCTCTGTCCAGCTTCATCCCGGCTGGCGTGAACTTCATCAACGAAGAGATCACCAACATCGACCCCGTGGGCAAGGTCGTCACCACCACCAACAGCAAGGTTTCCTACGACTGGATCGTCGTGGCCACCGGTTGCAGCATCATGCCCGAAGAGATCGAGGGTATGATGGACGGCTGGAAGAAGAACATCCACGACTTCTACACCCCCAACGGCGCGGTGGCCCTGGCCCACAAGCTTGCCCGCTTCGAGAAGGGCAAGATCTGCCTGAACATCGCCGAGATGCCCATCAAGTGCCCGGTCGCCCCTCTGGAGTGGCTGTTCCTGGCCGACTGGTTCTTCTCGATGGAAGGCACCCGCCACAACATCGAGATTGAGCTGGTCACGCCTCTCACCGGCGCGTTCACCAAGCCCGTGGCCGCTGCCGCTCTGGGCAAGATCTGCGAAGAGAAGAACATCAAGATCGTCCCCAACTTCGAGATCGCGGCCGTCGACGCCGAGCGCGGCGTGATGGAATCCATGAAGGGCGACGAAGTCGAGTTCGACCTG
Organism: Desulfovibrionaceae bacterium; assembly: GCA_009773665.1. Taxonomy (GTDB): domain Bacteria; phylum Desulfobacterota; class Desulfovibrionia; order Desulfovibrionales; family Desulfovibrionaceae; genus Fundidesulfovibrio. Next base: position 2,554 of record WSYE01000047.1, on the reverse strand, counting down.
CTGGTGGCCATCCCGCCCAACTTCGGTTCCCAGGTCATCATTGATTCCGACATCGGCGACCCCATGGGCTACATGAAGACCGACCACTACACCCTGAAGTCCCCGGATTACGAGAACATGTACATCCTGGGCGACGCCACCAACGTGCCCACCTCCAAGGCCGGTTCCGTGACCCACTTCGAGGCGGACGTTCTGACCGAGAACCTGCATCGCGACATCGAAGGTCTGGCCCCGCGTCCCGAGTTCGACGGCCACTCCAACTGCTTCATCGTCACCGGCTACGAGAAAGCCGCGCTCATCGACTTCAACTACAAGGTTGAGCCCCTGCCGGGCAAATACCCGTTCCCCGGCATCGGACCCTTCGGTCTGCTAGAAGAATCCTACATGAACTACTGGGGCAAGATGATGTTCAAGTGGGTCTATTTCAACCTGATGCTCAAGGGTAAGGATCTGCCCCTCGAACCTCAGATGTTCATGGCCGGCAAAAAGCGCCCCGGCGGCTTCTAGGAGAAGTGACCATGAGCAAAGAGGACCTTATTCTTGAAAAACTCGGCAAGATAGAAGCCGAGCTGGCTGTGATGCGCGAGGCCAGAGAGCCCATGGACGACTTGATCAGGGACTTGAACCCGATCATGAAGCAGGCTCTCTACGCCCTCATCAAGGAATTCAAGGACGTGGAGGACAGCTTCCAACTGGAAGATCTGATGCCCCTGTTCAAGAAGCTCCTTGTCAACGTGAAGAACCTGACCTGGGCCCTGGAGTCTCTCGAAACCATCATCGACATGTGGCACACCATGGAGCCGATGATGAAGAGCGCCCTGCACAACACCGTGCGCTACCTGGGAACTCTGGAGCAGAAGGGCGTATTCCGCACCTACGAGGCCATGCTGGAAGTGCGCGGCAAGATCGCGCAGCACTACGGTCCCGAGGACATCCAGGCCATGGGCGACAGCTTCGTGGTGCTCATCGGCCTGCTGAAGAAGATGAGCGACCCCAAGATGCTCGAACTCCTGGAGAAACTCACAGACATGCCCGCGAACATCGACCTGGCCAACGCCAAGCCGGTGGGCATGTTCGGAGTAGTCGGAGCGCTGTCCAACTCCGAGGTCAAGGACGGCATCGGCGTGGCCATGGAAATGGTCAAGGCCCTGGGCAAGCTGAAATAATCTACAAAGCGGCGTAGCCGCGAAAACGCGAGGTAACTATGGCCAAGAAGATCCTCATCATCGACGACGATCCCGAGATCATCTCGTATCTCAAGGACGTCTTTGAAGAGGCCGGCTATGCCACCGTCGGCGCCAAGAACGGCGTCGAAGGTCTGGAAATGGCCCAGGTCCACACACCGGACCTCATCACCCTGGACATGGACATGCCCGCCCGAGGCGGCACCCTGTTCTACGTGAAGCTGCGCCAGGAACCCCAACTGGCCGAGATCCCGGTGATCGTGATCAGCGGCGTCGGACCCCGTCCGCCCGTGCTCACCAAGAACGTCCCTGTGCTCACCAAGCCCGTGGACACCGAGAAGACCCTGAAGCTCGTCAAGGAAATGCTGGGCGAGTAGGGTGATGGCCTGAAAAGGCCGGATGAGAACTGAGGCCGGATTCGTCCGGCGAGATGATACCGCAAAGGCGCGGGCTTCCCGAAAGGGAGGGCCGCGCTTTTGCCGTCTTGCGCCACGCATTTTGATTATGATTGCGCGCGGGCGCGCGCAAAGACGACAGCTCCAGTTGCTGGAAGACACCCTGGGCGGCCATTGCGCGCGAACGCGGGGGGGGCAACCCTGCTGCTACGCTCTTCGCCGTCCAGGACTTCCGATGCGCGCGAATAGGGCAACGGCGGTACTGGCGTTTGCCTCGCGTGGCACAGACGCGCGTGCAGGTACGCGCGTCTGTGCCCCTGGCCGTAGGAAGAAAGGCCAGGCAAGCGCATGAGCGGGCGCGCGAGCAGTGCTGGCTAAATCGTCACGCAGGGTCTTCAAGCATGCTCGCAGGTCCATGCAGCGGGCCACGCACGGGAACTACGCGGCATTGGCAGCAGATTCAGCCTTTGGGACTCGCTGTATTCAAGGTTGAGGTGGATTAAAGGAGTGTGGCGTGCTATGAAAATAGCGCACGTGACCAACATCCGGGACGTGATCGCCTTCCCCAGGACGTGACCAACATCCGGGACGTGATCGCCTTCCCCAGGACATACAAGCACTTGGAGTTCTAGCAGGCTTTGGAGGAGGGGCCTTTGGGAGCCAGACACGGGAAGAAGTTTCGGGAAAGATCCGAAAAGGTGTTGACCTTTCCCTGGCATGTCTCTATAAGCCCCCTTCTGCCTGCGGGGACGCGAGTTGCTGCGGGCGGGGACGGAAAGCTCTTTTACAACTGATCTTGGAGACGAAGCGGCACTCTGGTGGGTGCTCCGGACGAACTTGCTGCGATGCGGCGGGGGCGGAAAGTCATCGACGATGAAAAAAGTTGTTGACGGAAACGGGGCGCGCACGTAGAAGTCCCCTCCCGCTGACGAAGCGTTGCTTCGACGGCGGGAAAAGTTGACGGACTTCGAAAGA
>WSYE01000046.1 GCA_009773665.1 Desulfovibrionaceae bacterium | reverse complement strand
TGAAACCGCGAAGTATTCGGCAAAACAGCTCCTTGGCGTGCTCAATGACCTCTTGGACCTGGCCCGCATCGAGGCGGGCAACCTTCGCATGAAGCCAAGCCAGATCAATGTCGCGGAACTTTTCCGCAAGGCCGTCGACGTTTACGCCCTGGAGGCTGACGGGCTTGGCCTGAGCCTGTTCGTCGAGACCGGCCCGGAGCTCGATCAAGCGGCTGTATCGCTCGATGAAGTGCGCGTGCGCCAGATGCTCTTCAATCTGATCGGCAACGCCTTCAAATTCACCAGTGTGGGTGGCGAAGTGCGCCTGAGCGCTTTCCTCAGCGGCCCCGCTGGAAAGCAAAAGCTCGTGATGATGGTTTCTGACACGGGCATCGGTATCGCGGAAGACAAACAGAGCCGCATCTTCGAACCGTTCGTGCAGGCCGAAGGTTCGTTGACCCGCCAGTTCCGAGGCGTCGGGCTGGGGCTCTCCATCGTGAAGAAGCTGGTTCTTATGATGCGCGGATCGCTCTGCGTCAGCAGCGAGGTTGGAGCAGGTTCACAGTTCGCAATCAGCTTTCCCGTCCCAGACGTTTGTCCCTTCGTAAAACCTGCCGCCCCGCACTCATCGGAGAACGAAGGTCCTCCCCTGCCCGCGTTGCACGTGCTCCTAGTGGAAGACGACTCCGTCAACCGGCTCACGGCCAAGCTCATGCTGGAGAAGCTCGGCATGCGGGTGAGCGCCGCGCACGATGGCCGTCAGGCCCTGGAGGCTCTGGAGCATGGCGAATTTGATGTCGTATTCATGGACATCCAGATGCCTGTGATGGACGGCCTCTCAGCGACCATGGCCATAAGGGAAAAGGAGCGGGAATCTCCCGGCAGGACGCGCCAGTCCATCATAGCCATGACCGCGCACGCCATGACGGGCGACCGGGAGAGGTGCCTGAATGCTGGTATGGACGAGTACGTGACCAAGCCGCTGGCCAGAAAGGCCCTGCTCAAGGCGACCCGGATCGTCCTGGGACTTGGCTAGTGTCGCGATTTTGAAAAACATGAGGAACTTGCAAAATGTGACATTGTGGAACGCATCCGGATTCCAAAGGGCTGCGCCCTTTGGAATCCAAAAGTATCCCAATTTGTTACCGACTCGCACTTTTGCTCGGATTGCAGCTGGCGAGGAGTTTTGCAAGAGCCTCACATGAATATATAATTTAAACAAATGGTATTGGCTGTTAGTCTTGAAAATCCGTATGGACGGATTTTGAGGACGCAACTCTAGGAGTGAGCACAGGAGTCGCTCCCCGGCGGCTATGCCCACCTGTCCGCGAAGGACACGCACAATTGCGCCACGCGGTCTCGGGTTTCCTCATGCGTTGTCAGCAGATGATGTTTGGTGACGTTTTCCCGGATGGTCAGCACCACAGCCTGGCGCTCAGGTGAACCTGCCCTACCGGTTATCTCCCAGAGGTTGGCGAGCGGAACGTGCCGGTCCTTCGGGGAGTGAATACCCAGAAGCGGCGCGGTGAGCTTCCCCAGGTTGCGCCGCACCTCGCGAAGTCCTGTCAGGAAACTGCCTAGAGGTCCCAGGGCCACATGCTCTTCATAGCCCTCCCAGGGCGCAATGCGCCTGGATTCGGGGGTCTTCGGTCTGGTTGGCCAGATGGGGCGGACCTTATGAAGCAGGCTGGTAAGCGGTAACCGCCAGTCCGTGGCTTCGGGCGGCAGGAATCGGTACAGGTAGACAGGGGAGGCGATGGTCACCACGCCGACCGGCTTGAAGCGCTGGGCCAGAGCCAGACAGAGACTCCCCCCCATGGACAGGCCCATCACGAACACCTTGCCGTGCTGCGCCTCCAACCGCTGGTACTCAGCGCAAAGAGATTCGAGCCAGTCCTGCCAGCCGGTTCGGCTCCAGTCTTCCACAGTGGTGCCGTGGCCGGGCAGGGTCGGCGTGAGGACCGGATAGCCGGAGGCCGTAAGCGCTTCGGCCACGGGAGCCACCTCGAAAGGCGTTCCCCCAAAGCCGTGCACAACCAGGCAGGCGGGTTTCTTCGTGGATGTATTCATGCGGATGCTCCCGTAGGTGCGTGCCGAATAAAAAGAGACGCCATGCAGGTGTGCCGCATGGCGTCAAGAAACGTTGCGCGCGGCGAAACGGCGCTGCTTTGCGGCTACAAAACGGTTATAACCTCGATGAGTACGTCCGTCACCTTTTCCGCGTTCTGCTTGAAGATGTGCAGGATGTCCTCCCAGGTCACGGGAGGTTCGTCGGTCTTCCAGCAGTCGTAATCCGTGGACATGGCCACGGCCGCGTAGGGGACACCGGCCTCGGCGGCCAGGATGGCCTCGGTGGCCACGCTCATGTTGATGACGTCCGCGCCCCACATGCGGAACATGTTGGATTCGGCCCTGGTGGAGAAGCGCGGCCCCTCAATGGTGATGACCGTCCCCTTGGGATGGTGGGCGTAGCCGAACTTGGCACAGGCCTGAATGAGACGCTGGCGCAGATCTTCATCGAAGGGGTCGGCCATGGGGGTGTGCACGGGGCAATGGGGCTCGAACTGCTCGTGGAAGGTGACGGGGCGGTGGCGCGTGAAGTCGATGAACTGGTCCAGCACCACAAGGTCGCCCCTGCCGATTTCGGCCTTGAGGGAGCCGACCGCCGTGGTGGCCAGGATGTGCGTGCAGCCCACATTCTTGAGCGCCCAGATGTTGGCGCGATAGTTCACCCAGGTTGGCGGGCAGGTGTGGGCGCGGCCATGGCGCGCCAGGAGCGCCACGTCGCGCCCCTTGATTTTGCCGTGGCGCAGCGTGGAGTTGGGCTTGCCGTAGGGGGTGTCCACCTCGCCGTCGACCGGGTTTTCCAGGATATCGGGATTGTCCAGTCCGCTGCCGCCGATGATGCCTATTTTCATGCCTGTTCCGTCTCTTTGAGATTTCTTTCGGGATCGAACGCGTCAGCTGATCTGCCCAAGCGTCAGCTAATCTGGATGATGCTGTCGAAGGGCAGCTCGCCCAGCTTGTCGCGCCCGTTGAGGAATCCAAGCTCGATCAGAACGCCGATGCCCACTATCTCCGCTCCGAAGACCTCCATAAGCTTGAGCATCCCCTGCAACGTGCCGCCAGTGGCCAACACGTCGTCAATCACCAGGACTTTCTCGCCTTTCAGCAGCGCGTCCTCGTGCATGCACAGGGTGTCCGTGCCGTACTCCAGGTCATAGGTGACGGAGGTGGTCTTCCAGGGCAGCTTGCCGGGCTTGCGCACAGGCACGAAACCAAGACCCATCTTGTAGGCCAGGGCGGCTCCGAAAATGAAGCCGCGCGCCTCCGCGCAGACGATCTTGGTGGCTCCGCAGTCCTTGTAGCGATCGGCCATGGTGTCAATGGCATGCCTGAATGCCGGGCCGTCGCCGAGCAGCGGGGTGATGTCCAGAAATACGATGCCGGGCTTGGGGAAGTCCTTGATATCGCGAATGAGGGCGCGCAGGTCCATGACAGCTCTCTCCTGATTTGATATTGATACCGTCGCGGCGCTACGCGATATTTACTCACGAGTCAAGCGGCGTTGTAGCCATCATATCGAAAAATCTGGAGATTTTTACTTGTCCATTTGCAAGCGAACCTTTTGGAAATACGCCTTTTTTCCTCTGCTGATAAATGCGGCGCTGCTGGTCCACCTCATGGGGCGCGACCCTGCATGGTGGGGGCTGCGCAGCCACTACCAGCGGCTGGGTTGCCTGGGGCTTCCCGTTGGGGGGCAGTCCGCCCTGGTGCAGGGCCTGGACCAGGGGTTCCTGTTGGGCGCGCCGCCCCAGCGGCTGCTGTCCGTCTCGCCTGGAAGCCCCCGCCTGGAAATCACGGATACGCCCGGCTGGAGTCTGTACACAGTTGCCGAGGGGGCAACTTCCCAGGCTTTCATTTTCGAGGTGCAGGCTTCCGGCGAGTCCCTGACGTTTTTCCCCAGGGTCAGCGGTGCGGACAGTTCCGTGGAGGTTGCTGCGCTCAAGAGCGGCGACAGCGGCAAGACCGTCCCGCTGGCAAGGCTTGCCGGAAAGGCGGGCGAGTGGTCACCCATCAGCGCCCGCTGGTCCGTGCCGCTGCTCTGCCTGGACCGCGATAACCCCATCATGCTGCGCGTGACGCTCACAGGCCCGTGGGCGCAGCTTTGGGTCAGGGACGGAGCAGCGTTCTTCTAGCGTTGCGCCCTCACCATCCGTTCACACGGTTTATGAACCCAACCCAAGAGACTAATTTGAGACACTCGAACGCGGGCGGAGCTCAGTAGGACGCGCGCACAACAGCCAGCATGCCGTTCTTCGATTCCAGCCAGGCGTTGCCGCTGAGTTCGACCAGCAGCTCCACCGCGTTGCCGGACACATCAGCCTTCAGTGCCACGTCCGAGCGTCCCCCGCGCGGCGCGACTGAGTCCGCCAGGGTGCGCCCTTCCGCGTCCAGAAGTGCATAGCGCGCCGAACTGCCGGGGTCCTTGGGGTCCACCCGCAACGAAAGTGTTGCCTGCACGGCCCCAAGCGGTCTGTCTCCCTCCAGCCTGAAGCGCAGCAAACCGGGCCGCTTGCGGTCAAGCGGGGCCAGCCCTTCAGTCTCGGCGTGCAGGGTGGCGAGGCCACTCTGCGCCGCCCTACCCTGCCCGCTCACATGGTTGCGCCCCGAGGGAGCGAGTGCGGCTATCAGCCCGGCTGAAGCGGGTTTGAACACCATATAGTGGTTCTGGTTTCCGGTCATTTCATAGAATATCGTTGCGGAGTCGGACACTCCCGGCGGCAGGAAGTTCCCGTAGAACACCAGCCTGTCAAAACGGCGGTCCCGAATGTCCTGGACCAGTTCGGATTCGTCAGCGCGCCAGAGCCCGGCCTGTTCGTAAAGCTGCGTTTCGATGCCGTCGAAGAAGGTCACGGCCCTGCCGGGAGTCTCGTTCAGGAACAAGTGCCCCCCCTCAGTGTTGACCAAAATCGATCCGGAAAGGCCTGTAAGGCCGGACAGGTCCGCAGCCTTTTTTTCCGCATGCCCGGACGGGTTGGGCAGCCACAGGAACAGGAGCGCGAAGAGAGCTGCCAGTCCGTAGGGGCGCGATCTGGCGACCGCCCCCAGCAGAAGCCCCACGGCCAACAGGGCCGCGAGGACTGCGCCGAAGGCGTAGTTGACGTCAGCGCCCCAGGAGGCCAGCAACTTGACCATGAATCCCGCGTTCACCACCGCCAGGACGGCGGGCAGGTCCCAGCGGCGGTTCCAGACTGCCCAGCCAAGATAAGCCGCGAAGAGCGACCACAACACGGCGTATCGACTCCAGACCTGCATGAGCCGGGTGATCAGGTTGTCTATAGTGGAAACCCCCGGCAATGCCCCCATCAGCTTGGGATAAAGGGCCACGTCTCGCAGGAAGTTGCCGCCGCTTGAGAGTTCCAACGCACCGGCCAGCGCCGCTCCCAACGCCGCCGCGCAGGCTCCCATCACCAGCACCGGGCGAAGTCCGGCCCTGCCCTTTCCCAGACCCCACACGGCGCATCCCAGCAGGTACGGCAGAGCCTGCTGTTTGGTGAAACAGGCCAGACACAGAAGCACACCCGCCGCCAGGGCCAGCCGGTCGCTTAAGCGCTCCCCCCGGAAGGCGGCCCAGAATGTCCAGGCTCCGGCCAGGGCCAGCATCCAGGCCAGCATGTCGGGCCTCGCGTGCAGGCTCCATTCGGCCAGAACGGGATCGTACAGCGTGACCAGCACGATTGCGGCAGCCGCCAGACGCGAACGCGTGGCCGTGAACGTCCACCAGCCCGCTACCATGGCTATCGCCAGAAAACTGCCCAGGCTCACCAGCCGCCCGGCTGCGATCCCCCAGCCGGTCAGGGCGGACATGGCCGCGATGGCGGCGTGGTACACCGGCGGATAAATGGTGACCAGAAACGGATGCGACTGCATGGAGGGATAGATGTTGCGCCCCTGCGCCAGAAGCCAGGCCTTCACCGTCTCGCGTCCCTCCATGGCGTTCAGGGGCAGCGGGTCGGAGAGGATAGAGGCGGCGTGCTGGAAGTATGACGCTCCGAGTTCACAGGCCATCCGGACAAGAAAGGCGGCGCACATCAGGATCACGACATGAACAAGCTTTTCAAAACGCCCCAGAGCGCGTTTTCTAGCCAGCAGTTCGGGCTGTCTTTTGAAATATACTGCCTTGACCACGTGCAGATTCGCGAGAAACGCTGCGGCGAGCAAAGGGACGCTCAACCCCGGCAGGCTGGAGCGGTACGGATCGAAGATGGCGATTCCCAAGGCCAGCATCGCGAGAGACTGAAAGGAAGCGGGAGATTTTGAACGCATAAGTGTTCATTTTTCATGTTTTTGCGACGCGACGCAAGTCGGAACTTGACTTCCCGGCCCCGCATGGCATGACCCCGCCCATGCCCACCAACTTTCCCGCCCGTTGCGGCACCCTGCTGCGCGCAGGAACCCTGGTCACCCAGGACAACGACCGGCGCGTCCTGTCCGACGCCGCCGTGGCCATCGACAATGGCGTCATCACCGCCGTGGCTCCCTGGAACGAAACGCTGTGCATCCAGGCGGACGAGACCATCGACCTCTCCGGCGACATCGTGCTTCCGGGGCTGGTCAACACCCACACCCACGCCGCCATGACCGTGTTTCGCGGCCTGGAGGACGACCTGCCCCTGATGGAATGGCTGACCGGCCACATCTGGCCAGCCGAAGCCCGGCTGACCCCGGAGATCGTCTCACTTGGAACGCAACTGGCCTGCGCCGAGATGCTGGCTGGGGGAACCACCACCTTCTGCGACCTCTACGTGTTCGAGGAAGCCGTGGCCCGCGCCGTGGACACCGTAGGCATGCGGGCGGTTCTTGGCGAGGGAGTGTTCGACACCCCCAACGCCTCCTACAAGACCATTGAGCAGGCCTTCGGCAAGGTCGCCGCGCTGGGGGAGTTCTGCGCGGGGCGGGAGATGCTCGGCCAGTGCCTGGTGGCCCATTCGGTCTACGCCACGGGAGCGCAGACGCTGAAACGCCTGGACAGGCTGGCGCGCGACAACGCCCTGATACTCACCCTGCACGCCGCCGAGAGCGCCGCCGAGACGGCCATGTGCCTGGAACGCTTTGGCAGGCGTCCAATTGAAATTCTTGACGATCTCGACCTTCTGCGCCCCGGCCTGCTCATCGCCCACGGCGTGGACGTCACAGATGAGGAGATCGCGCTTCTGGCTGAACGCGGCGCGGCGGTGTCCCACAATCCGCGCAGCAACATGAAGCTGGCCTCGGGCATGGCCCCGGTGGCGGCCATGCGCGCGGCGGGAGTCACCGTAGGCCTGGGTACGGACGGCGCGGCCAGCAACAACTGCCTGAACATGTTCGCGGAGATGGGCGCGGCGGCCCTCATGGCCAAGGTGCGCAACCTGGACCCCACCGCCCTGCCAGCCCAGGACGTGCTGGACATGGCTACGCGCGACGGTGCGGCGGTCCTTGGATTGGGCGGGGTGGGAAGCATCGCGCCCGGCATGAAGGCCGACATCATCGCCTTGCGGGGTGACGCCCCCAACCTGCATCCGCCCCACTCCATCGTGTCGCACATGGCCTATTCGGCCACTGGTGGTGAAGTCCGCATGACCATGGCCGGAGGCCGAGTGCTGTACCGGGACGGACGGTTTTCCACTATCGACTGGCCGGGACTGATCAAAGAGATGGAATCCGTCAGGAAATGGGCGCGCGGGGCTTGACAGAAGCCGCTTAATGATGAAAGAGATCGCGGTTCCAAACGGCTAGAATCGTATCGCCCACAGGGGCGTGAACGGAGGATAGATCAATGAGCTATATGGTAAACGGCGTCGAGTGCCATCCCATCGTGGAAAAGTGCGAAGGCTGCGACCGCACCAAAGAAGTTGAAGGTGTGAAGTATTGCAGCAGCTACCCCCTGCCTGAGCGCAAATGGGGCCAGACCGTCTGCAACTTTGCCACTCACGTCAAGGCTGAGAAGGACACCGGCGGCAAGATCAAGGTCAACCCGCTGAAGGCCTCCAAGCGCGCCGCTCGCGGTCGTTAAGCGCCTACTTGCTTTCTCCGGGCGGGAGCCTGCGCTCCCGCCTTTTTCATTTGTTGTGTCCGGGCAGTTTTTCTTGCGAAATTCGGCCCGAGCGGTCGGAGCGGTGCACGTCGTTCTCGCCGCATAGAGTTGTGCACCGTTTACGACGTCCTTGCCATCTCCCCGTCCAAAGGCTACGGATCACCTGATAGGTGCGACTTTCGCGCCGTGAGACACAGCCCTCGGAGAATTCCATGCTTTCCGGCATACTTGATCACATCGCCGCTGACCGGGACACGGTCATCGACCTGCAACGCACCCTGGTTTCCATCCCTGCCATAGGCCCCGACAACGGCGGCCAGGGCGAACGCCTCAAGGCTGACGCCATGCTGGCCTGGCTCAAGGCTCAGGGAATCACCGGCGTGACCGAATACCTGGCCCCGGACCCGCGCGTTTCCTGCGGACACCGCCCCAGCATCAAGGCCGTCATTCCAGGCCTGGACACCACACGCACCTTCTGGGTCATCGCGCACCTGGACGTAGTGCCCGTAGGCGACCTGACCCTGTGGGCCACCGACCCCTTCACGCTGTCCGTCGAGGGCGAAGCCCTGGTCGGTCGCGGTGTGGAGGACAACCATCAGGGCGTGGTCGCCGCGCTGCTGGTGGGCAAGGCGCTGGTGGAGCGCGGAATCGTGCCGCCCATGAACTTCGGCATGCTGCTGGTGGCCGACGAGGAGAACGGGTCCAAGTACGGCCTGGACTGGCTCCTGAAGAACCACCCCGAAATCTTCGGCAAGAACGACCTGTACCTCATTCCGGATTTCGGCATCCCCTCCGCCGAGATGGTCGAGGTGGCCGAGAAGAGCATGCTCTGGCTGCGCATCACTCTGTCGGGCAAGCAGTGCCACGCGTCCTCCCCCGAGGAAGGCGTGAACACCCTGGTGGCCACGGCGGCATTCATCCTGCGCCTGACCAAGCTGCACGACCGCTTTCCGGCGGTAAACCCGCTCTTCAAGCCCGCCAACTCCACTTTCCAGCCCACCAAGAAAGAGGCCAACGTGGAGAACGTGAACACCATCCCCGGTCGGGACGTGTTCTACATGGACTGCCGCGTGCTGCCCCAGTACGAACTGGACGACGTGCTCGAAGCCATCGAGGAGATGGGACACGACATCTGCGCCACCTACGGCGTGACCGCCGAGTACCACATTGTGCAGAAGGAACAGGCCGCTCCCGCCACACCCAAGGACGCCGAGATCGTCACGCGCCTGATCGGGGCCATCCGCTCGGTCTACGGCGGTGACCCGCGCCCCATGGGCGTGGGCGGCGGCACCGTGGCCGCCTATCTTCGCCGCGCTGGCATGGACGCCGCCGTTTGGGCCGCCTGGGTCCCCAACGCCCACCAGCCCAACGAACGCTCCCTCATCAAGAACAACATCGGTGACGCCCAGGTTGTGGCCGCCGCCCTTTTCGACGTCGGGGAAGGAGCCTAGCTTCCGGGAAACGACGCCACCGGCGATCCGTCGGCGTGATTTCAGGCAAGGGGCTTACAGGTCCGCGTGAACCCTGGAGCCCGTCCGCCCGAAGTACTGCCGAAAGCCGTTCCAGAGGCCCGTTTCATCCAACACACGTATGTCTGATCAACCTCCCCCCCTTCCCGGCCCCCGTATGGCCAAGGAGCCCTTCCCCGAACGCTTCGACCTGGTGGTCGTGGGCGCAGGGCATGCGGGCTGTGAAGCGGCCATGGCCTCGGCCAGGCTGGGTCTTGCCACTCTGCTTCTGACCATCAACGTCGACCGCATCGGGCATCTCTCCTGCAATCCCGCCATCGGCGGGCTGGCCAAGGGGCACATGGTCAAGGAGATCGACGCCCTGGGCGGTATGATGGGCCTATGGGCGGACGCGGCGGGTATCCAGTTCCGCCAGCTCAACACCCGCAAAGGCCCTGCCGTGCGGGCCACCCGCGCCCAGATCGACCGCGACGTGTACCTGTCCGTGGTCAAGCGCGACATCTTCGCCCAGAAGAACCTGTGGGTCCGCCAGGACACTGCCGTTTGCGTGCTGGCCGAAAACGGTCGGGCCTGCGGCGTGGCCACCGCCCTTGGCGAGGTCCATCCCTCGGGGGCAGTGCTCCTGACCACGGGGACCTTCCTGCAAGGGCTCATCCACATCGGTCTGTCCAACTTTTCGGGCGGACGCCTGGGCGACCCGGCGGCGGTGGGCCTCTCGGACAGCCTGCGCTCCTTCGGCATCGAACTTGGCCGTCTGAAGACCGGCACCACCCCCCGGCTGCTGAAGGATTCCATCGATTTTTCCCAGATGCTCATCCAGCCCGGCGACGACCCACCCACGCCCTTCAGCTTCCGCTCCACCGGCGTGCCTCTGGAACAGCTCCCCTGCTGGCTGACCTATACCAACGCGGCCACCCACGAGGCCATCCGCTCAGGCTTCGACCGCTCCCCCATGTTCACCGGCGTCATAACCGGCACGGGAGCGCGCTACTGCCCCTCCATAGAGGACAAGGTCGCCCGTTTCCCTGAAAAGGAACGCCACCAGATTTTCGTGGAGCCCGAAGGCCTGAACAGTCCCGAGGTCTACCCCAACGGCATCCCCACCAGCTTGCCGCTCTGCGTCCAGAAAGCCATGTTGGCCACGGTCCCAGGACTTGAGAAGGCCCAGATCGTTCGGCCCGGTTACGCCATCGAATACGACTACGCCAACCCCAGACAACTTCAAGCAACACTTGAGACAAAGGCCCTGCCCGGACTCTATCTGGCCGGCCAGCTGAACGGCACCTCCGGCTATGAAGAGGCCGCCGCCCAGGGGCTGTGGGCTGCGCTCAACGTGTACTGTGCGCTCACCGGGCGTCCGCCATTTCTGCTGCGGCGCGATCAGGCCTACATGGCCGTGCTGGTGGACGACCTGGTCACCAAGGGAACCAGCGAACCCTACCGGATGTTCACCTCGCGCGCCGAGCACCGCCTGCTGCTGCGCGAAGGCAACGCCGACGCGCGCCTGACGTCCATCGGGCGTGAACTCGGGCTGGTGGACGACACGCAGTGGGCGCTGTACTGCGCCAAGGAGCGCGATCTGGTCGCCGCCATGGAAGGCCTGGAGTCCGTGCGCATCCGCCCAGACGCGCCCACGCGCGATCTTCTGGCCTCCGTGGGTGCGGCCATCCCCGGCAAGGCGGTGTCCCTGGCGGATGTACTGCGCCAGCCCCAACTGGCGATCCAGGATCTGGTCCCCTTCTGGCCCGAACTGGAACGCTTCCCGCATGACGTTCTTCAGGAGGCTGAATCACTGGCCAAGTACGACGGCTACCTCAAACGCCAGACCGAACTGGCCGAGAAGCTTTCCCGGCTGGAATACCTGGAACTTCCCCCGGATATGGCGTATCAGGAAGTCGCCGGACTCTCGCGCGAGGTGGTCGAGAAGCTGCGCGGAGCCCGGCCCGCGACCCTGGGACAGGCCTCCAGGATTTCCGGCGTGACCCCGGCTTCTCTGGCCTGCCTGGAAATTCACCTGAAGAAAACAGGCCGCATCTAGCGAAGTGAGCGGACTCATCACCATGGACGACCTCCCCCATAGTATCCTCTTCCAGGCGTCCCTCGACTCGTTCTTCACGGGCGTGTTCGAGGACATCCTGGCGGGCCGGGTGACCCTGGAATCCGTACTGGTGGTGGTTGCGTTTTTTGGAACGTTCGTGCTGCTGACCTCCCTGGCCTACACCTTCGCGGGCAAGCCCCGCATGAGAATGCTGGACCAGCCCATCACCTGGGTCACCAACTACCGGCGCATCATGGAGCTCCTGGACTCCGCAGTCACGCAGCGCAGCAAGGTCCGCGTGAGCTTCCACCGTGACCTGGGCGCCGCGCGCTCAACAGACGGCGTTCTTCTGGAAGCAGGCAAGGACGGGCTGCTGTTGGAAATGTCCTCGCTCAAATCCATCAACCCGTCCTGGATGGGCCGAACGCTCGAACTGAGCTTCAGGCTGCGCCTGCCGGAACAGCCCAAGCTGCAATCCACGTTCACCTTCATATCCGAGATAGACTCCTATGAGGTGTTGGAAACAGGCATCGTACAGCTGCGCATCTCGCGCCCTCTGCGCCTGGAACTCAACCAGAACCGCCAGCACCTGCGCGTGGAGCCCCCGGACAAGTACGTGCAGACCTTCACCATGTGGACCGACGAGCAGGTGCGCCACGACGGCGATCCCAGAAGCCCCGACACCTGGGGCCTTCCCCTCTACGCGGGAGGCAGCGGCGGGCATGACATCGAGCTGTTGAACCTGTCCGGCGGCGGCCTGCGCGTGAGGATCGCCCCCGGAGCGTTGCGGGCCAAGACGAACAAAATCACCGTGAGCCAGCAATACTATTGCCAGCTCACCCTGGCCGACCCCGATCTGGACGGCTTCTCGACCCATTACGTACTCATGCGGGTGGGCAAATGCTACGACGACTGCGAATCCAAGACCGAGCTGTCCCTGGGCATGACATTCACGGCGGTGGGCGTTCCCTTCGATCCGCCGCTGACAGGGCTTCGCTGGCGCACCGTGGACCGGGACTTCGGCATCCGGGAACTGGACGACTGGGCCTACGAACTTCATCTGGAACTCTACCGTAACAAAGGCATCGCATAATACCAGCCGCCCGGCCCGGCTGGCCGCGCGCACGGAGGACTTAAGTTGGACGACGGATCGGAAGGACGATTCTGGACACTGGTGAACAAATTTTTCCGGGGACGCAACGACCTGCCCCTGGAGGAACTCATCCAGGCAGCCAAGGAAGACGGAGAGGTAGGCGCGGAAGACGCCTCTGTGCTGCTCAAGGTGCTGCGCCTTGGCAAGAAGCAGGTGGCGGACATCATGATCCCCCGGACGGACATCGTCTGCTCCGACGAGGACGACGGCATCCAAGAGGTCATCCGCCTCATCATCAAACACGGACATTCGCGCATCCCCATCTACAGGGAGAATCGCGACCATATCATCGGCGTGGTCCACGCCAAGGATCTGCTCGCGTACCTGGTCAATCCCAAAACTGCGGCCCCTCCCCTGGAAAAGGTGATACGAAAGCCTCTGTACATCCCCGAAACCAAGAACCTGAGGGACATGCTCTCCGAATTCCAGAAGGGGCGCATCCATATCGCAGTGGCCCTGGACGAATACGGAGGTACTTCAGGACTGGTCACCTTCGAGGACGTCCTGGAAGAGATCGTGGGGGAGATCGAGGACGAGCACGACCCCACCCGCCCGGCGGAATTCCAGGAACTGGAAGACGGCAAGCTGAAGGTGCACGGACGTTTCCCCCTGGAGGAACTGGCCGAGCGATTCTCCATTGCGCTTGAATCCGAACAGGTGGAAACCGTGGGCGGATTCCTGAGCGAACAGGCCGGACGCGTCCCCAGGCAGGGCGATTATTTCGAGGTCGGCGACCACCGCTTCACCGTCCTGGAGGCGGACAAGCGGCAGGTGCGCTGGGTGCTTATCGAGCCTCTCTTA
>WSYE01000045.1 GCA_009773665.1 Desulfovibrionaceae bacterium | reverse complement strand
GGCGACGCTTTCAAGGTTGCCTTCGGCCTGCAGTACAAGTTCTAAGAAGGTTTAGCCGGACAATGCCATACGGCCGGGACGAAAGTCCCGGCCGTTTTTCTTTTGCCAAATCCGCCGGGAGAAGCCACTGGCCTGTCACTGCAATACCCACCCATCCCTGTGGCCTGCTCGGCTCTTTCCGGCCCACACGAGCCCAGTGCATGCAACTGAAGGCCAAGACTTCTCACAGCCCGCTCTGCGGCAAGATGCCCAAGCCTCACGCCGCGCCTGCCATGTTCATTGGACGCGCCCTGCCCTCCTGATATTACGCGAACACAATGCGCACCGGAATGTTGGTGGACATTGAGCACGCAGGCCTCCCCTCCATCTTCCCGTGAACCCCTTGGGCCTTCTTCCCACTCTCCCGGCCTGAAAATAGAAAAGAGGCCGGGGACGCCCCCCGGCCTCTTTCGAACTTCCGTACTACTCGATGCGAATCAACCGATGCTACTTGTCCACATCCTGCTGGATGGATTTCAGCATCTCTTCCACCTTGACCAGGCGCTCCTGGTACGTTGCGTCCAGCTGCCCCTTGAGTACGCCCACCTTGTGGGTCACCTCACCCAAGGTGTTGGACACGATGACCTTCTGGGCCATGGCTCTCGGCGCGTTCATGGCTTCCAGTGCCTTGGCTTCCGCCGAGGCAAGACGAGTCTCGTAGGCATTCATCTTGGCCCCGAATTTGGCCTCCACCGCGAAATACACGCCCGCTGCGGCCAGAATGGCCACCAAGGCCAGCATGATTCCCATGGTCGACGCGGAGCGACCCGGTCCCTGGGGCTCAGTGCCCTCATCACCCTGCATCTGCCTGATGGCATCCACACGTTTCTCAAGTCCAAGCATTTTGGTCCTCCGATGGTGTGACGCCCCCCTGAGCCTGTTTATGGCACGCCATGAAGCTGTGATCAACCCATGAATTTGACCAGCTCGAAAACCTTTCGGGAGTGCGTGGAAACAATGTGAAAATAGCGGTCCTGGGGGATGTAGATATAGGGTACGTCCTCGGTGCGCCGGTACAGGAAATGGGAGAGGATCATGCGGTTCACGGCCTGATGGCCCACGATGAGGATGTGCTCGGCGTTGCCGGACAGGTACAGGGCCTTCTTGACGCCCCGCTCCACGCGCTCCTTGAGGGTGCCGTAGCCTTCGCCCCCAGGATAAACATAGTTGTACTTGTCGCGGGTGCGGGCCTCGTGCACCTGGGGCATGTCCTGGGCGATGCGGTCGTAGGTCATGCTCTCGCAGATGCCCGCGTCGATCTCGTCGAACTCAGGCAGCCGGATCACGCGGCAGTCGTTGCGCCCGTCGCAGATCATGGAGGCCATCTGCTGGGTGCGCTTCTTGGTGCTGGTAAACACGTACGGCAGCGGGGTTTCCCGGAAATGCCAGGCCAGGGACTGGGCCTGCACCAGCCCGCGCGCCGTCAGATCCGAGTCGCCGCCAATGCGCATCTCCAGGTTGAAGGCCGTCTCGCCGTGGCGCACCACGTAGAGGTTGCGCACCCAGTCCGACACAAGCAAATCCCGCAGGATGCGGTAGTACGGCAGCACGCCCTGCACGCGCTCACGCTCGATGCGGTTGTGCAGGGTGTCCAGCACCACGAAGTTCTCTTCGTCTCCAAGGGGCTGATAAATGCGCTCGTAGTAGCGGATGCGCTCCCGGAAGCTCTCCTGAGCGGCCTCGCGGGTCATGTGCGCGAAATCCGGCATGGCGGCCTTGCGGCTGATGCTGGCCTCAACCAGTTCCGGGTCGGGGTTGACGCACTCCACGAAGAAGACCGGATAATCGCGCAGGTATTCCTTTATTGTCTGACGGCGCTTTCGCGAGACGTTGGTGGCGTCCAGCACGGCCACGTCGCCCTTGCCAGCCAGATACGCAGCCGCGCGCTCCAGGTTGATGAGCGCGATCTTCTCCCGAATGGCCACGCCCTGCTCGTACTCGGGAGCGTAGAAGTCTGAACAGGTGGTGTCGCTGTCCTGACAGACCTCGCGCCGCACGTCGCCGTTGTTGAAAACCTCTACCGCCACGCCCTCCGCGCCCAGGCACTGCTTGAGCTTGGAGGATACCGTCGACTTGCCCGACGCGGGCAATCCCACCATGGCGATGACGAGTTTTCTCTTCTCCATGCGCTATCCGCCGTTTTCCGCAGGGTTGGCCTTCAATACCTTGGCCCCGGCGGCCACGTCCGACGTCACCCACACGTTCGCGCCGATCACCGCGCCCTTGCCCACTGTGATGCGACCCAGCACCGTGGCCCCGGAATAGATGGTCACGTCGTCCTCCACGATGGGATGGCGGGCCAGACCCTTCACCGGGTTGCCGTTGGCGTCCTTGGGGAAGCTCTTGGCCCCGAGCGTCACGCCCTGGTACAGGCGCACGTTGTCGCCGATGATGCAGGTCTCGCCGATCACCACGCCGGTGCCGTGGTCGATGAAAAACCCCTTGCCGATCTGCGCGCCGGGGTGGATGTCGATGCCGGTGCGGGCGTGGGCCATCTCCGTTATTATGCGCGGGATGATGTCCACGCCGAGCTTGTGCAGCTCGTGCGCGATGCGCTGGTGGATAAGCGCTGTTATGCTCGGGTACGAGAAGATTGTCTCGCCGGGGCTCTTGGCCGCCGGGTCACCGTCAAAGGCGGCCTGCACGTCCAGCACCAGCTTCTCGCGGATTCCGGGCACGGAGCGCAGGAAGGCCGTGGCCTTGTCCATGGCCTGATCCTCACACCCGGTGCAGGCGCGGTTCTCGCCCAAACACACGAAGCAGAAGCCGCGCTTGATCTGGTCGGCCAGCTTGCGGAACACCACGTCCAGGTGCGCCCCGGTGTGGTAGGCCAGCGTGTCCGGCGTCACTTCGGAATCGCCGTAGTAGCCCGGAAACAGGACGGCCTTCAGCCGCTCCACCACTTCGGTGAGCGCCTCGATGGACGGCATGGGCGAATCCGTGAGCTTGCGGCAGGCGAACGCCTGATACGACGAGGGTGCGCACAGCTTGCCCACAACATCCTCGATTACGTCCCGTTCAGGGCTCAGACTGGCCAGCACATGGCGTTCGTGCTTCACTTCGTTTCCTCCATACCTGTAAACAGGGCAGTGCTCAGATAGCGCTCGCCCGTGTCACACACAATGAATACGATCATTTTACCCGTGTTTTCAGGACGCCTGCCCAGCTCCACCGCCGCGTGGCAGATGGCTCCCGAAGAGATGCCGCACAGGATGCCCTCCTCTTGCAGCATGCGCCGGGCCATGACCATGGCCTGATCGTTGGTGACGCGGAAAACCTCGTCGATCAGGTCCACCTCAAGCACCTCGGGCACGAAGCCCGCGCCGATGCCCTGGATCATGTGCGGGCCTGCCTCGCCGCCGGACAGCACGGGCGAGGCGTCCGGCTCCACGGCCACGGCCTGGAGCGTCGGCTTCCTGGCCTTGAGCACCTGGGCCACGCCGGTGAGGGTACCGCCCGTGCCCACGCCAGCCACGAAAATATCCACCTTGCCGTCGGTGTCGTGCCAGATTTCCTCAGCGGTGGTCAGGCGGTGGGCCTCCGGGTTGGCCGGGTTGGCGAACTGCATGGGCATGAAGGCCTTGGGCAACTCCGCCACCAGCTCACGGGCCTTCTCGATGGCCCCCCTCATGCCCTTTGAAGCCTCCGTCAGCACCAACTGCGCGCCGAACCCCTTGAGAAGCGTCCGGCGCTCGATGCTCATGGACTCGGGCATGGTCAGCACCAGCTTGTAGCCGCGCACCGCGCACACGAAGGCCAGGCCGATGCCCGTGTTGCCGCTGGTGGGCTCCACGATCACCGTGTCCTGCTCCACCAAGCCCCGGCGCTCCGCGTCCAGGATCATGTTGCCCGCGATGCGGTCCTTCACCGAGAAGCACGGGTTGGCGGACTCCAGCTTGGCCACCAGCTGCACATCCAGCCCCGCGCCTATACGATTCAGCCGCACCAGGGGCGTGCCGCCCACCAGTTCCAGCATGTTGGAAGCTATTTTCATTCTATCACTCCAAGCCCGTCCAGCCGGGTCAGCGTTTCACTCTCGGGTACGTAGCGCCAGTCGTGACAGCAATCAAGACGGACGCCGCCTATCCAACGCCCTTGCCCGCCAGTGCGCATCCAATCCGATTGACCGTTCAGCGTTCTCTCCCCGGCGTTGGTCAGCCGGACGGTCCGCTCCGGAAAAGTTCCTTCGCCCCCTGCAAGCAGCGGCTCGGGGCCGGACATGAGCCGCGAAGCCACCAGCCAGCACGGCCAGTCGCCGAAGAAGGGGCGCTCCTCCTGCCGGGATACCGCCTTGAACAGCTCCGCGCCGCTCACGGGCACTGACGCGACCGCCTGGAGCATGGTCCGCTCCAGGCGCGACAAGCCGTCTCGCACACCCGGATACTCCTCAAGGAGCCTGCCCAGGGCCTGTCCGGCTAAAGGCAGACCCGCGACTCCCTTGGCCGCGAAATGCGCAAGGCATGGTTTGGGCGCTCACGGGCGAAAGCCCCGCACGCAGGTCGTCCGCGCCAAGCCCGGAAAATCCCGCGCCGCCGAACAGCTGTACACGCTCAGGCGCAGTGCCGAGTCCATAAAGCCTCGACAGCACCTCGAGCAGCTGCAACTGGTCGTACAGGTCAGCCTCGAACCACAGCGTAGCGCCCTGTACCCCCGATTCCTCAAGCAGGCGGTCGCGCTCTTCCAGCGACTCAAGCACGTCGCCGTAAGCTCCCCAGCCGCAGGAGGCGATGAAGCCCGCCCGGATCTCGCGCATCTCGCGTCCGGTGACGTCCGAGGGCACCGGGCCTTCGTGCAGCACGTCCCGCCAGGGCAGCGCCGCTTCCGCCACGCCCGCACGCCTGAGTTCATCCGCCGCGAAGTCGCCGCAGGTTATGTGCAGCATCGGGTCCGCCTATTCCAGAGCCTTTTTCAGATACCGGTAATAGCCGTCGTAATGCTGCACGGCGGCCAGGGGGTTGTGGCCGAGCAGCCTGTCCTTCACGGCCAGCACGGTACACGGAGCCTGCGCGTATTTCAGCACCAGCGAGTCATGCCCCACGCACAGCCCGAGCAGCACGTTGAAATCCACGTCCGAGGCGTTCAGGGCCTCGGCCTGGAACACAGGATTGCACATGGACTCGTGCGCAGCGCCGGTGTCCACCTGATCGCAGGCCATTAGCCCCAGGTCCGATTTGGGCACGGCCCCGGCCTTGCAGGCCACGGATACCGTGTCGAAGCCGTTGGTCTCGAAAATTTCCTGCACTACAGCGGCTTCCTTGCGCAGGCCGATGCAGAAAGCCAGCCCAAGGCGCTTGTACCCCATGCGCCGCGCAAACTCCACGATCTCCACGATGCGCGGCTTCACGGGCCTGACTGCCGCGTAGCCCTGCTCGCGCCCGCCGTAGCCCACGGATTCCTGCACGGACGCCTGCCGGGCGAACTCCAGGTTCTCGTCGGAAAGGGTCGCCTCTGTGGCGCGCTCGGACACGTCCCGCAGCCGGATGGACGGGCAGTTGGCCGGAGCCTTGCCCTTGCCGGTGCGGCAGAAGCGGACGCTCCAGTCGTAGGGGCAGGCGGCGCAAGTGGGATGGTCTGGAGTGGTCATGGAATCTCACTGGACTGGAAGATTATGGCGGGGCGCTGCCCCGCACCCCGGCGGGCTCCGCCCTGCACCCGCCAGGGGGATGATCCCCCTGGACCCTCAGTTAGCTTCGCGGTCTGTTGCGACGACTTTGGCCAGGCTCTGGCCGGGGGCTGGAGGCTGTCCCGTTCGCGGCATGCGCGGCGGGCTGAACCGATTTGAAGACGATTCGTCGCCCACCGCGCATGCCGCGACCGTTACAACATCCAGCCCCGGCCGCCGTCGACACTGCATTCTGCCGCGTTTGCCGCCGCTTCGAAGGACCCGACAGTGACAACTCTCCGGCTCCCCGAAACTGCATACTGCCGCGCTGGAATGCGAAGCTACTTAAAAGTTTTTGAAGGAGAGTCCAGAGAGGAAACTTTTTTCAAAAAGTTTCCTCTCTGGCCGCCGGAGGCATTTCCTAGCAAGTACACGCCGGAGCTTCGCCTTCGGTCCTCTTGAAGGGCGAAATCTCCCTGAGGCGATGGATAATCTTGGGCAGTTCAGCCACCACCAGATCGACGTCGGCCTCGGTGTTGAAGCGTGACAGGCTGAACCGGATGGAGCCGTGCGCGTAGGTGAACGGCACCCCCATGGCGCGCAGCACGTGCGACGGCTCCAGCGACCCGGAAGTGCAGGCCGAGCCGGAGCTGGCGCAGACCCCGAAGGCGTCCAGCATCAGCAGGATCGACTCGCCCTCCACGAACTGGAAGGCCAGACTGGTGGTGTTGGGCAGACGGGAATCCACCACGCCGTTGATGCGCGTGTCGGGCACGGCCTCGATGAGCTTCTTCTCGAGCTTGTCGCGAAGCGCACGCACCACGGTGTTCTCGTGAGTCACGTTGCCCATGGCCAGCTCACAAGCCTTGCCCAGGCCGATGATGCCGGTGGTGTTCTCGGTTCCGGCGCGGCGTCCATGCTCCTGGTGCCCGCCCATCATGAAGGGGCGGAACTGCACGCCTTTGCGCACGAACATGGCCCCGACACCCTTGGGCGCGTGGACCTTGTGGCCGGACACGGCCAGGAAGTCCACGGGGATGTCCTTCAGGTCGAAGGGGACCTTGCCCAGCACCTGCACGGCGTCGGTGTGCATGAGCACGCCGCGCTCCTTGGCGATCTCGGCGATCTCCTTGATGGGGAAGATGACGCCGGTCTCGTTGTTGGCGAACATCACGGAGATGAGCGCGGTGTCATGGCGGATGGCGTCGCGCAGCTCTTCCAGGTCCA
Source organism: Desulfovibrionaceae bacterium (assembly GCA_009773665.1). Lineage (GTDB taxonomy): Bacteria > Desulfobacterota > Desulfovibrionia > Desulfovibrionales > Desulfovibrionaceae > Fundidesulfovibrio. Next base: position 8,437 of record WSYE01000045.1, on the reverse strand, counting down.
GGCGTCCCTGCTCGTCCACGCCGAGGTAGGTGGCCTCGTAGCCTTTGCGCTCCAGGTGCTTGACCAGGTTCAGGACGGCAGGATGTTCCACGCGGGTGGTGATGATGTGGCGCTTGTCCGGCTGCGAGGCCAGGGCTGAACGGATGGCGGTGTTGTCGCCCTCGGTGCCGCAGGCGTTGAAGATGATCTCGCCGGGCTGGCAGCCGAAGGAGGCGGCCACGCGTTCGCGGGCCTCGCTCAGCTTGCGCCCCACCATGCCGCCGAACATGTGCATGCTGGAAGGGTTGCCGTACTGCTCGGAGAAGTAGGGCAGCATCTCCTCAAGCACCGCCGGGTCCACTTTGGTGGTGGCGTTGTTGTCCATGTAGATGACGGGCATGCTAGCGCACCTCCTCCACGACCAGATCGGGGTCCACGGCGTCACGCAGGCGCTTTTCCACGAACTGCTTGAGCGTCAGCTGGCTGGACTTGCACGAGGAGCACGCCCCGCGCAGCTGCACCAGCACGGTCTTGCCGTCCACGTCCACCAGCTCGATGTTGCCGCCGTCCTTTTGCAGGCTGGGGCTTATCTCCTCGTCGATGATCTTGGAGATGAGCTTCATGCGCTGCAGGTTGGTAAGGCCGGTTGGGCGCGCGGGTGCAACGGGCTGCAAAGGCTTCAGGCCGCCCTTGGACTCGGCCAGGAGGTCCGCCAGTTTGTCCAGGCACTTGCCGCAGCCGCCGCCCGCCTTGGTGAAATCGGTGATTTCCTCGACGGTCTTCAGGTTGTTCTCGGCGATGGCCTTGCGGATGGTGGTGTCTGTTACGCCGAAGCATTCGCAGACGACCTCTCCTTCCTCGTGCGGAGCCATGGGCAGGCCGCGCAGGTTGGCCACGGCGGCCTCCAGGGCCTCCTTGCCCATCACGGAGCAGTGCATCTTCTCCTTGGGCAGGCCGCCCAGGAACTCGGCGATGTCCTGGTTGGAGACGTCCATGGCCTCGTCCACGGTCTTGCCTTTGATCATCTCGGTCAGAGCCGAGGAGGACGCGATGGCGCTGGCGCAGCCGAACGTCTGGAACTTGGCGTCCACGATGCGGTCGTTCTCGTCGACCTTCAGGAAGAGCTTCAGGGCGTCGCCGCAGGCCAGCGAACCAACCTCGCCCACGCAGGATGCATCAGCTATTTCCCCGACATTCTTCGGGTTTATGAAGTGCTCACGCACCTTATCGGTATATTCCCACATTGCAGTTCTCCTCGTTGGGTGTGCGCTTTGTATAGCGTCCTGACAGGATAACACCTCACCCCGGCCTATGGAAGTGTTTCGGGAGGAATTAGCCGGAAAGTCGGGGACGTTTCCGTAATACCCCTTTTTCAGACATCTATCAGGAAACAATCTGATTTGTTCGGCCAGTCACGGAAGCTCGTTGCAAGCGACCACGCGGCACGCCAACCGCGCCACACGCCAACGCGCCAACATCATTGCACCTGTTCCAGGAACGCATCTCCCGGAATTTCACACATAAGGCGCGTGGCAGCAGCATAGGCTACTCCGCCTCGTAGAGGGCCTCCACCACGATGCCGATGCCGCCGCGCGGGCGGAAATTCCCCGTGACCATCATCCGGCGCGGCTTGCAGGCCGAGGACAGGTCGTCCAGGATGCGGTTGGTCAGGGTCTCCATGAAGCTCGGCTCACCCCGGTAGCTGAACAGGTACAGCTTCAGCGACTTGGACTCGATGCAGCGTTCGCCCGGCACATAGGTGATGGTTATGGTGCCGAAGTCGGGCTGGCCGGTCATGGGGCAGAGGCTGGTGAACTCCTCGGTCTCGAAGGTGATCTGGTATTCACGCTCCGGGAAGCGGTTGGGGAAGGTTTCGATAAGCCCCGGCTCCACGCGCTCGGGGTAGGCGGTCCCGGCCTGGCCCAGGTGGGTCAGCGCGGACACGTCGTCTTGTACGCTCATTGCTTGCTCCTTGCGGCGGCATCTTTTGACGCCGCGCCCCATCTGGATTAGGCTTTCGTCCATCTTGCGTCAAATGGTGGGCGGATGCCGGTAATCGTCACGGAGATTTTTCATTCCATCCAGGGGGAGTCCTCGCACGCAGGACGTCCCTGCACCTTCGTGCGCCTTGCGGGTTGCAACCTGCGCTGCTCCTGGTGCGACACCAGCTATTCCTGGGGTGACGGCAAGGCCATGAGCCGAAAAGACGTGCTGTGGGCCGTGTCCCGGCACCGCTGCCGACTGGTGGAAATCACGGGCGGCGAGCCCCTGGCCCAGCGCGAGACGCCGCTTCTGGCCAAGAAGTTCCTGGAGCACGGCTACGAGGTGCTGGTGGAGACCAATGGCACGTTCCCCGTGGACGTGCTGGACAGCCGCGTGACCGCCATCGTGGACATCAAATGTCCGTCCAGCGGCATGCACACCTCTACCGAGTGGAGCAACCTGGAGCGGCTGCGCGAAAAGGACGAGCTGAAATTCGTCATCGCCGACCGCCAGGACTTCGACTACGCCGCAGGCATCGTGCGGCGCATCCTGCCGCAGACGCGCCACATCCACTTCTCGCCCGTGCTGGCCCAGCTGCCGCCTGCCGAGCTGGTGGGCTGGATTCTCGAAGAGCGCCTGCCCATCCGCCTGGGGCTGCAAATCCACAAGCTCATCTGGGACCCCGAAACGCGCGGGGTCTGACATCATAATCGAGGTTTCATCGTGAAGAACGCCGTTGTCCTGTTCTCCGGAGGCTTGGACTCCTCCACCTGTCTGGCCATCGCCAAATCGCAGGGATACAACGCCTACGCCCTGAGCTTCCGCTACGGACAGCGCCACGAGGTGGAGCTGGACGCCGCGCGGCGCGTGGCCAAGCATCTGGGCGCTGCCGGGCATCTGATTCTGGACGTCCCGCTTGGGAAGATCGGTGGGTCCGCGCTGACAGCCGAGATCGACGTGCCCAAAGACCGGGACGTGAGCATGATGGAGGACGAAATCCCCGTGACCTACGTCCCGGCCAGGAACACGGTATTTTTGTCGCTGGCGCTGGCCTGGGCGGAGGTGCTGCCCTCGGCGGACATCTTCATCGGCGTGAACGCGCTGGACTATTCAGGGTATCCGGATTGCCGCCCGGAGTTCGTGGCCGCGTTCGAGAATATGGCGAACTTGGCCATTAAAGAAGCCGTCGAAGGACGGCTGAAGATGAAGATCCACGCGCCGCTGATGCACTGGGACAAGGCGCGGATCATTCTGGAAGGGCTGAAGCTGGGGGTGGATTACGGGCTGACCCACAGCTGCTACGATCCGAGCGCGGACGGGCTGGCGTGCGGGAGGTGTGATTCGTGCTTGCTCAGGAAGAAGGGATTTGAAGAGGCGGGGGTGAAGGACCCGACGGGGTATGTTGACAAAAGCTAGAACAAAATACGCACATCTCAAACCGGCCTTGCGGTTGACTAAATATGACAACAATTATATTTGAACAAAAGAACATGAAACAATGGGAAACCACAGAAGCCAGAGCACACCAGCGCTACTGACCGCACCCACAAAAAAACCATACATATGAATCAGACATTTTGGTTGAAAATGAAACGTTATTTAGCGTTAGCACCCCTTTGCATCCTTGCATTACTATCATCACTAGCATCCATCTATTTTACATTTAACATTTCAGAACTTTTTGGAACAACATTAACAGCATACTCTGAATACACTAACTCAAAGTACAGACACCTGACATCGAAGCCAATCGTACTCGATTCCACACCAGACAGACAAACAACATTCAGCTCCGGCCTACTAAAATCTTTAAATATAGGCCTTTTGTTCAAATCATCAAGCATCAACCCTGAAGCCCTAAAAGACATACAGAGTAATATTAACAACACACCACAAAAAACACCCCCCCACCTGATAATACAAAAAAGAGAAACACAGTTACGAGAAGGCACCCGGATACATCAATAGTGTCGACTACAGATGGAAACAAAACTACACAAACCATCCAAACACACACACCCCCTCCGGCGAACATCAACACAACTAGTGCAACAACCATCAACAACACAAATTACATCGATTCCTACAAAGCGATTTTCCAATCCATCGTTATAGAACGCTCCGCACAGACAGCTCTAATGGTCGTCGCATTCCTTTTGTCAACAATCTTGTCATATTTTTTCCTTTCAAAGCTCAGCATTGAATATCAATATGGCGACGCAGACTGCGACAGAAGAGGCCTGGATAATCTTCAACGAAGCCTTGACCGATCAATACTCAGATACAACACACTTGGAATATTGCTTTTCTGCTTCACTATTCTTGTTGTAGTAGTGAGCGGAACGTTAACATTCTCTCTCTTTGCGAGCACTATTGAAAATATTAAAGATCTTGAATCAGCAAAAGACAACGTCTCTGTCATACTGCTTTACATAATGCGCACATCCCTTCTCACTGCATTTTTAACAACGACAATAATTGTATTTTATAAATTTTCTAAATCCGCCATCGACCAGTCAGCTCGCTTCTTAAAAAGGAAACACGCCACTAAATTCCTAAAATTCTTGATATCGAAAGTCGAAGATACAGGATCAATTTGCAATATAAACCCAAACACAACAGCTTATTTTTCTAATTATTTTAACCTATCGAAATATCTCACGGGATTAAATGGTGGCACCATAAATACAACTACACTTCCAGAACTCAATAAAGAGATCGTAAAAGTTAGAAAAATCCATGGACTACCGGATGTCCAAATTCCTGACATCACCCCCTGCGACCCATTACTAAAGAACGCAAGTACATATGCAACGTTATTGCATGGACTACAGCAAACTATTACACAGCGGATTCTTTATTCAGGAATTTCTGATACCCTCATCAACAAAATCAGACTCGACGACCTTGAAAAGTTAATGAAAGCTTTTGAGATTTGGAACGCTGACATCGGCTCTGCATTTGGAGACGCACCGGGAAAAGCCAACAACTCGACTTCAATATCCCTTAACTCCCTACTTAAAGACGAGAAAAAGTAAACACAACACTTTACAGGCGACGTTCGACAAAGAGTTACTACTGCCAGCTTCTCGCTACTCTTTCGACGCAGTTTCTGTTTCAAGCACGGCAAATAACTACCCCTACTTGAACACATTCTTCATCTTAAACCACGCCATCCCAATCAACTCATGGGCGCACGCCCCGGACAGCACCGCCCCTGACGCCGAGGGGAACAGCAGATTCTTCGTCTGCGGGTGCGTGGTGGAGATATGCGCCGTAGGCGCTGCCACCGCGTCCACCCCATAGTCCTCAAACAGCATCATGGACCTGGGCATATGCAGCGCGGACGTCACCAGCAGGACCCTGTCGCCGCCGACCATCCCAGCGACAATCCTGGCCTGATCCTCCGTATCCCTGGACTCCGGCTCCATGACGATACGCTCCGGCGCTATACCCAAATCCCGCGCCATCTCGGCCATAACATGTGCCGCAGGCCCGTTCTCCACATAGCCGCCGCCAGATACCAGCAGTTTCGTCTCCGGGAACCGGTTGGCCAGCACCACCCCCTCCACCACGCGGTGGAGCGTGTCGCCTGAGTTGCGGCTGGTCACCGGGACGTATGTATTGTTGATCGACGAGCCGCTCAGCACCACAATCCATTTCGCGCCGCCTGGAACCGCAGTCTCTTTGAGCACCGCAGGATATTCATACTCAAGCCGCCGCAGGCACTCATTGGGCACGTACGGCACGGACTGGACGATCAGGAACACCACGCCGACCGCAGCCAGCCACTTGCCGAGCCTGACCCGCCTCCCCAGACAGATGCACGCGACCCCCGCAGCCACGAGAATAAGCGCCAGGGAATACGGATAGATGAACAATGAAACAATTTTCTTGAGCATGAAAAAATCAAAGAGAGAATCCATCATACCTGCCGTTGCCGGAACATCCGTCCCTGCCTGTCATATCGTGTCCAACAAGACTACAAACGAACAACTGATTGTTCCGGTTGCATTCCCCATGCGTCAGGCATTTCATCTCACCTGCACAAATAATGCGTATTGAACGCGTCCGTGGGGATTTCGCACACTTCAACAGCGTCAAATCCGGCCTCTTCCAGCATGTCCAGGGCCTTCTGCCTGCCCCACATGGTGCCGAGCCCGGCCCCGCCGTCCACCAGCCCCACCTGCATGCAGTGCATCAGGCTGACCGTGTACAGGAACGCGCCCATGGGATGGCCGACGTTCCCGGCCAGGGGCGTCTCGGCCTTGATGTCCACCATGGAGAACATGCCGCCCTCGGCCAGCACGGCCCGGGCGCCGCGCAGCACCTCCAGGGGGCGGGTCTGATCATGCACGGAGTCGAAGGCGGTGATGTAGTCGAAGCGTCCGATATGGCCTGCGCAGTCGGAGTCAACGCCCAGACTTGCCGCGTCGCACACTTCGAAGCGCGCGTTTATTAGCCCCAGGCGCACGGCCTCGGCCCGAGCCAGCGCAACGGAAGCTTCCGAGATGTCGATGCCCAGGAACTCGCTGCGGGGGAAGGCCGCCGCCATCAGCAGCGACACCAGCCCCTCGGAACACCCCACGTCCAGCACCCGGACGCCGCGCGTGAGCCGCCGCACCATCTCGCCGTCGGCCACGGAAGGCAGGAACACGTCCACCAACACCTGCCGGTGTTTCGTGGCGGCCACCTGCCCCATCCAGTCCTGGAAGGGCGGGTAGCGGTCGTAGGGCACGCCCGCGCCGGTGGCCATGCCCTGCTGCACCTCGTCCAGGGCGCAACGGGTGAGGAGCGGCAGCTCTTGCGTGTACACACCGATGTTGTCGCTTCCGGCGCGCAGGGTCAGGAAATCCGCGTGCTCGCGCGGCAGCAGGAACAGGTCCTCGCCCTGGGGCGACTCGGATAACTCCACCACGCCGCCGCAGACCATCACGGCCAGCCACTCGCGCACCGGGCGCTCGGCCAGCCCGGCGGCGCGCGCCACCTCGGCGCAACGGGCGGGCTCAGCCAGATCGTCAAGAGCTTCGAACAGACCGGCCCGGTAGCCCAGACACATGGCCGTGCCGAGCGCGGAGAGATTCAGGATGTCGGTCATGCGGCTGGAGAAGGCGGCGCGCTTGTCGGCGCTGGCATCGGTCATGGGCGGCTCCCCACACAGGCCCTTATTGGGCACGGTTCTCGGACAGTTCCGGAATTCAGGCCCGGACGCGCCCTGCGGTTCAGGCAGAAGCGGGCCGAAGATGCTCTGGACAGTCTATTTCAGGATGAACCCCAGAGCCTTGAGGTTCCTGCCCCAGACGCTCCAGTGACCGGTCTTCATGGTCAGGAGCTTGCCCTTCTCGTCGTACACGGCCTGCACGTCGGTCTCGATGGAACACCTGCGGTCGTAATTGGTGTGGGAGAGCACCAGATCCCAGTGGCCGCCTCCCAGGTCGCGGACCTTCTCCACCACGAACACGTGGCCCGTATCCATGCGGTGTTTGGAATTGTCCCCCAGGATGAGGATGGCGGGCGCGGTGGGCTTGGCCGTAACATGCCCGTTCTGGTCCTCGCACTTGTACCAGCCGATGGGCGAAAGCTCGTAGTTCCCCCGGCAGCAGGAATTGCCCACGCGGCAGCGTCCGTAGGGCAGGCTCTGCGGCTCACAGCGATGGAAGAGCCTGCCGTGGCTCAGCTTGTAGCAGAGCTTTGAAGGAGCGGTGACGTCGATGGGCTCACCCGTGGCCTGCGGCTTCTTCTTTTCGCTCTTTTTGGCGGCCAGCGCCACGCCGTCCTGCCCGGCCAGCACGAGCCCGAGAACCGCCGTCATCACCCAGGCCGCCCGCAGGACGGACAGCCGCGACAAAAGACCCTGCATCACCCAACCACCTCCATCCAGTTGTGCTCCACCACCAGCGGCCCGGCGGGCAGCGGCGCGAAGCAAAATCCGTCCACCAGGTCCTGGGGCGCAGCGCGGCGCGGCGCGTCCAGAAGCCCGGCCTTCCATGCCAGATAGCCCACGATGGCCTCGGGGGAGGCCCCGGCGTCTCGCAGCTGGCCCAGGTCCACGTCGCCCCGGCGCTTGGAGAGCCGCCTGCCGTCCGGGTCCACCAACAGGGGGACGTGGGCGTAGTCCGGTGCGCGCCAGCCGAAAGTATGGAACAGATGAATCTGGCGCGCCGTGGAGCTCAAAAGGTCTGCCCCGCGCACCACCTCGGTGATCTGCTGGTCGGCATCGTCGGCCACCACGGCCAGTTGGTAGGCATGGACGCCGTCGGAGCGGCGCAGCACAAAGTCGCCGCACTGCTCGGCCAGCTCCTGCGACTGCGGCCCGAGCACAATGTCAGTGAATGAGATGTGTGTACTGGGCACCAGCAGGCGAAGCGCCGCGCCGCGCCCGCGCTCCTGGCGCGCGCTGCGTTCCTCGGGGGTGAGGCGCAGGCAGGTTCCGGCGTAGACCGGCTCGGCCTCGCCCTCGTGCGGGGCCTGGGCG
>WSYE01000044.1 GCA_009773665.1 Desulfovibrionaceae bacterium | reverse complement strand
CGTCATCCTCCTGCCGGGCCGCGGGAATCATCTGCTCGCGCCGGTCCATGTGGATGACGTGATCAACGCGTTCACATGCACACTGACCACGGGGAACGGGATTGGCCAAATATACACTTTGGCCGGCCCACAGGAATTTACATACCGGGAGATTGCGGAAAAAATCGCGTTCCACAATGGTCGTAAGGCATTATTTGTCCCTGTGCCACTCGCCCTGCTTCGCCTTGCGGCGCTTTTTTTTCGTCTGCTCGGGCTCAAGCGCCCCCCCTTGGTGTCCGACCAGATTCCAAGGTTGCGCTGTCCTAAATGTGCGGATATTCGGTCTTCTCAAAAGGACTTGAAATTCAACCCCCGCTCTTTGCAGCAAAACCTCGACGCGGCTTTGCTCTGACAGATCTTTCGGCCCGTGCACCTGCCCAAGCCGCGCCCACTACGAGGTACATCCAGATGAGTCGTCCGGAATTCGATGAGTATGCCGCTAATTACGACGAAATTCGCAAGCAAAGTCTTGGATATTTGGGCAAAGACCTCGACTATTATGCTCGGGCTAAGTCACGTCTCGTACGGAAAATGATCGGCGGAACAGTCGGATCTGTGCTGGAATTCGGCTGCGGCATAGGCAGCAACGTGGCTCAGCTGCGGCTGGCGTTTCCCCAGGCAATAATTGCGGGCTGTGATCTTTCGCTAGAATCCCTTTCGATTGCGCGAGCCAACAACCCTGGTGTCCATTTTTTTTCACTGTCTGAAGAACCTCCGATAAAGGGAGGTTTTGATGTGGTGGTGGTCCCAAACGTCCTTCACCACGTGGTTCCGGATGAACGAGACCGTGTGATTGACACGATCTACGAGATGGTACAGCCCGGTGGATCGATCATCGTCTTCGAACACAATCCTTACAATCCGCTGGTCAGGCGCGTTGTAAAGAACTGTCCACTGGACCGAAACGCGGTCCTGCTCCCTATGGCGGAGTCACTTTCACTGGTCCGCAGTCGTTTCACCCTGTCGGCACACGGCTACACCACATTCTTTCCCCCTTTAGTATCGCATCTTGCCTCTCTTGAACCGTGGCTTGCGTGGTTGCCTCTCGGCGGGCAGTATTATGTCCGAGGAATACGGGGCCAGCAATGCACTGCGATGGACTCCACATGGGGCAACAAGTCGTGAGTCCGGTTCGCATCGTCGTGCGCCTGTTATCTCTCGTTGCTTGCTGTACTTTAGGGGCGTTTTTCTATTATTGGTCTTCTTCACACCCCCTGTTTGGAACTAACGTTGGCTTGATAGGCCTGTCCTGCGCGACTTTTGTCTTTCTGAACATACGAGTAAAGGCGCTCCATACGGCGCAAAAATGGACTTCAATTTCACTCCTGACACTAGCAGCTGTTCTTTTTGTTGTATCCGCAACATATGCAGTAACAAGTTTAATTAAAATAGACTACAAGGAATGCCAGAATTTAGTAGTTGACGGAGCCCAGGTTGTGAAGATCTGGCTCTTTAAAAGCGGCATTAACATTTACCCAACAAACAACAACAACCAATATTTGGTTAGCATTTACACCCCAGTCTACTACTTTTTTGCGGCTGCAATCGACTTTGCGCTAAATAACACATTCACATCAGCTCTTGTCGTAAACGGAATATCTCTCGTAATTATCTGCAGCACAATACTGCTCTGGGCATATAGCGAGTCGCGTGCAGTGTTGGCAGGCGCTTTCGCAGTTGTCGGCTATCTATCAAATCCCGCAATGACAATTTCCGTCGCCTATGTCAGGCCTGATCTCCTGGCCTGGGCTTTTGCGCTGTCCGGGGCGTATCTGTTTTTCAACAGGAAGCAAGGCAGTAGATGGCAGTATGCAGCAGCAGCCTTACTCGGCGTGAGCGTGTTCATCAAACAGCAAGTGGCAGCAATTTTGATTGGATGCGTGTCTACGTGGATCATTTCATGGGCTTCTTGGCGGAAATCTCTCGCGCTCTTGCTTTTATCCGGCGCGATCTGCGCTGCTATATTTGCTGGCATTCAGTATTGCACGGAAGGAGGATTTCTGACCCATGTGCTCCTGTATCCCCTTGCGATGGCAAAAAACACATCCGTGTCGAACTGGTCAAACGCGGAACCACGACTGATTAGCTTCGCAACGACAAATGCTGGCATACTGCTCTTAACCCTGGTGATCATCGTACATGATGTTATCCGTAAAAAATTTCATCCGTTAAACTGGATGATTCTTGTTCACATACCGTTCGTTGTCCGCCTGCTCATGCACTGGGGTGCTGCAGACAACTATTATTGGGGAATTCTCGCGTTGATGTATACCAGAGTTGGCTGCTATTTGGGTGAATTTCGTACTGATAACAAACGTCTGGTTCTGCAAACTGGGCCATTATTGCTCCTCCTTCTCACCTTTACTCCAAGCTACTCGAGCCTTATGTCTAAATTTGGGGAGCCTAAAGCACAAAATGAAACCGTAACCATGCTTCCTGATGTTTTAGAAGCTGGTGGCTATCGCAATGTGCTGATTAATTCTGAAGCAGGTTCCGCAGTGTTGAAAATGGCTGACCGAGTAAAGTTTACCTTTTTCGATGGCTTTGACCTCTCCTTTTTCGAGCAGGCAAAACTATGGAAAGGCAGCGAATCACAGTTGTTCAAAGATATTCGAGACAGGAAGTACGATGCCGTTGTAGTGGGATCATCTTTTGTGGCTCCCTCATTCTATTGGAACCTCTATGATTCCTACACTGTAAACGCTAACGCGGGCTCAACCAAGGTTTGCACGCCACTTGAGGGGAAACTGGTCAAGTTTACCGTGCCTACCGACGAGATTATTTTGCGTGATGGTCTTAGTCTGAAACTGGAGAAGATCACGGGCTCATACGTGTCTGCAGCGTACAATGCATTTTCATTCACGAAACACGAAGCAAGTCAAGAATCTGTGCTCATCTTTAAAATTGAATCAGCAAGTACAATGCGTTCTATCCGGGTTGCCCTGGCGCCATTGGTCAAGCACATTGGGGACGGGAACTTGATAACTGTGGAATGGTCCACAGATAACTCAACATATTATCCTACCTACATATATGAAGGACTGCCGGACGACGACAAGAAAGGTTTTCTCGACGCCAGGAAAGAATTCTCTTTCGCGCCGAACTATCATGTCGTTTATTTGAAAATTATTTTACATGGTTCCGGCCAGCTATGGTTCAGCCCGGATTATCCTATTTCGTTTCTGGTCAGTTAAGCCAGCCAAGGCAATGCATTTTATTAGCCTTACCGGACTGTTTTCTTCGACTCCATACCCCATCTTGCTTCCCGAGCTTGGCATATGGAAAAGTGCTTAGCCCTTCTCTGGTCATATCGATTCAAAAACATTTGTACGATTTCACTTAATCCAATCGTCCTCGCCATGGCAGAAAAGGGGGCTCCCAATGCAACCCAGTACCCAGTGGCGTGCCGCCCTAGTACGATCTTCCCACTGGCCCGACACGAACGAAGACAGCCGAAACAGCACATTTCCTTAGCAGGGATCGGCTGAAAGGCAGTGTGGTTGATATTCTGGCTCAACGACTTTCGCCGTCAAATGGCAAGTTTCCGGAACCACGACCACCACCTTACAGAACCCTCCACTTTGCCGCAGCCACCATGCAATGAGAGCCCTTTGGATTCAGGTTCTTATGTGGAGACCCAAAAGAAACACCAGTTTACTGTAAATACAATAAGCTGTAATTATTGACCTTTCCATTTGGCCGCCGCTCATGTCCTCCAGGAATGTGACACTAGTTGGTGCGCCCGCTGGCGGTGCTCTGCTGGGTCAGATTGCGCTGCTCGTCCTGGGCGCGCTGCAACCGCTGGGCATTGGCCAGGCAGCTTGCCTGGGTCTGGCCGCAGGACGCCTCGCACTGCTGACGGCGCGTGAAGTCGGTGATGGCGGTGCAGGCGGTCCGGCAGGCGAAGTCCTGGGTGTTGCAATCACAGTTGAAGCAAGTGGACGCAGGGGGCAGGTTCTGCTGCGTCACCTGATTCTGGGTCTGGGTCTGCCCGCTTGCGCTGGTGGCCTGCGCCAATGAGGGTGCGGCCTGCACAAGGCACAAGCCAAGTACGATTGCGGCCGCCGCAGCGACCCTGATGGACTGGAAACGCGATTTCATGATCGGATTCTCCATTTTTCATAAAGCAGGCCGCCACAAGCGTCCTACTTCAGATGCTCCTTGAGGAAATTCACCGTGGTCGTTTGATACGTCGGATATTGGGTGATGTCGTTATGCCCCGCGCCAGGCACGCTCAGGAACCGCTTGGGGCCTTTCCAGGCGTCGTGCAGGGCGCGCGCCCGCTCCGGCGAGACCGTGCCGTCCAGGTTGGCGGCGATCACCAAGGCCGGGGCCAGGGCTTTTGCTGCGTCGGGAAGGGAGTCGTAGCTGTCGCGCAGCAGCCAGGACACCGGCAGAAAATGATAATGCTCCTTGGCCACGGCCAGGATGGAGTCGTAGGGAGTGATCAACACCGCGCCGAGCACTTCCCGGTTCGCGGCAACGTGCACGGCCATGCCCGACCCCAGGCTGCGCCCCATGACGAAGGCCGCGCGGCCCGTCTCGGCCACGGCTTGGTCGTAGACGGCCAGCGCGTCGTCTTTCAGGGCCGCTTCGCCCGGTGTGCCCGTGGAGCGCCCGAACCCCCGGTAGTTCACGGCCACGATGGACACGTCCGGGAAGCTTTTGGCCTGTTTCATGAAATCCGCCGCGTCCTCGGCGTTGCCGCCGAAGTACACCAGGGCGGGCGCAATGCCGCGTCCCAGCCGCCTGGGCAGGTACCATCCGGACAGCGACTGCCCGTCCTTGGTGGCCACCAGGAAGACCTCCAGACCCGACACGTCCTGCATGAGCAAGGTCTCCAGCATGGCGTCCATGGGGCGCGGCTGATAGAGGATGGAGTCCTGCGCGAGGTACAGGTATGCAACCGCAGCAATCCACACCAAGGCCAGAAATCCAACGACCAGTTTCAACACTGCCATGCGGATATCCCCTCTTTTCCGGTCAGTGCGATGCACTCCTCCAGCACCCCGAGAACCCGCCCGCACAGGCCGCCCGAACTTCCCCCCGCGCCGGGCGGCGGGCCGAACAGGTTCAGGCGGGCTTCACGCAGGCCGCGCTCCGGCACCGCCTCCGGGTCCACGCGCGAAAGCGTCAGGGCCAGGCGCTCCGCCAGCAGATAGCCGGAAAGACCCGTGGCCAGAAGCTCCATCATGCGGCTGAACTCCTGCCTGCGGCGCTCGAAAAATTTCAGGCATTCCCGTGAGGGCTCAAGGCGCAGGGTCTGGTCCAGCATGGCCAGAATGCCCGAGAGCTGCGCTCCGGGCAAGCCCTGACGCCACCCCAGGAGCCAGGGTTCGCGCCAGCTGAGCAGGCCGTGGGAGATCCCCAGGTCCACCGCGCCAAGCATCAGGTCCATGGCGTGTTTCAGGGCCGGGTCGTCCCAGACGGGCTCCGTAGGGTTTCCTTGGCCGATCACCCAGCCGGGGACCTCGCCGAAGGCCACGCCGTCGCCGGTCAGTTCACCCAGAATGTGCGCGAGCCAGGCGTTGGCCTCGGGCGCGCCAGGCGTCTCCAGGTGGGCGTGCGAGAGCACGTAGCGCCCCTGCCCGAAGCGTCCGGCCACGATGCACGGGTCGCCCTCGGAGAACGCAGGGGCCAGGCGCACGCCGTACAGCGCCTCCCAGTCGTCCAGGGCCTGCACCGGCACCATGGACAGGGGGATGTCGGCCATCATGAAGCCGGGGCCGGGCTGGCCGTAGGCAGCCACCACCTGCACATCGCCGCCTTGAGGGCGGAATGCGGCGGGCCACCACACAGGAGCCAGGGGGCGCTGGTCCATGGCCATGCCCGCAGGTGTGTACGGGCCATCCATGGGCACAAGCGAAACGTTGCCGCTGGCGAAATGTTGCAAACGATGCTCGAAAGGCGCGCGCGTCCAGGGGCACAGCCCGAGCCCGCCCGGCACCGTCAGCCCGAGACCCGCGCCGCCGCAGATACCCAGGTACGATCCGCCCTGGTGCACATAAGCCTGGATGACCGTGAGACCCGACTGGCCCAGGCTGGCCGCCTTTCGGCTGGCGAAGCCGCCGGGCGTCACCAGGGCAGCGGGAGGCTCGGCCTCCAGGAGCCCCCTGGCCAGCTCATGGGCGCGCACAATGCGGGCTGGCATCCCCCACGCGCTCAGGGCGCGGATGAGCAGCACGCCCCACAGGTGAGCCTCGTCCAGCAGGATGAAAACCATGGCCCCTTGTGCCTCATCCCTTCGCCACTGACAACAGTCCTGGCCGCCCCCACTGCGGCGTTGGTGACAACCGCCTCAAAAAACGGTATTGCGCCCGCGTTCGCTAAGGAGTGACATCCATGTCCGAGACCACACTGGCCAAGGGCTACGAACCTGAAGAGGTCGAAGCCCGCTGGCTTACTTTCTGGGCCGAGACCGGAGCCGGAACCGCCGACCCGGACGCGCCGGGTGTGCCGTTTTCCATAGTCATCCCGCCGCCCAACGTCACCGGGGCCCTGCACATGGGGCACGCCCTGAACCTGACCGTGCAGGACATTCTCTGCCGCCACATGCGCCAGATGGGCCGCAAGGTCCTGTGGGTTCCCGGCACCGACCACGCAGGCATCGCCACACAGAACGTTGTCGAGCGCGCCCTGGCTGCCGAGGGTTCCTCGCGCCACGAAATGGGCCGCGAGAAGTTCGTTGAGCGGGTATGGGAATGGCGCAAGGATTACGGCGGACGCATACTGAACCAGATCAGGCGCATGGGGGCCAGCGTTGACTGGACCCGCGAGCGCTTCACCATGGACGAGGGCCTCTCCAAGGCGGTGCGCGAGGTGTTCGTGCGCCTGTACGAAGAGGGACTCATCTACAAGGGCGACTACATCATCAACTGGTGCCCCCGCTGCCAGACGGCGCTGGCCGACCTGGAAGTGGAGCACAGCCCCAAGAAGGGCGCGCTCTACCAGATCCGCTACCCCCTGGCCGACGGCTCGGGAGAGCTGGTGGTGGCCACCACCCGCCCCGAGACCATGCTGGGCGACTCTGCCGTGGCGGTGCACCCGGAAGACGAAAAGTACCAGGATTACATTGGAAAATTCGTCAAGTTACCGCTCACTGACCGGACAATCCCGGTGATCGCCGACGCCTACGTGGACCGCGAATTCGGCACGGGCGCGCTGAAAGTCACTCCCGCCCACGACATGAACGACTTCGACCTGGGCCGCCGCCACAACCTGGAAGTCATCAAGGTTATGGACGGCGAAGGCAACATGAACGAGGCCGCCGGGCCAGCCTACCAGGGCCTCTCGCGCGAAGTCTGCCGCAAGCGCGTGGTGGAGGACCTCAAGACCGCCGGATTCCTGGTGCAGGTGGAAGAGCACGACCACTCCGTGGGCGAGTGCTACCGCTGCAAAACCGTGGTGGAGCCGCACGTGTCGCCCCAGTGGTTCGTGAAGGCCGGGCCGCTGGCCGCCGTGGCCCGCTCCGCCGTAGAGACCGGCAAGACCCAGATCATCCCCGAGCAGTGGACCACCACCTACTACCACTGGCTGGACAACATCCGAGACTGGTGCATCTCCCGCCAAATCTGGTGGGGGCACCGCATCCCGGCCTGGACCTGCGAAACCTGCGGCAAGCTGATCGTCAGCCGCCAGGACCCCGACGCCTGCCCCTGCGGCGGCGCGCTCCAGCGCGACCCCGACGTGCTGGACACCTGGTTCTCCTCGGCCCTGTGGCCCTTCTCCACGCTGGGCTGGCCTGACAGCACCAAGGAGCTCAAGGCCTTCTACCCCACCTCGGTGCTGGTGACGGGCTTCGACATCCTGTTCTTCTGGGTGGCCCGCATGATGATGATGGGCCTGCACTTCATGGATGAGGTCCCCTTCAAGCACGTGTACATCCACGCCCTGGTGCGCGACGCCGAGGGCAAGAAGATGTCCAAGTCCACGGGCAACGTCATCGACCCCCTGGTGATGATCGACAAGTTCGGCACCGACGCCCTGCGCTTCACCCTCACCGCCTTCGCGGCCATGGGGCGCGACATCAAGCTCTCCGAGGACCGCATCGAGGGATACCGCCACTTCGTCAACAAGCTCTGGAACGCGGCCCGGTTCAGCATGATGAACCTGCCCGAGACCATCCCCGCCGCGTCCCTGGACGGCGAGCTACCCCTGCACCACGCCTGGATTCTGCACCGCCTGGAAGAGATGAAGCAGTCCACGGCCAAGGCCATCGAAGGCTACCACTTCAACGAGGCCGCCCAGGGGCTGTACTCCTTCCTGTGGCTGGAGTTCTGCGACTGGTACCTGGAGATGGCCAAGGCCGACCTGAACGGCGAGGACGAGGCCGTCAAGGCCACTGCCCAGAAGTGCCTGTGGACCGTCTTGTCCGAACTGCTGACCCTCATGCACCCCATCATGCCCTTCGTCACCCAGGAGATCTGGAGCCACCTGCCCGGCCACGAGCAGAAGGACCTTTCCAAGGTGCTCTACCCTGAAGCGCGTCCCCAGCACGTCAAGCCCGAGGCCGTGGCCCAGATGACGCTCCTGCAGGAGATCGTGGTCAGCGTGCGCAACATCCGCTCCGAGCTGTCCATCAGCCCTGGCGCGAAGCTGGAATGCATGGTGCGCACCGGCGACGCCGCTGATCTGGCCACGCTGCGCGCCAACGAGCGCATGATCGTGCAGATGGCGCGCCTGTCCGGCTTCACCGCAGGCCCCGACGTCACCGCGCCCAAGGCCTCGGCCAGCGCGGCGGCTGGCGGCAACGCGGTGTTCGTGCCCCTGGCCGGAGCCGTGGACTTCGACGCGGAGCTGGCGCGCCTCAATAAAGAGTTGGCCAAAACCTCCAAGGAAGCCGAGATCGTGGGGCGCAAGCTGGCCAACGAGGACTTCACGGCCAAGGCCCCCGCCGAGGTGGTTGCCAAGGAGCGCGAGAAGGACGAGATGCTGCGCGGCAAGGTGGAGAAGCTGGAAGAGCTGAAGGCCCGCATCGAGAGCCTGAAGGGATAGCCTGACAGCGCAGCGCCGGACTTATAGAATCGGAGAAGCCCGGTCCCCGCGAGGGGGCCGGGCTTTATTTGGGGGGTGTAAAGGAATGGTTATCACCCCCTGAAAGTCATCGCGGCAGGGGAATTTTTATGAAGGTATCGAGACTTCGGGCCATGGCTTGATCGGCTTCGGCTTTGTCCAGCAGGCCTTTCTCCCTCCAGGCCTGAGAGCGCAAGGCAAAGGCGTGCGCGGCCTTAGGCGCGATTTCAAGAATAGTGTTGCAATCCTCGATTGCCTGGTCGAACTGCCCCCTGTCGATCTCAATCCACGCAAGCCGGTAGTACGTGCCCACGAATTTGGGGTTCCGTTTTATCATCTCGGCGTAATCGGTCAGGGCTCCTTCAATGTCACCTTTTTTTTCCTTGGTGCGCCCGCGATAAAAATACGGGCTCGGGTCATCAGGATTACGCTCGAGCGCCCGGGTATGCTCGGCGATGGCCAGATCAAAGCCGCCATCCTTGTTCAGGATGCTGGCTCGCAGGTAGCTGGCGCCATTATTCTTCGGGTCAAGTTGCAGAATCTTGTCGCAGTCGGCAAGAGCCCTGACGAGATCACCCTTTCGGTCAAAAAGCATCGCGCGAGAGTGGAGCACAAGTACTTTGTTGCCGCCAAGCTCCAGGCATGCGTTGAAGTCGGCAAGCGCTTGGTCAAGTTTGTCATTGGCCATCCAGACCTCTGCGCGTTGGTAGTATGCCTCTGTGTAGTTCGGATTGAGCTCTAACGATTTGGTGAAGTCAGCGATGGCTTGTTCCCGCTGATGGTTCGTGAAACGGACAAGCCCTCGATGGTAGTACAAGACTGCCTTGCCTGGTTGGAGTTCGATAGCCTTGTTATAATCGTTCAAGGCCTTGTCATGGGACGATTTCTTTAGCCAGGCACTGGCTCGAGAGTCATAGTATATCCATGCATCCGGTTTGAGTTCGAGCGCCTTGTCGTAGTCCGCGATGGCTAGGTCAAAATTGCCCCAGATCTGCTCCATACGCCCTCGCGCGTGAAAGACCTCGTGGTCGCCACCGGTCAGTTCGATGTATTTTGAAAAATCGGCCAGG
>WSYE01000004.1 GCA_009773665.1 Desulfovibrionaceae bacterium | reverse complement strand
AACGCCGCAGGCCGCCTCAACCGCGCCGACGATGCCCTGGATCTTCTCCTGGCTCCTGATCTGGAAACCGCGCGCCCCCTGGCCAAGGCGCTCGACGAACTGAACGTCCAGCGCCGCGCCGAGGAGGACGCCATCTCCGGCGAGGCCCTGGCCCAGGCTCAGGCCCAGTCCGGCAACCCCGCCATGGTGTTGCACGCGCCGCACTGGCACCAGGGCGTCATCGGCATCGTGGCCTCGCGCGTGGTGGACGCCCACTACCGGCCAACGCTCATCATCACAGCGGACAACGGCAAGCTTAAGGGCTCCGGGCGCTCCATCCCCGAGGTGGACCTGCACGCCGCCCTCACCACCTGCCAGGAGCACCTGCTTGGTTTCGGCGGGCATCATCAGGCCGCAGGCTTAAGTCTCGCGCCCGAAAACCTCGACGCCCTGCGCGCCGACTTCTTGAAAGCCGTGGCCGCCCAACTCGGTACGGCCTCCCCGTCGCCCACGCTGCGCCTCGACGGCGAACTCTCCTTCAAGGACATTCATCAGGAGCTCCTCAAGGAACTCACGCTGCTCGGACCCTTCGGCTGCGGCAACCCCGAACCCGTGTTCAGCTCACCGCCCCTGGACGTGAAGGCCCGCCGCGTGTTCGGGGCCAACCACGTGCTTCTGGAAGTGCGCGACCCCGACGCGTCCGTCACGCTGCGCGCCAAGGCCTGGCGCATGGCCGAGGAGATCGGGGCCGACGTCACCGGTCGCAAGCTGACCCTGGCCTTCACGCCGCGTCTGGACACCTACAACGGACTGGCCAGCATTGAGCTTCGCGTCAAAGACTGGGCCGCCGTGGAGAAGAAGGCCGCGAAGGCGTCCTGAGGTCACTTGGCTCCGCCCAGACCCGGCAGGGGCGCTGCCCCTGCACCCCGGCGGGCTCCGCCCTGCACCCCCCGGCGGGCTCCGCCCTGCACCCGCCAGGGGAGAAGCCTCCCCTGGACCCGGCTCTTAGCTTCGCGTCGTGTGCGGGAGGCTTGAGTTGGGACTGGTGGCAGTGGCCGGGGGCTGTCCCGTTCGTGTCCTGGCGGGCGGGCTAGAACCGATTTGAAGACGATTCGTCGCCCGCCCGCCAGAACCCGACCGTGACAGCCCCTTGCCACCGCCTGGACCACACGCTCCTTTTCCCTGAACGATGCCCGATGGCGCACTCTGCCGCGACAAAGCGTGACCCAGGACGGGAAAGCACGTGGTCGGTCGGGAACGTTCAATACGGCACGTCCGGGGGGCAGGCCCTGTCTGAATACGGCGATTCCAAGAATTGATAAGCCCTGAAACGCGCGTTTCTGGGCTTTCTTGCGGGATATCTGAAACGTAGCGGGGCGTTACGCGAAGCGAATGCAGGGTCCAGGGGGATCATCCCCCTGGCGGGTCCAGGGCAGAGCCCTGGCAGGGTCTGGGACGGAGTCCCAGCATCGGCTTACTCGGCCAGGGGCAGGGTCACGTGGATGGTGGTGCCTTCGGGGGCGGAGGTATCCAGCGCGATGGAGCCGCCGAGGGTTTGTGCGATCAGCCTGGCGGAGTAGGTGCCAAGTCCGGTGCCGTGTGTTTTCCCGGAGGTGGCGTATTTTTCGAAGAAGCGGGCGCGGATGTCGTGGGGCACCGCGCCTGTGTTGGTGATGGAGATGCGGCCCTGGCCGTCCTGCCTGGTGAGCGCGACGGTTATGGCGTCGCCTTTTGGGGATGCCTGGATGGCGTTTTCCAGCAGATTTCCGAGCATGGACCAGCACGGCAGTTCTTCGCTGAGGACCGGGAACGTGTCTGATTCCTGGGCTGTTTGGCCTTCGATGGTCATCTCCAGGGTGAGTTGCTTTCTGTTGAGCCTGTCGGAAGCTTCGAGCTTGAGCTTGCGCAGCAGTTCCGCGACGTCCATGGGTTTGGGCTCGAAGGTGTAGGTTCCCTGTTCCATCTTAAACATTTCCAGGGATATGTTGATGAGATTCAGCATATTGTAGCCAGTCTGGCGGATGAGCCTCAGATACTCGTCGATTTCCGCGCGCGGCATGTCCTTGTCGAGGAGAATGAGCCTGGGCAGCCCGATGATGGCATTGAGGGGGCTTTTCAGGTCATGGCGGGACATCCGGTCGATGTCCTCACGCAGCTGCTCCAGGCGTTTCTTGTCGGTGACGTCTTGCAGGACGCCGGCCAGCGTTTTGCGCGTGCCGTGGAGGGTGACGCTCCCCAGGAACCTGATCCAGCGTTCGCTGCCCTGGAAGGTGGAGACTTTGGCTTCCGCGTCCAGCGGGATGCCGGATTCGCGCGAATTTTCGAAGGAGACCATAAGGGAGACGCGGTCCTCGGAGTCAACGCGTTCAAGCATGGCGTCCATAGTGGGGACAAATCCGGGCGGAGCTTCAAAGAGGCGGTGGGTCTCGTCGGTCCAGTGCAGGTCGTTACTTTCTCGCTCCCAGTCGAAGCCGCCGATCCCTCCCGCTTTCTGGGTCTTGTCCAGGAGCTCCCGGCTTTCGCGCAGCGCGGTTTCCGCCTTGCGGCGTTCCTCGATTTCCAACTGGAGGTCGCGGAAGAGGAGGTCATAGGGCTTTTTCAGGCCCGTCTCGATGATGGCCCGGTACATGAAGTAAAAGGACAAGATCTTGAAGATGTGTCCAACCAGATTGATGGTGGCGTAGAGGTCCGTATAGGCGGTGAAGCACAGTTCCGTGGCGATGGTGGCAGCCATGGAGAGGAAGAGAAAACGCAGTACCAGCGGATCGAACTTGTCGCGGCTTATCCAGAGCAGGTACGACGCTCCCGCCAGGATGACGCAGATGATGTATTCGCTGGCGATCTTGAACGGCGTCAGGCCGTATCCCTCAACGAAACAATCCGGGAAGATCCGCCAGTAAAAAATTGAGGCCAGGGCCAGGGCCGTGACCACGCAGAATCCGCAGAAGACAGGGACGACCGGCAACCTGCGCCGGAAAAACAGGGGGGCGGCCAGAAGCGCGAGGCTCTCGATGTATCTGCTGACGATCCATATCTGCGGGGGGAGGTTGTTGCCGTCGTAGCCGGGGAAGATCGGCATGCCCTTGTAGGCCAGGGTATGCAGCGTGTCGAGCAGGGCAACGAAGAAATACGTGATCCCCATGAGCAGCAGATAGCCGTTGTTCAGGAAGCGCTTGGTGTTCCAGGCCAGCATGAACACGCCAAAGGCGATGACGATGCCGAACAGTTCGGCGAAAGTGTGGAAGAACAGGTAACTGTAGGATGCCGACATCGCCAGGCCAATCAAAAGCACGATACCAAGAGAGGCTTCCTTCCAGTCGACCGAGTGAAGAAGTGGTTTCATGCCTTTCCTGTGTATTCGTACGTGGCTACTGTAGTTCCGGGTGAAACGCGTCAACGTGGGGGTGGTTATGCGCTTCCCGCGCATGGCGCGATGGGTTCGAATCGTTGCGGTAGAGGGTGAATGACACTTATCTACGATGTATTATTGTCAAATCATACTCGGAATTTTCAACATTAGAGTATTGGGACGCCAGATGCAAGGCAAGGGGCGGCGTGTTGGCGAATTGGGGGGGGGCGCTTTGCCGGGAACGCGTGCCGATGATGAAAACGCCCTCCACGAAAATTCCGTGAAGGGCGCGTTTCGGTCTGACGGTGTTGATAGAAGGACAGGCCGGGAAGGCAAAGCGAGTGTTGCGTTCTCAAATACGTTCAGACAATTGATGAGTCTAAACTAAGAGAACCATTGGATTTGTTTTTGAAATACATGCTCATGTATTTCAAAAACGCGACACTAGCTTCGGCCTTCGAGCTCCTGCGCGGCCTTCTCGACGCCCGCCACGAAGCCTTCGCGGGCCTTGACGATCTTGGCCTCCAGGGACTTGTCGCCGATGGCCAGAATCTGGGCGGCCATCCAGGCGGCGTTGCGCGCCCCGGCTTTGTCCAGGGCAACGGTTCCCACCGGAAAGCCTGGCGGCATCTGCACCGTGGCCAGCAGGGCGTCCATGCCGCCCAGGGCGGACGCGGTGATGGGCACGCCAAGCACAGGCTTTACGGTGCGCGCGGCCACGGCCCCGGCCAGATGCGCGGCCATGCCCGCCGCGCAGATGAACACCTGGCAGCCGTCGGCCTCCAGGTCGCGGATGAGCTTTTCCGTGCGGTCCGGGGTGCGGTGCGCGCTGGTGACCGTGTACAGGTGCGAGATGCCAAGCTCGGTCAGCACGTCGGAGCAGGGCTGCATGATGTCGCGGTCGGAGATGGAGCCGATGAAGATGGCAACCTGGGTCATTTCACGCTCCTCCTGATGCCCTTGTCGCCGATGTCGCGGCGGAAGTGGCACGTGTCGAAGTGGACGGACGAAACGGCGGCGTAGGCGTTGGCCTGGGCCGAGGCCAGGTCTTCGCCCAAGGCGGTGACGCCCAGCACGCGCCCGCCCGTGGTCAGGAGCTTGCCCGCTTCGAGCTTCGCTCCGGCCACGAAGACCTTCGCACCGGGGGTCTTTTCCGCTTCTTCGATGCCGGAGATGACCATGCCCTTGGGGTAGCTGCCGGGATATCCTCCGGCGGCCAGCACCACGCACAGGGCGGTTTTGGGGCTCCATGTCACCAGGGACGGGGTCAGCGTGCCCGAGGCGCAGGCCAGCATGATGGGCACGATGTCGGACTCCAGGCGCATGAGCAGCGGCTGACACTCGGGGTCGCCGAAGCGGACGTTGTATTCCAGCACCATGGGGCCGTCGGCGGTCATCATCAGGCCCGCGTACAGGATGCCCTTGAAGGGGTGGCCCTTGGCGGCCAGGGTGCGCACGATGGGGGTGATGACCAGGGCGGCCATGCGCTCCCACTCGGTGTCGGGCAGGACCGGGGCGGGGCAGTATGCGCCCATGCCGCCGGTATTGGGGCCGGTGTCGCCTTCGCCCACGGCCTTGTGGTCCTGGCAGGAGGGCATGGGGACCACTGTCTCGCCGTCGCAGAAGGCCAGGAAGGAGGCCTCCTCGCCGACGATGCAGTCTTCCACCACCACGGTGTCGCCAGCGGCGCCGAAGCTGCGGGCGACCATCATGTCGTCCAGCGCTTCCAGGGCCTCGGCGTGGGTCTTGGCCACGACCACGCCCTTTCCGGCGGCCAGGCCGTCGGCCTTGACCACCATGGGCAGCGCGTGGGCCGTGATGAAGGCCTTGGCGGCCTGATAGTCGGTGAAGACCTGGTAGTCGGCGGTGGGCACGCCGGAGGCGCGCATGATGTCCTTGGCGAAAGCCTTGGAGCCTTCCAGCTGCGCGGCGTAGCCGTTGGGGCCGAAGCAGGGGATCTTGGCCTGGGCCAGGGCGTCGGCCAGCCCGGCCACCAGAGGTGCTTCGGGACCGGCCACCACGAGGCCGATGGCGTTGGCCTTGGCGAATTCCACCAGTCCGGCCACGTCGGTGTCGGCCAGGGGGACGTTGGTTGCGGTAAGGGCTGTGCCGCCGTTTCCGGGCGCGGCGAAAAGCGTATCGACGAGGGGGCTTTGGGAGAGCTTCCAGGCCAGGGCGTGTTCGCGCCCGCCCGAGCCAACCAGCAGGACGTTCATGTTCGCTCCTTGGGTTCGGTAGGCGTGGGGTAGCGCAAGTGGCCCCTGAAATCAATTCCGACCGTTAAGGAGGGTCTTTCCTTGTTTTGAATATTTCTCAGTAACCCTTGACTTCGACAACAAGTAGGCTATCAGAAAACAATCCGTTTTAAGGAGATGTTCCCATGTTGCAGACGCATGCAATGGCCATGGATTTCGACTCCGCCCTGGAGAAGTTCAAGGTCATCTCACAGGACAAAGGGTTGCGGCTGACGCATCAACGCCTTGAGATCCTGCGGGAACTTGTTGGCGCAAAGGACCATCCCAGCGCGGAAATGGTGTTCGGGCGGGTGCGGCGCAGGCTGCCCACCATCTCGCTGGATACTGTCTACCGCACTCTCTCCACCTTCGACGATCTGGGCATCATCATGCGTGTTCCGGTCACGGGGGATCAGGGTCGCTTCGATGCCGACACGAGTCCACACCACCACTTCGTCTGTTCGCGCTGCAAGTCCATCTACGACTTCATGTGGAGCGAGTTCGACCAACTGGTTCTGCCGGATGATTCTGAGGCCCTGGGCCGCGTGGACGACCGGCGTGTTGTGGTGCGCGGCGTCTGCCAGGGGTGCCTGAGTACCCAGTAGGAATCTCGCTAGGCAATCGAAATGTTTCCGGGCACTTGACCAGAATGGTCAATTTGGTGTACACTTCTTGTCAGAATTATTCTTAAAAACAAAATCATCTTATTGTTTGGAGGCATCATGTCCAAGTCCGAAGCGAATCTGAAGGAAGCTTTTGCCGGTGAATCCCAGGCCAACCGCAAATATCTGGCTTTCGCCAAGCAGGCCGACAAGGAAGGCCTGAAGCAGGTCGCCAAGCTGTTCCGCGCCACCGCCGAAGCCGAAACCGTGCACGCCCACACCCACCTGCACGTTCTCAAGGGCGTGGCCGGGACCGCCGAGAACCTGAAGGCCGCCATCGAAGGCGAGACCCACGAGTTCGAGAGCATGTACCCCAAGATGATCGAAGAGGCCGTGGCCGAGGGCAACAAGCAGGCCGAGCGCACCTTCCGTTTCGCCAACGAGGTGGAGAAGATCCACGCCGATCTCTACAAGAAGGCCCTGGCTGATCCCTCCGGCCTCAAGGATACCGAATACTACATCTGTTCCGTGTGCGGGTACACCTGCGAGGACCACGCCCCCGAGAACTGCCCGGTCTGCAAAGCCGCTGCCAAGGCGTTCTTCACGGTCGGCTAGTGAGCTGCTTTGAATAACAAGGCATGTTTTTCTAAAGATACTCTCTGGTTTTTTGTGGCAAGGCTTGTGATGTGCAACAGCGAATCGTGCCAATGCACAGTTTGTATGTGTTCAAGCCTGCCGGATGAAATTTACTGGATACCGTAAGGAGACCATCATGGACAAGTGGGAATGCCCGTGCGCCTATGTGTACGACCCTGAAGAGGGCGACGTGGCCCATGGCGTGAACCCCGGCACTGCCTGGGAGGATGTCCCGGCGGACTGGGTTTGCCCCAAGTGCGGGGCGGAAAAGGAATTCTTCGAGAAGGTCGAGGGCTGAGCCTCGCCTCGCAGAGCACGGTGAAATCAGAAAGCCCCCGGTGAGAGCCGGGGGCTTTATCATTGCCTGCGAGAGGGCTTGCCGGAGCCGCTACAGCAACGCTGGCGGCTCGGGTTGAGTTGGAGAATAATTGTGCGGCTGTCTTACATATAGTACAGGCTGAAGCGCCAGCTTTTGTCCTAAAAATCCGGGAACTCATCTCTTGCACGTAATAACTCAACGTATAATGCTAAATAATGATAAATTCAAATCATATTGGAGTTGCTGACGATGCCCAATAATATATACAGATTATTGGCGATATTGCTATTGTCACTGAATTTCGGCTGCGGCATGGCCGACATGATCCATACCGGAGGTACCAATGATCTTAAAAAATGGTACGGGCCGATGATTCCTGAGGAAAATGCTAAACAAATATGGTTTATGCAGATTGCCTGTGAGAAATATAAACTCGGAGTCAGTACTTTAAAACAAGATCCATGTGTGCTGTTTGCGCAGGAATTGGCATGGATAAGGAAAATATGTGAAGAAAAGAAAAGCGGAAATGCCAAATATGCTAACATTACTGCGTGCGAAGAACTCGAAATTTACGAAGCAAAATACAAAAATATGCCAATGCCACTATATCAAGGACAACACTCCAGCAAACCGGACACAGAGTGATGGTAATCACTTGACATGGTGCCTGCATAGACGATGGATAGGCATGCTTGACCAGTAAGTGCGCCCACTGGCTGCCTCCATCACCAGCAAGGGATTTGTGCTGGACGCATCGCCCACGAAGTACGGAGCCCGCGCGGCGGAATGAGCGTCAGCGCGTCGCAGGACAACGCCAACTCCAGTCAGTTCGGCCAGCTTGACTCACCTTGTGTGGGTAATTTCAGGGTGTGTCAGGGCAAATGGTGGTGACTTAACAGTAATAATATCGAATAATTGCGACTGTGCGACCGGTTGTTTAAGGGCTCAGTTCTCGCCGGGCGCGTCCAGCAGTTGGAGCCACGCGTTGACAAGCTCCGCGTCCCACTGGCTGCCCGCGCCCTTGCGCAGGATGGTGCGACGCTCCTGGCCTTGTGGTAGGCGCGGTCGGAGGTCATGGCCTCGAATCCGTCCACCACGCTCACCAGTCGCGCCAGGAAGGGGATCTCGTCGCCGGAGAGGCCGTCGGGGTATCCGTTGCCGTCCACGCGCTCGTGGTGGTGGTAGACGATGGGCAAGACGTCCGAGAGGGACTCCACCTTGCCCAGGATGGTGCGCGCGATGGTCGGATGCTGGCGCATGGCGGGCACTTCCTGGGAAATCAGCGGCCCCTGCTTGTTCAAAATGCTATCCGGAACGCCGATCTTGCCGATGTCGTGCAGGACTCCGGCGATGCGCACCAGCTCCACCTCGGCCTCGGAAAGGCCCAGAAAACGCGCCAGCTTCGTGGCGTAGCGGCTCACCCGCTCGGAGTGGCCCCTGGTGTAGGTGTCCTTGGCCTCCACGGCGTGGACCAGGGAGAAGACGATCTCTCCGTTGACGGACTTGAGCTTGGCGCAGGCCTGGTTACTCTCGAAGCACAGCGAGGCGTGGGCCGCAAACAGGGTCAAAAGCTTCAGCTCATCCAGACCGTAGGGTGCGGAATTTCCGGCCCGTAAGGCAACCACGGCCCCGCGCGGCCCGTTCTGGCCTTCCACGGGGACGCCGATGGCCGAACTGGGGACGGCGGCATGGAGGCGCTCAGGGTCTCGAACCAGGAGCGCACGCCGGGGTTGTCGCGGAAATAGGGGCCGATGAGCACCTGCGGGCCGGACTCGAGGTCCTTCACACCTTTGATGAAGAAGGCGATTCCGTCAGGAGAAAAGGCGGATTTCACCTGCCCGAGGAACTGCTTGATGAGCGACTTGGAATCCTCATGCCCGTTCATGGCGTCTTTCAGTGCGAGCATCTGCGCCAGCGTCCCGTAGGTGCTGCGCTTGATGCGAAGTGAGCGTTCCTCCAGGGCCTTGCAGACGGCTTCCCGGAGCGCTTCCAGCTTGAAGGGCTTGAGCAGGTAGTTCACCGCGCCGAGCTTCACGCACTCCACGGCGCTCTCGATGCCGCCGTAGCCGGTGAGCACGATCACGTCGGTGTCAGGAGCCAGCGTGCCTGCGGCCTTGATGAGGTCCAGGCCACCCATGCCGGGCATGCGCAGGTCGCTCACGATGAGGTCGAAGCTGTCAGTGCGCAGAAGTTCCATGGCCGCAAGCCCGTCGCGCGCGGTGGATACGGAAGAGGCGATCCCCTCGAGGGTTTCGGCGCAGACTTCAAGCACGCCCGGTTCATCGTCCACCAGCAGGATGCGCGTCTTGTGTTGAGCCATAGGGATCGAGTCCTGTCCTGATGAAGGTGTTGAAAACCGCCCGGACGATTCTGGTCTACAACCTGCCTACGGGATTTGTCCAGTATCCTCGGGAAAACCGGTAGAGGACCATGTCAGCCGGACTGACGGTTGCTTTTTCGAACGGATGATGTAGGGAGCAGCAACTGCTGTACTCTCTGGAAATAACGCTTACCCCAAGTTGGCATCGCCATGCGTCAGGACCCGCCCAAGCAGACCACCGACCGGATGCGCAAGCTCATCGAGAGCATGGAACAGCTTCCTTCCGCGCCCGCCTCGGCTGCCCGTATTCTTGGAATAGCGACCAGGGAGTTCCCCGACTTTCAAGAGCTTGTCGAGGCCATCGAGGCCGATCCATCCGTTTCCACCCAGCTGCTGCGCCTCGCCAACACCGCCGGATTCAACCGCGTGGAGAAGGTGGACGACATCCGCCAGGCGGCCATGCTGCTGGGCACCGATGTGGTGCGCACCGTGGCCCTGTGCGTGTGCGTGCGCGAAGGGCTCTTCAACACCTTCGACGCGGGCGATCCCCTGGTGCGCGAGTTCTGGCGGCATTCCCTGGCCTGCGCCTGCGCGGCCAAGCTGCTGGCCGAAAAGGCCCGGCCAGGCCTGTGCGGGGCCGCTTTCGCGGCGGGCTTGCTGCACGACTGCGGCAAGCTGGCCCTGATCAGCGCCGGGGGCGAAGGCTACGTCTCCCTGGTGCGTGACGAGTTCCTGGTGGGCCAGCGTCTCGTCGCCGCCGAGCAGGAGGCCCTGGGGGCAGACCACTGTCTGGCCGGGAAGTGGCTCCTGGAGCGCTGGAAGCTGCCGGACGTGTTCATCGACGCAGCCTGGATGCACCACCAGCCCGCCAGCGCCCTGCTGGGAGCGGGCGAGGGTGCGACCGTGAGCCTCATGGTTGCTCTGGCGGACCGGCTGGCCCATGAGGCCATGGGAACGGTGCCCAGCGGCTTCGAGGACGCGGACTGCCTGGGTCTTGCTTCCGCTCTGGGCCTTGAGGGCTCGGCGGCGCTGCGCGAGGTTCGCGCGGGCGTTGGCAGCCTGTTTGCCGAGCGGGCCTCCCTGTTCGCTCTCAAGGAGGACGCAGCCTCCTTCTATTTCAACGCCCTTGGCCGAGCCAACCGGCGTCTGGGCGAAGCCACCCTGGGCCTGACCGGCAAGAACCAGACCCTGGAGCGCGACGCCATGGCGCTTCGGCGCGTGGCCCAGGCCGGGGTGGAGATCGCCAAGGCCTTCACTCCCCAGGACGTGCTGCTGGCCCTGGCCCGGTGCATCCAGGAGCGGTTCGCCTCCCCTGGCGGGCTGGCCTGCGTGATCGAGCCGGTGCTGCGTTCGGCCACGGGCCATGCCTGGGGGTTCGGCGGCGGGCCGCGCCCCGTGGACATCCCCCTGGACGAGAACCTGCGGCCTGACGACTCCGACAGTCCCGTGGGGCTCCCGCGCGAGTTCCTGGACCACCTGACGGGCTGGCGCACCAGGGCATCCGCCCTGGCCGGACCCGAAGGCCCGCCCATCCACTTCCAGGACGGCGTGGCCATGGTGACCTTGACGGACGGGGCTGAATCCTTCGGAGAGCTGCTGTACCGCCCCGCGTCCGGGCGCGTCCTGCCCGAGGAGCGCACGGCGGTCAGCCTGCTGGCCCAGCTGGCGGCGCAGGCCTTCCGCCATATCGAGCTGGTGGGCCGCTGCGAACTTCGCTCCGAGCGTCTGGCCCAGGTGATGCGCTCCATGCAGGACATGAACGACAAGCTCTTGAAGACCCAGCGCCTCGCCGCCGTGGGCCAGTTGGCCGCAGGCGCGGCGCACGAGATCAACAACCCCCTGGCCATCATTTCGGCCCGCGCCCAGCTTCTGGAAATGCGCGAGGAGGACCAGGCCAAGAAAAAGGGCCTGCGCCAGATGGGGGAGCAGATCGAGCGAATCAGCGCCATCCTTGGCAGTCTGATGGATTTCGCCCGTCCGGCCGCCCCGCGCATGGAAGCCATGAATCCGCGCGACGTGATGGACCGGGTGTTGAGCCTGCTGGAAGGCAGCATGGGAAGCCAGGGCATCGAGGTCCGCCGGGACTATCGGGGGGCCATCCCCGACATCAAGGCCGACGCGCGCCAGATGGAGCAGGTGCTGCTCAACCTTGCGCTGAACGCCCAGCACGCCATGGAGGACGCTGGCGGGGTCCTGACCGCCGGGATCAGCTATTCCACCGAGAACGACTCGGTGATGTTCAGCATCTCCGACACGGGCGTTGGCATCCCTCGGGAAAACCTGGAAAAAATCTTCGACCCCTTCTTTACCACCAAGGCCGAGGGCAAGGGTACCGGGCTCGGGCTTTCCACCGCGTACGGAATCGTGGCCGCGCACAAGGGACGCATCTCCGTAAGCAGCGAACCGGGTTCCGGCTCGGTCTTCAGCCTGGTCCTGCCGCGCGACCTGACCGCCCCGGCCAGGAACTCGGGCCTTCCCATGGCCTCCAGGACGCCCAGGCAGGCGGTGCTCGTGGTGGACGACGAACAGAGCATCCGCGAGATTCTGCGCGAGTCCCTGGAATCCAAGGGCTACGCCGTGGAGGTCGCCCAGGACGGCGAGGTGGCCCTGTCGCTTTTGCGCCAGAACCGCTACCAGCTCATGATCCTGGACATCCGCATGCCCAGCCGGGATGGGCTGTCGCTCCTGCGCGAGGCCAACAGCTTCGCCGAACCTGCCATGCCCGTGCTGGTGCTGACGGGAATGGCCAGTGAGCAGGAACTCAGCGAGGCCAAGGCGCTGGGCGCGGCTGCATGCCTGCGCAAGCCCTTCCAGGTGGAGGAGCTGCTGGAACAGGCCAGCAGGCTCCTGGAAGAGGGGGCCTCACGGTGATTCCCATCACGCAAGGACCGACGCCGTGAGCCGAATCCTGTCCGTTGCCAGCGGAAAGGGCGGTACGGGCAAGACGAGCATTTCAGTCAACCTGTCATTGGCGCTTGGCCGCATGGGCCGGACCGTGTGCTTGCTGGACGCGGACCTGGGCCTGTCCAACGTGGACGTTTTGCTGGGCATATCCCCCAAGCTCACGCTCGAGGACGTGCTCTTCGAGGGCGTGCCCATGGAGGCGGCCATCCTGCGGGCCGGTCCTGGGCTGGACGTCATCCCCGGCGGGTCCGGCGTGTCCCGGCTGGCGGACCTCTCGCGCGAGTCGCGCGCCACCCTGGCCACGGAGTTCGCCAAGCTGGACGGCTACGACTACCTGATTGTGGACGGCTCCCCCGGCATCTCAAGCCAGGTCATCTCGCTGTGCCTGGCCTGCCCGGAACTGCTGGTGGTGGTAAACCCCGACCCCGCCTCCCTCACGGACGCCTACGCCCTGGTCAAGGTGCTCTTCGAGAACGGCCTGCGCCGAAGCCCCAACGTGGTGGTGAACCGGGCCGCGTCCGCCGAGTCCGCGAAAAACATCTTTGGCCGCCTGCGCGGGGCCATGGGCAAGTACCTGAAGCTCGACGCCAACTTCCTGGGGCACATCCCAAGCGATCCGCACGTGGGAGCCGCCGCCGGGAGGCAGCGCCCCCTGGTGGAACTCTACCCGGCCTCCAACGCCGGGCGCGCCATGCTGGCCCTGGCCCGGTCCCTGGACGAGGCCCGATTGTCCGCCGGAACGGTGGCCTCCTCTCCCGCTGCCTTCATGGAAGGGGCGCTGGTGCGCATGCGCGAGTCCTCCCCCATGCGCGGGCAGGGCAAGCCGAACCCGGAGATCGGCAAGGCCCTGGACAAGGCCCTGGCCTTGGTGCGCCTTCTTGAATCGCCAGAGCAGGGCGGTACGCCTCCTGAGCCCGGCACGGAGCAGAGGTTCGTCCTGGCGCGGCTCAAGGCGCTGCTCCAGGCTGCCCGGCGCGAGGCAGGTCCGCCCGGAGAGGCCGCCCCTAAAGAGCCGCGCGTGCGGGTCGCGGTTATAAGTTCCGACCAGGCCATCGGCGACATCCTCTCCGAAAGCCTCGGTTCGTCCGGGCTCTCGGTCAGCCAGGCCGGGAAGGGAAACGGCAACGGAAGCGGCAAGGGCAAGGCAGACGCCAAGGCCGATGCCGCCGTGGTGTTCTGGCACGGGGAACCCAAAGCCCTGGCCCGCCGACTGGAGGAACTGGGGCGCGTGAATTACGTCCTGGTGCGAAGCGTGGCCAGTAAGGAGATCCCCCGCCTGGGCCGTTCCCCCGCTGAAGTCATGGACATGCCCTTCCGGCTGGAGGCCCTGGCCCACGCCGTCAGGCGTTGCGCCCGCAAGAGCGTGCCCGCCGAGCAGTAGCTTTCCGCGTTTCTTTTCTCGACGCAGCTCCCTGCCTGATGTATTCATTCAGGACTGACCCAGGCGGCTTACGTGCCGTCAGACCAGATAGTGTTGCGTTCTCAAAATACGTTCATACAATTTGTGAGCCTAAACCAAGAGAACCATTCATTGTGTTTTTGAGATACATGTTCATGTCTTTCAAAAACGCGACACGAGGAGGCGCGCCATGATGAAGAAAGTGGCCATATTCGACGAGGCCAAGTTCACTGACCTCACGTTCCACAGTTTCCTGGTTCACGACTCGGAAAACTTCAAGATCATCAATTTCAATTTCAAGGCCGGGCAGACCATGCCCATCCACTCGCACGACATCGAGGGCGAGTTCCTCTCTGAGGACGACGTCATCCCGGCCAAAACCGGCGACGTTCTGGTGTCGGACATCTCCGAGCCGCACGGCGTACACGCCGTCACCGACATGCGCGTGCTGGTGACCATCGCCCCGCCCATCTGATCGGCTTTGCGCCAACCCTGTGGATAACGAGAGGGCCGGAGCGCCGTATGGCGTTCCCGGCCCTTTCACGTGTCCCCGGGTAGCGTCATTGCCGCCATAGGTCCCGAATGGCGTATTCATGCTTTTCAACGACGCATCACGTGCTCCGGTTCCGGCTGCTGCGGCTTCAGGGCCAGGTGAACGCTCCAGGGACGGGTCACCCCTGAAACAAACAAGGCCCCCGGAAGTGCGGGGGCCTTGCGACTGGTGCGGGGAAATAATGAAGCTGTCCGTTACTGCAACGTGTCGTCGTCCGAGGGGACGGCGGACTTCTCGCCGGGCTGGACCGCTCGGTCCAGAAAGCCTTCGGCCTTATCCCGGAAGAGGTCTGCGAATCCGTTGGCGGGCAGGGCGGGGCTGAACAGAAAGCCCTGGTAGAAGTCGCAGCCTTTGCCCGTGATGAGCTCAAGCTGTCCGACGGTCTCCACGCCCTCGGCGATCACGGCAAGCCCCAGCGTCCTGGCCATGGCGATGGTGGCCTTCACGATGGCGCGCGATTCCTTTCGGTCCAGGTCCGCGATGAACTGTCTGTCGATCTTGAGCGAGGTGAAGGGGAACTTCTGGAGATAGCGCAGGGAGGAGTATCCCGTCCCAAAATCGTCGACGGAGAGGGCGTGTCCACGTTCGCGCAGCTGGCGCAGTGTTTCCGCTGCGGCCTGAGGGTTCTGCATGATGGCCGTCTCGGTTATTTCCAGCCCGATGCGGTCGCTGGCGATCCCCTGGGATTCCAGGGTGTCGGTCAGGCGCTCCAGAAAATCCGGCTCCGAGAGGTGCAGGGCGGAGATGTTCACGCTGACATGAGGGGCAATGCCTTGGGCTTTCCAGGTCTTGACGTCGCGGGTGACCTTCTCCAGGAGGATCTCCGTCACGCCGCGCATGATGTGCATCTCTTCGCAGAGCGGAATGAACTCTCCGGGGGAGACCGGCGTGCCGTTGCGGGTCCAGCGCAACAGGGCCTCGGCTCCGGCGATACGCGACGTGACGATGTCGATGATGGGCTGGTAATGGACCTCGAACTGCCTGTCCTCTACTGCCTTATGAAGGTCGCGCTCCAGCGCGACCCTCGAGCGTACCTGTTCGTCGAGCTCCTGGGTGAATACCTCAAGCCGACCCTTGCCGTGCATCTTGGCGCGGTGCAGGGCCAGCCCCGCGTTCTTGACCAGCTCCGCCGCGTCCGACCCGTCCCTGGGGAAGGTGGCCATCCCGAGACTCGCGCTCAGCCTGTAGCTCTCACCGGAAAGTTCGAGCGGGCCACGGAAGCAGCCCGCAGCACGTTTGGCCATGGCCAGGGCCTGCGAGTCCGACTCCAGCGGGCCTGAGACCAGGGCGAATTCGTCTGCGCCGAGGCGGGCCACCAGGCCGTCCTTGCGCATGACCGAGGACAGGCGCATGGCGACGATCTTGAGCAGAGAGTCTCCAGTGGCGTGTCCGAGGCTGTCGTTGATCTTCTTGAAGTCGTCCAGGTCCAGGTGGAGCACGGCGAATCTGCTGGAGTCCGCCTTGGCTTTGCGTATGCGTCCGGCCAGGGACGAGATCAGGGCCTCGCGGTTGGGCAGCCCGGTAAGCGCGTCGGAAAGCGCCTGGCGCTTGAGCTTGTGTTCGTTGTCGCGCTGCTCCGTTATGTCCAGGCAGATGCCCACATGGCGCGGCAGGCGCTCCCCGTTGCCGGGGATGCGGGCGAACAGCACGCGCAGCGGCACCCGTTTCCCATCCCGGGTCATGATTTCCACTTCGCCCTCGAAGCGCCCCTGGGATTCGAGCGACTGGAGCAGCGTGCCCTGAAAATTCTCCGATGGCGGGTTGGAGCAGAAGGACCCCGGCGTGAGCCCCAGGAGGCTGGCCATGGGGTAGCCGGTCAGGCGGGAAATGGCGGGGTTGGCGTCGATGACGCGCAGTTTCTCGTCGCAGACAATCACTCCGTCGCGGGAGTGAGCCAGGGCGGCATCCTTGAGTTGAAGGCTGTCGATGGCCTCGCTCAGTTCCAGGTTGCGTTCCCGGAAGCGCTCGTCCAGGAGGTCGCGGGAGCGCTCAAGCTCTTCCATGGCTTTGGCGGAGATGCGCTTCTCGTTTTGCAGGCTCTCGGCCATGGAGTTGAATTCCACTGCCAGTTCACCGATCACGTCGCCCGGGCCGGGAGGGATGCGGTGTTCCAACTGGCCGTTGGAGATGAGCGCGGCTCCCTTCTTGAGGACGGCGATCCGTCCCACGGCGCATCGTCTGATGGAGTAAAGCCCGGCGGCTGCCAGGGCCAGGATGCAGCCCGTCAGGATCAGAAAGGTACGCTTGTCGGCCTCTGATTCTTGCTGGAAAGCGCCACTGTGCTGCCGCATGTGGCGGTTGTGGCGTTCCTTGATGGCCTGCACGGAGTGCATGGCGGCGTCCCACAGCTTTTTTACGGCTTCTCGCTCGGCCTTGTTGGTGTTGGCCATGAAGTTCGGGTCGTAACGCAGGTTGGCGCGCAGGCGGGGGATGTTGGTCCTTAAGCCTACCACTTCAGACTGGAGCGCATGCAGGGCCTCGTGCTCCCTGGAGATCTCCTCCATGGCAAGCAGATGGTCCAGGTTGCTGATTATCTTTGCCATGAGCTCATTGAACACCGGCAAACGGTCGGGTTTCGAGCGAAGATACCGGGTGGCCATGGTCTTGAGCGATTTTATCGAATTACCGAGGAAGTAGAGGGTCTCTCCGGGGAGTACCGCTTTATCCATCAGCTCGCCGAATGTGGCCTCCGCCGAAGCCAGCCGTTGGCTCACTTCCTCCACCGTGACGGTCATGGTGTCGGAGAACTCGTCGAAGGCTCGCATTTCATCAATGAGCAGTAGCCCGGCCCTGAGGTGGGCAAGATCCAGGAGCATTCCGGCGAAGTGCTCCCGCTCCACGGCGTCCAACTGTTTCAGGCGCGCTGTGAACGAGTCGAGAATGGAGACCGCGTCCTCGACGGACACGCTCCGGTCAGAGAGCAGATAGTCATAGACCTGTCTGCTCTGGGAGAGCGACTGGTCCGTTTCGCTGAGCAGCATCGCGGCCTGGGCGTGGCCTTCTACAAGATGCCGCACAACATCCTGGGAACGGTTGGAGTGATCCAGGGACAGCCAGCAGATTGAAAGCGAACAGACGGCGACAAGCAGTGCCGCCAGACGTTCCAGGGATGTAATGCCCACGCTTACCTCGTTAACCGCAACGCAATTATTTCCCCGACGTCGCCGCATCCGTAGAGGGGTTCCTCGGCGTCGGGGTCGGGACCACGCCCGGCAATCTCGAAGCGGGAGACCCCGAAGGTATGCGCGCCGTCCAGCGTCAGGGACACGTCGTCCGTATGGCCGGTGACCAGCTTCCTGGCGTAGGTCACGGTCCAGCGTCCGTCCTTCCAGAAGCCCTTGGCGCGGATATCCGCTCGTGATCCGCTGGGCTGGGAGAGCCTGAACTTCTCCGCCTTGTCGCCCGCGTAATCGGGATAGAGGATGGATTCGGCCGGGTCCTGGCCCTCGTCGCCCTTGCGGGTAAGGTAGAACACCTTGCCGCTGCCCGAAAGCAGTGCCTTGGCGTAGGGATCGGGGTTGACGCTGTATATATCGACCTTGTCGTCGGCGTATCCGGCGTGGTCGGACCTGCAGGCCTTCCAGAACCAGATGTCGGCCACGTAGGGCGCGTCCTCATGGAGGGTCAGGCCCGACGCGTGGGGCGACATGTTCCATTTGAGCACCAGGACGTCCTCGCGTTCCGGGCCGTCGCGGTAGGCGCGCTTGGCCGGGTCCCAGCGCAGCATCCGGTGCATCCGGTTCTCGGTGGGGTCGGGGAAGGTTGCCTGGATATAAACGCTCTCGCCGTCGTGCAGGGCCTTCAGCGTGATGTCGATATTCGCCACGACGTCCCGCACCGTTATCGGGGCCGCTGCGGACCACTGTGAACTGTCCGGCTTGTCGATGCGGGGAGGAGCGTCGGTCCTGGACGCCGCCAGCATCCTTGGCTCACCTTGGGCCATGGTAGCGGGGGCTGCCGACAGGATGAGAAGAATGAAAAAGAAAACCAATAGGTTAGGGCTGCGAAAGAATATAGGGCTCATGGGATTGCTGACGATTCCTTTTTCCTGGTGACAGGCGATACGTATCAGATCAAAAGAAACCCACCACTAAATCAGCCCCGGGGCCGTGATTAGTGGATTTTTTGCACGTGGTCAAACCATCATTCTGCTCCCGATTGAACGGTCTGCGATATAGCTCTTTATGGGCATTATAAGTGTGCCTTATGTCGTGACGGCCCGCATGTCTGTCAGGTTACGGCTGCGCAAAGCAGGGTGGGCGCGTCTGGCCTACGTTGTCGGGCTGAGAGGTCGGAGGGTCCGAACATACTGTAATGTTGCTTTTTATTATTCGAAAATTGTTATGACCAGGCAATGCGACTTCCAAGGGCGTGCAATACCGGCAATCAGAGGCAGGATCGGACGCACATTGCCCTAAACGGCTGCAAAAACGCCGGGTTATGCCGTGGGCTTGCTTTTTTCGCACTGGGGGGTTAGAAAAACCTGCTTTTCATGCTAGACTGAGGCTGTTCCGCCCGTCACAAGGAGCCCATACATGACCCGCAAGGACCGCACCGAAGGCATTTATTCCCGCCGCGAGGTGCTCGATGAATCCGAACGCCGTCAATACTACCAGATTCAGCTCAAGGACCTGTTGACCTATGCCTACCGCTATTCGGAGGACGTGAAGAAGCGCTTCGACCGCGCCCAGTTCCAGGTGGGCAAGTTCAAGCAGCTCTCCGACCTCAAACATATCCCCATCCTCAAGAAGAAGGAACTCATCTTCCTTCAGTCCATGGGACCGCGTCTGGGCGGCCTTCTGACCAAGGACCTGGGCGATCTGCGCAGGGTTTTCCTCTCCCCTGGGCCTATTTTTGATCCCGAAGACCGCGAGGACGATTACTGGGGTTGGACCGAAGGCTTCTACGCCACGGGCTTCCGGGCCGGAGACGTGGTGCAGTGCACCTTCAACTACCACCTGTCGCCCACGGGCCTGATGTTCGAGGAGCCGCTGCGCAACATGGGCTGCGCCGTGATGCCCGCCGGTCCCGGCAACACCGCCACGCAGCTCGAGGTGATGCAGAAGCTCCGGGTGACCGGCTACGTGGGCACCCCCAGCTACCTGATGCACCTGGCCCAGAAGGGCGAGGAATCCGGGCTGAACCTGCGCAAGGACCTTTTCCTGGAAGTGGCCTTCGTCACGGGCGAGAAGTTCTCCGAGAAGCTTCGCGCCAACCTGGAGAAGAAGTTCGACCTCATCATGCGCCAGGGCTACGGCACCGCCGACGTGGGCTGCATCGGCTACGAATGTTTCCAGAAGAACGGCCTGCACATCGCCAACCGCGCCTTTGTGGAGATCTGCCATCCCGACACCGGCATCCCCCTGAAGGACGGCGAAGTGGGCGAGATCGTGGTCACGGCCTTCAACAAGACCTATCCCCTGATCCGCCTCGCCACGGGCGACCTGTCCTACATCGACCGCGCCCCGTGCTCCTGCGGCCGGTCCTCGCCGCGCCTGGGCAACATCGTGGGCCGCGTGGACACCACCGCCCGCATCAAGGGCATGTTCGTCTACCCTCATCAGGTGGAGCAGGTCATCTCCCGCTTTGAGGAGATCAAGCGCTGGCAGATCGAGGTCACCAACCCCGGCGGCATCGACGAGATGACCCTCATGATCGAGGCCAGCAACTTCAAGCGCGAGGACGAGTTGCTGCATATGTTCCGCGAGAAGATCAAGCTGCGCCCCGAGTTGAAGGTGCTGGCACCCGGCACGCTGCCCGCGCAGATCCGTCCCATCGAGGACAAGCGCAAGTGGGATTAACGCGAACTCTCATGATGGCCGCCCTCTGGGCGGCCATCGTCCTCGCTCTCCCGGCGTGCAAGCGCTATAGTGACGTGTCCGCGCCGCTCCCTCCCCACGCCCCCCAGCCTGCCCCTCAGGGACAGGCGACCCTGGCCCCCGGCCAGTTCCTGGACTCCGCCCAGCAGGTGATCGACCCAGCCTGGGTAGGCGCGCAGGCCGCCAAGGCCGCGTACGTGCTCATCGGAGAGGCCCACACCAGCGCCTGCGACCATCAGGTGCAGGCCCAGGTGCTGGCCCTCATGGCTGAAACCGGCATGCCTCCTGCCGTGGGGTTGGAGATGGTCAGCCTGGACGGGCAACCCATCCTCGATCTGTTCAACAAGGGCATCATCGGTCTGGAAGAGCTGGAAGAACGGCTGCACTGGGGCCAGACCTGGGGATTCCCCTTTGAGATCTATCGCCCCATTTTCGAAACTGCCCGCAGGTTCGAACTGCCGCTCTACGCCCTGAACGTCCCGCGGGACGTTGCCCGCAAGGTCGGGCGGGTGGGGCTCAAGGGTCTCACCATGGAAGAGCGCCTCGGTCTGCCCTCCAAGATCATCCCCGTGCCCAAGGCGCAGGAGGAATTCCTGCGCGCCGTGTTCGACTCCCATCCCTTCGGCAAGCCCAAGGACCGCAAGGCCGCCTGGGAGAGCTTCGTCACCGTGCAGGCCCTGTGGGATACCGCCATGGCCCGGCGCGCCGTGGAGGCGCGGGTGGCCACCCGGCGTCCCGTGGCCGTCATCGCGGGCGGCGGACACGTTGAGAACGGCTGGGGCATCGCTTCCCGGCTAGCCGTGTTCGACCCTACCGGGCAGCGCCTGATGCTTATGCCCTGGCGCGGCGGGCAGGCCCCTGACCCTTCCCAGGCCGACCTGTTCTTCTACTGCCCTGAAGTGAAACGCCCACGGCTCGGGTTGACGCTGGAGACCAAAAACTCGGCGGTCACCGTGGTTGCGGTGGAGTCGGGCTCCAGGGCCGAAACGGCTGGCCTCAAACCCGGTGACGTGTTCTTGAAGGCGCAGGGTACCGAGGTGAAGGCTCTTTCGGACCTGCACTCCGCCACCATGCGCGCCACACAGGAGGGCGGGGCGCTACGCCTGGAAATCCTGCGCGATGGCCGTCCCGAAACGCTCCTGGTGCCCCTGCCGGATATCCGTTCAGGCTCCTGATGCCCGAGCTTCCCGAGGTCGAGACTATCGCCAGGGGGCTCGACCCCCTGCTGGCAGGAAGGCGCATCACCGGCTTTGCCGTGCTGGACCGGCTGGTTTTTCCCGGCGATCCCGAAACGTTCCGGGAGCTGTTCGTCGGGCGCGTGGTCACCAGGGTGTACCGCCGGGCCAAGCTCTGTCTGGTGGAGGTCGAGGGCGGAGGCCTTATCGCCTTCCACCTGAAGATGACCGGACGGCTCTTCGTCACCCGTCCGGGAGAGCGCCCCGAGCCACATCTGCGCGTGCTCATCGAACTGGAAGACGGACGCGCTCTGCACTTCATAGACACCCGCCGTTTCGGTTCCTGCCGTGGTTTCGCTCCCGGCGGGATCGAGAGCTGGGACTTCTACCGCCGCCTTGGCCCCGAGCCACTGTGCATGGGCACCCAGGATTTCCGCCACGTGCTGGCCGGACGCGGCGGGCGCATCAAGGCGCTGCTGCTCAACCAGGAAGTGGTCGCGGGCATCGGCAACATCTACGCGGACGAGGCCCTCTTCGCCGCCGGAATCAGGCCGGACGCCCGTGCCGTGGACATTCCACCCACCCGGCTGGACACCCTCTTCGCCGCGATTCAGGACGTTCTCTGCCGAGCCATCGAGTCCGGAGGCAGCACCATCCGCGACTACCGGAGCGCCGAAGGCGTGGAGGGTTCCTTCCAGTGGACCTTCCAGGTTTACGGGCGCGGCGGGCAGCCCTGCGCGGCCTGCGGGCGGGCGCTTCGCGTGGAAAAGGTGGCTGGCCGCACGTCCACGTTCTGCGCCGCCTGCCAGAGCCTTACGCCGGGTACATGAACTTTTCTTCATCATTTGGGGCGGCTGCGCCCCTTGCCGCGTCCCATTGAAGGGGCTACTGTCCCGCCTGCATCCCGTGGCCCACTGCCCGTAAAGGACCAGCGGAATCAATTATGCGCCGAATATACTTATTTTTTTTCATAGCGATCACGGCCCTGTCCCTGAGCCTGAATGTTGCCGTTTCTATGGCGGAACCCGCCAAGAAGGAACAGAAGGGCTCGAAAACCACCGTAAAAGCCACCCCTAAATCCGACTCGAAGTCCTCCAAATCCGAGAGCTCCAAAAAGGCTCCGGATACGAAGACCACTTCCGGGAAGAGTGACGCCAAGGCCAGTACCTCGGCCAAGTCCTCTTCGAAGGGCAGCGACGCTGGGTCCTCGAAATCCTCAAAATCTTCGAAATCAAAAAAAGAACCCAAGAAGAGCACGAAGCATCCGGCGGTAGTGCAGTCCAACGCCGAGGCCGAGCGCAAGGCGAACGAAGCCATCCGCACCACGGCCCCGGCAGCAGCTGCCGCCGCAGGAGCCGGAGCCGCCGCAGCGGCAGCTCCACTTCGCGAACAGGCTGGAAGCTCCGCTCAGCAAGCCTACGAGAAGGGCATGGATTTGGGCCGCCAGAACGACTACGCCAACGCCCTGGAACAGTTCGATCAGGCCATCAAGCTTGATCCCAAAAACCCCAGCTTCTATGCAGGGCGCGGCCACGCCAACTTCATGCTGAACCACCTGGACAAGGCCATGGACGATTACAACAAGTCCATCTCCCTGAACGCTCAGGACTCTCTGGCAGTGGTGATGCGCGGGCACACGTACTACAAGCTCGGCAGCTTCACCAAGGCGATTCAGGATTACGACAAAGCCATCCAGATGGGTTATGCCGACGCTGAAGTCTACAAGGGACGGGGCTCGGCGTATCTGAAGATTAACCAGCCAGATAAGATGTGCGCCGACTTCAAGACCGCCTGCGATAAAGGCGACTGTGAGCTCTCGGAGAACGCGCGCAAGAGCGGCGTCTGCGAATAATTCTGCCTGACCCGGATATTCGGAAAAAGGGCGCGGGCATGTTCCGCGCCCTTTTCTTTGGCATCCGCGCCGCAGTGCTTGACCGGCTTGCGCGAAAGGACCATACAGCCAGTGCCTGACAGGTATTTGCAAGGAAGAAAGCAGTGAGCGCTTACATTATCTGGGGGATCGTCATTCTGGTCTGCTTCTATCTGGGAGCCAGGCTGACTTTCCAGACCAGAGAGAAAAAAAAGAGTCAGTTGCGCCTCAATTTTGAGGACGCCAAAGAGCGGGAGAAGAAACGACGCACCTGATGGCGGCGTGCAAGGCAGGGCTCTGCCCTGCACCCGCAAGGGCTCTGCCCTTGACCCGCCAGGGGGATGATCCCCCTGGACCCTGCAATAGGCTTCGCATCTTAACCCAACCGTGATGTCGAGTTACGACGCGAAGCTACTTGAAAGTTTTTGAAGGAGAGTCCAGAGAGGAAACTTTTTTCAAAAAGTTTCCTCTTTGGCCGCCGGAGGCATATTCTGCCTTAGGTCAGGGCGATCAGCACGGCGAGCGCGATGGCCGCGTAGATGCCGGCCAGGAAGTCGTCGAGCATCACGCCGAACCCGCCGGGCATCCAGCACTCCGAGGCGCGCACCGGCGCGGGCTTCAGGATGTCGAAGGCGCGAAACAGCACGAATCCCCAGAACATCTGCCAGGGCGTCAGAGCCGTGAAGAAGAGGTACGTGGTCCACTGGCCCAGCACCTCGTCGATGACGCACAGGCCGGGGTCTTTGCGGCAGAGATTCTTTTCCACGATGTCGCAGGCCAGCG
Organism: Desulfovibrionaceae bacterium; assembly: GCA_009773665.1. Classification (GTDB taxonomy): domain Bacteria; phylum Desulfobacterota; class Desulfovibrionia; order Desulfovibrionales; family Desulfovibrionaceae; genus Fundidesulfovibrio. Next base: position 92,513 of record WSYE01000004.1, on the reverse strand, counting down.
AGCCGCCGATGAACACCAGCACGAGCATGGTCAGGCGCACGGCGAACGGCGCGGGCATGAAGAGAAGCGGCGCGGCCAGGGCGGCCACGGCGGAACCCCAGGTGCCGGACACGGGGAGCTTTCCAAAGGGGCCAAGCGACGCGAAATTGGTGGCGATGCGGTCGATGAGGGTCATGAGATTGTTTCCTCGTATTAGTTTTGAGTATCCGGGATTATCCGTGCTCAGGGGTGGCCGAACTCCTCCCGGAGCCGCGCCAGCGCCTCGATCTCCCTTTGTTCGTAGCGCTCCCTGTCAAGAAGCGTTGGCTGTCCGGTGGGCGGGACGTCGTGGTGCATGTATTTGTAGATGTCGAAGTTCTTGCAGGTGTGGCCGCGCACGTGCACGTCACGGAACCACTGGCATCCCACGTCGAGTATCTGCTTGCCAACGGACAGGATCGCCCCGAAGGGCGTGACGCGTCCGTGCGGCGCGGTGATGCCCCGGGCCTTCTTCATGTCGATGAGCGCGCACCACTCGTTCACCCGGCACTCGGGCAGCGGCCAGGGCTGCTTCTCGAACATGGGGTGCATGCGCGGCAGGTGGTAGGCCCGCATGAGCGAACCCTCGGGCGCGTGCGTCTTGGTGTAGAGGTCGCGCAGCTCCCGAAACGACGGCTTGTACTCCAGGTAGCTGTCCGGCCCGCATTTGCCGGTGAACGACGCCGGGCAGTACCAGCACTGCCCCACGTGCCCGATGGCGATATGGCCGTCGATGTTGTCCAGCATTGCGCCGACAACGTCGCCGTGAAAGTGCGCGTCGTTGTGGATAATGAGGACGTGGTCCTTGTCGGAGTTCTCCCAACCGTACTGGTAGCGCACGGAGTGGCGGTACTGCTCGTCACCCAGGCGGTCCAGTTCGATGGAGAAGCAGTAGTTCCAGGTCTCGGGGCGCAGGTAGACGATCTTGTCTTTCAGCCTGTCCAGGACGAAGCCGTGGTGGCCGGTGTGGATGTCCACGTTGTGGTGCTGGGTGTTCTCTTCGACGAAATATATGCGGTCGATGCGGTGGCCGCTTGCGCGCTCCAGGGTGAGAAGCGCCAGGGCGGTCTGGTAGGGCTTGCCGCAGACGTTGATGAGGACGTCGACCTTTTTGTCCGTTCCAGCTTCTTCCACGTTCCACCCTCCGTCCGGGGAATTTCGCACTCCGCGAGCATCATGCATCAACAGGATACCGTCAAGCGGGCAATGCCGTGCCAGTCTAGACGGTTACCGGAACGATAACCCCGTTGCGCTTCAGGATTTCCATGACTTCAGCTGATGTGAGCTTGTGTGAGCCAGTCCAATAAATTGATAGGAAGTATTGGATGTTATGCTTCGAGTTGTAGAAGACTTACAATATACACGAGCACGCTTCATTGATCATGTGCCGGATGGTTGAGTTGTCTAATTTTGAAAATAAGGGTGTGGCGTAGTCTTGGTTTGGATAACGAAAATGCATTGCTTCGTTATATATAACTCCGAGAAGGTGGAACGTTTCAGGTATGTTGATTCCTTTGGATTCGGCAAATTCTAATTTTGGGGTTGTGCCATGTGTGTCAAGGAAGTCTGCGTAATGAGCAGAATCCAAGGCATTGAAAACAATTTCTTCAATGCTAATCCTTAATGCGCAACAAACAGATGCGGGATCATATCTATTTCCATTCAAGTACTCAGTGAGTTGGTTAGAAATGTAGCGTTTGAATGAATTTGCTGTAGAAAGGCTAGGGTCAAGACCAAGTGCTGCAAATTCAGCGGTCAAGTTTATGTCGCTTGAGTGGTGGTGAAGATAAAATGTTCCAATGGCGTCTCTTATTCTTTCTTCCTCTCTTTTTAAGATGACATTGAACACTTTCTTGTCAAATGAAATTGGTTTTCTTTCAAGGTAATAAACTTTCTGATCTTTAAAGCGGTAGCTTTTGAAATAAAGAGGGTTTAAGTGTGTCAATATGATTGGATAAAGTTGTCGGCCGTCTTCTTTGTATTCTTGAATCATTCTCGATAAGTAGTATTGTGCGGAAATTAAGTTCGCATCGTCTAAGTAGTCAAATATCTCGTCAATTATTAGGATGCACTTACTTTTGTTTAGTTTATTTTTGGCAATTAATAGTTTTGCGATAAAACACAGTATATCCCGTTCGCCGTTCGATATGTGTGTGGCTTCTGGAAAGTGGAGAATGAGTTTGTCTTTCTCTTTTGTAGGTCTAATGTTCTTCCAGGTGGGATTAAGTGCGTTGAAAAAAGTCTTCAGGTGTTGTTCATGAATTACATGGTTGCAGTATTCGACATAGGTCTTGAATTCGCGTGGCTCTATCTTAAACGATTCGAAGAATTGTAATGCGGACAGGTAGTGTTCGATTTCAATGGTGCGGTTTATGCCATTGTTTTTTAAAATTTCGACAATTTTTGTCAATGGTTCGATGTCACTCAGTAGGCTGATATGACTGCCGTTCAAGGTTCTTGTCATGTCAGCCGTGCTGCCACTTAATTTATTTGCTTCTTCCTTGAATTTTTCAATGGCTCTGGTTGATCTTACTTGTAATAATTTCCCCATATCAACTTGTGAACCGATTTGAAAAATAATGTTGGGGTTGTTTATCTCCCCGGATATGTTTGGAAGGATTTTTCCATTTTTCCCGAATGATTGCCTAACGGCTAGGCATGAGTATCTAGGTGTTTGTTTTTTTGGGATTCTGTCAATGAGGGTAATCGGAGGAATGCAGATATGTGAACTGACATGGGTGAAACCGCCCATGTTTTTTTTGGTATGTTTGGATTCCAGCGTGTTTCTGATGACCTGGACATCAAACTCGCTGTATATTCCGTTTGAACTTTCTGTTGCGTTGTATATCGTTACTGCTCGGTTGTCTTCGGAATATTCAATGGATATCAGTGGTTTGTTGGTTTCGAGTTGTTCGTGGAGGTCATTTTCGTTGAGATTAATTCTGTTTCTATTCAAAGAATTAAATGCAGTTGCAAACGATGTCTTTCCAAATCCATTGGAGGCGACAAATAGGCTTGGCTTGTTAGGAATTAGATCCAAATCTAGCTTTAATTGTTTGATGCCTTTTATGTTGTGAATTTCAATCGTCTTGATGCGTGCCATTTGTATTTCTCGATATTTATTAGTTATTTCGAATTACTTTTATCTTCTCTCGTATTTCTTGTAAAGCTCGGTATGAAAATAATTCCTCGACACGTCTTGACCCCGTTGCTCCGCGTGGGGATTGTTCAGCGTTCTCTAGGAACGATACCCCCGTTGCGCTTCAGGACATCCACCACTTCAGCCAGGGGCAACCCGACAACATTCGTGTACGACCCCTCCACGCGGGCGATCATGAACGCTCCCAGGCCCTGGATGGCGTAGCCGCCAGCCTTGTCCATGGGCTCGCCCGTGGCCACGTAGGCGGCAATGGCTTCTTCGGTCAGTGTGGCGAAAGTAACTTTCGAGGCCAGGGCCTCTTCCCATATTGCCTCTCCCTCCGGACCGACCAGACAACAGGCCGTGACCACAGTGTGCTCACGTCCGGAGAGCATGGACAGCATGCGCTTCGCATCGTCCACATCCACAGGCTTGCCGAGGATGAAGTCCCCCACGGCAACCACGGTGTCCGCGCCCAAAACATACGCTCCGGCGCAGGACGCGGCCACGTCCAAGGTCTTCATGCGCGCCATGCGCAGGGCGTAGCCACCGGGCGTTTCCCCGGCATCGGCAGCGGGTTCGTCCACGCCGGAGACCACGATCCTGAACTCCACGCCCGTGGACCCAAGCAGCTCTTTTCTCCTGGGCGAGCCTGAGGCCAGCACGATGTCCGCCGTTGTCCTGAAAGCTCCAATTCCCACTATGACCACCTCTCCCAAACTGCATACGATCTGGTGAAACCCGCGAAGCTACTGGGGATTCCAAAGGGACCCTGTCCCTTTGGCCGCCGGAGGCCTCTTACTCTTCGCCCCGGTGGCCTAGCCCAGGCCCGTGCCCTGGTCAACTCTGCTCCTCTCTTGACCTTCCCTCCCGCGCCGCGCTACATGCCCCTCGTCCGAACCATCCGTTTCGCGTGACTGGCGAGAAACGTGGGCAACCACGGGGAAGCGCGAAATTCCGTCTAGCCGCTCGCCTGGGCTGCATCGTTACCGATGCCAACCTTCCTGATCCAGGAGGAGCCCATGCGCGCCCATCGTGACCTGCTCGAAAAATCCGATCCCGACGTATTTGCCACGCTCACCGGCGAGGAAAACCGCCAGCGCCTCGGCGTGGAGCTGATCCCGTCCGAGAACTACACCTATCCCGAAGTGCTGGCCGTCCTGGGCAGCGTGTTCACCAACAAGTACTCCGAGGGCTACCCCGGCAGGCGCTACTACGGCGGCCAGGAGTTCACCGACCGTGTGGAGATCCTGGCGCGCGAACGGGCCTGCCAGGTGTTCCGCAGCGAGCACGCCAACGTGCAGCCGCTGTCCGGCTCGCCCATGAACCAGGCCGTGTACCTGGGCCTCCTGGAGCCGGGCGACACCATCCTGGCCATGGACCTCTCCCACGGCGGCCACCTGACGCACGGCGCGCCTGTGTCGCACATGGGGCGGCTCTTCAACTTCGTGCGTTATAAGACCAACGCGGGCGACGGAGCCATCGATTTCGACGTGGTGCGCGAACTGGCCCGCGAGCACAAGCCCAAGCTGGTGCTGTGTGGCTACACGTCCTACCCGCGCGACCTGGATTACGCGGCCTTCAAGGCCGTGGCCGACGAGGTGGGCGCGTACACCATGTGCGACGCCTCGCACTACGCCGGGCTGGTGGCGGGCGGGGTGATGAAGAACCCCATGGACCACGGCTTCGACGTGATGACCACCACCTCGCACAAATCGCTGCGCGGCCCGCGCGGGGGCATGATCCTGTGCCGCAAGGAGCTGGCGGCGCGCATCGACAAGTCGGTGTTTCCGGGCTTGCAGGGCGGCCCGCACATGAACGTGATCGCGGGCATCGCCATCACCATGGGCAAGGCGTTGACGCCGGAATTTCGCGACTACGCGGCCCAGGTGCTGCTGAACGCCCAGGCCTTCGCCGGGGCCCTGGCCAGCGGCGGCGCGCAGCTGGTGACCGGCGGCACGGACAACCACATGCTGGTGATGAACACCCAGGCCAGCTTCGGCCTGGACGGCAGGGTGGCGGAGGAGCTTCTGGACGAGGTGGGCATCACCACCAACAAGCAGATGATCCCGGACGACCCGAACCCGCCCTTGCGCCCCAGCGGCATCCGCATCGGTACGCCTGCGGCCACTACGCGTGGCATGAAGGAGTGCGAGATGGAGCGGATGGCTGCGTGGATACTGACGGTGCTCAGGAAGCCGGAGGAAGCGGCGCTGCGTGCGGACATCCGCCGGGACGTGGAGGCCATGTGCCTGACGTTCCCGGTTCCTGGATTGTAGTCGAAGAACGAATCAGATGACGGAGGGCGGGGCGGTAACAAGCCTCGCCCTTTGTTCGTAGTAGGCCACCTGCGCCCCCATGTCGGTCTCGCGCCCGGTGATGAGCCTGTTGACGCAGCCGCCGCGAGAGAGCCAGTCGCCGCGCGGGTAGAGCACGGCCTCGGGGTGAAGGGTGTCGAGGATGTCCACCCGCACGGTCATGGATCCGAGCGCAGTCTCAAGCAGGGCGGGGCGGGTTTGGTCCAGCCCGGCCAGGGCCGGACTGTCGGGCGATACGAACACGCGCGGGGGCGAAACCTGTTCGTCTTCGGGAATCTGCGAGAGCAGGTGGTCCTTTTGCACGAAGCTTAAAAGACGAAGGGGGAATTCGTCCTGCGCGGGCGCGTTCGGGTGCAGCGCATCCGGCAACCGGTACAGCCCGTCGGGGTGCGCGAACACGCCGTCCGCCCAGGGCGTGGACGGCACGGGCCTGCCCAGCCAGCCCTTGTCGCGAAGCTCTGCCAGTGTAGCCTTCAGCTTGCCTTTGCGCAGGGCCGCGTCCATCACGTCATCGGGGTCGGGATAGACCACGGGCGGATCCAGCATGGCCCCGAGCGCGGCGGCGATGTGGAAATTGCTGCGGGCCTGCCCGCGCGGTGGAAGCACCTGGGCTGAGTGGTTCACGAACTCGTGGGAGTCGTTCCTGACCACGTCCTCGCACTCGAACAGGAGCGCAGGAGGCAGGATGACCGTGGCGCAGCGCGCGGTATCGGTCATGAAAGGCTCCACCACCACGGTGAAGCGCGATCGCAGCATCTGCGCGGTGGCCAGGCTGTCGGGACACTGCGTGACCAGATTCATGCCCTCCACCCACACGAACTCCACGGGCGGGTCGGCCAGGGCCACTCCCTCTGCCAGGGCCGCCAGGGGGAAGGTGCGCGCGTAGCCGGGCTTGGCCTGGGTCCAGCCCCAGGCTGCGTTGCCGAGTTCCCCTTGCTTGTAGAATACGCCCGCGCCCTCGCGCCCGATCTGGCCGGAGAGCATGGCCAGTGCGTCGATGAAGCGTACGTTCTCGCCGCCGAAGGCGTAGCGTTGCAGGCCGCGCCCGATGACCGTGGCCGTAGGCGTGTCCCCCGCATACCAGTCTGCCAGCGTGCGGGCCTGCTCCAGGCTTGCGCCGCAGGCCTCCAGCAGCGAGTCGAGGCTCCAGCCGTCCAGAAGCTCAAGAAATGCCTGAGGTTCAAAGCTGCGCGACAGCGCTTTCCGGGCATCGTCTGAGAGGCCGCGTTCCAGCAGGAGCTTGGCCGCTGCCGCCGCCAGGAAACGGTCCGTGCCGGGCCGGATGACGATCTGTTCGTCGGAGAGTCCGCCGTAGCCGGGGTCGCCTGGGTGGATGGACAGGACGCGCGCGCCGCGTTTGCGGGCATTGGTGAGCATGGCCGCCAGATGTACGGACTGGGCATCGGCGTTGCGGCCCCAGTTCACGATGCGGTCAGCTGTGGCCGCGTCGGTGAGGGGACCTTGGCGCACGGCTCCGAAGTCGCGCTTCAGGGCCTCAACCCCGGCGGAGAGGCACGGCGAACCGGAAAAGGCCGACGCGCCGAGCGTTGCGAACAGCAGCTTGCTGGCCTGATGCAGCAGGCCGAAGGAGGCGGAGTAGAAAACGTGGAGCATGCGCTCCGGTGTTGTGCGAAGGCGTGTGATCTGCGCGGCGATAAGGCCCAGGGCCTCGTCCCAGGAGGCCTCGCGGAAATCGCCGTCTTCCCGGATGAGCGGCGTGGTGATTCGCCGGGGACTGGCGAGGCGCTCGCCGAAACGGGCGGTCTTGGCGCACAGGAAGCCGCGCGTGAAGGGATGCTCCGGGTTGCCGCGCACGGAGAGCGAGCCGTCGGGGCGCTGCTCCACCAAAAGGGCGCAGCCGTCGCCGCAGTGGCGGGTGCAGGCGGTGCGAACAACCCCGCTCACGGAATTAACGCAGCCGGATTCAGCAAGGCGGAGCGCAGGGCCTCGTCCAGGGTGGGATGCGGGAAGATCAGGTCGCCGCACTGCTTCCTGGTCCAGCCCTGGGACACCATCACCGTGGACAGCGTGGCCAAAGAGGCGACGCCATGCCCCACTGCCGTGACGCCGACCAGCTTACCTTCGCTCCAGATGCACTTCACCAGCCCCCCCGTGGCGCCATGCGCCTGGGCGATGGGGTTGGCCACCAGCTGGGAGCGGCTCACGGCCACGTCCATGCCCCTGGCCATGGCTTCGGCCTGCATCAGGCCAACGCGCATGGTCTCGGGCGCACCGTACATGCAGCCGGGAATGGGGCCGGGCTCGTAGAGAGTTTTTTCCTCGCCCGCGAAGTGGCGCACGGCCCATTCGCCCTGGTTCGCGGCGGCGTGGGCCAGCAGGGTGCGACCGTTCACGTCGCCTACGGCGTACACCGTGGGCGTGGCCAGCAGGTGCTCGTCGGTGTGAATCCAGCCCGCAGCGCCTTTCACCTCGGCTCCCAGCATTTCCAGCATGAGGTTGCGCGAGTTGGGCAGGCGGCCCACGGCCAGCAGGCATTTGTCCGCAGTGATCACCTTACCGTCGCCCAGACTCAGGCTGGCCTGTCCGTCCACCGAGTCCAGCTTTGAAATGGAGACGCCCACGTGCATGTCCCAGCCCATGCGCTTGAAGCTCTGGGCCAGGGCCTTGCTTATCTCCTCGTCCTCGGACGGGGCGATGCGCGGCGCGACCTCCACCAGGGTGATCTTGGACCCGGCGCGTGAGAAGAACTGCGCCAGTTCCAGGCCGATAAATCCTGCGCCCACCACCAGCAGGTGCTTGGGGATTTCGCGCAGGCCCAGGATGTCGCCGGAGTTGAGCACGCAGTCGTGGTCGGCCTTGAGGCCGGGGTGCCAGGCGGGGCGGCTGCCCGTGGCCAGGATGCAGCGCTTGTGGTCGACGGTCTTCGGTTCGCCGTCCACCTCGATGACGGAGCGGGCGGCCCCGATCATCTTGAGCTCACCGTGGATGAATTCCACCCCGAGCTTCGTGAGTTCTGCGGCCATGGCCTTGCGGGTGGCCTCCAGATGGCGCTTCTTGCGGTCCACCAGGGCGGGCAGGTCCACGAAAACCTGGCCGGAGCCGGTCTTCATCTTCTCCTGGCCTTCCAGTTCGGCCTTTGGGGCCACTGCGGCCAGCAGGAACTTGGTGGGGATGCAGCCCCAGTTCAGGCAGGAGCCGCCCAAATGTTCCTTTTCGAGGAGGGTGGTGGAGATGCCGCGTCTGGCGGCTGCAAGAGCCGCGTCGTAACCGGCAGGGCCGCCGCCGACGATGAGAAGATCGGATGCCATGGCGTTCGCTTTGTATTGAGGTGTGCGGGAGAATAATGATGCCAACTGCCTAGGTAGATTGGAGCCGGGGCCGAAGGCAAGAGAAATCGTGAAGAGGGCGTTTGTCGCATGAATGGCTGGATGCTCCGGTGCGAAAAGCGGATGTAATAAATGATCAAATTCTTGCAATGAAGCTCCAGCTGAAGTACCCAATGAAGCTAGAATCCCTTCTCCGGGCGAGCAGCGGCGCTCGAATGCACCCGTCGGCAGGCGGCGGGCGTTTTTTCTGGTTCACGTAAGCCGCGCATCACCAAACGAGGTCGCCGCAGCGGGCCGGACGCCCCTCGGCGCGTGCGACACAAGGAGTGACAGCACATGGATTACCGCACGGAATCAGACAGCCTGGGCGACGTACAGGTTCCCGCAGGCAAGCTCTGGGGCGCGCAGACCCAGCGCTCGCTCGAACACTTCAGCATCGGTGACGACCTGATGCCGCGCGAGATGATTGCGTCCTACGCGGTGCTGAAAAAGTGCTCGGCCCAGGCCAACCTTTCCCTGGGACGCCTCTCCAGGGACATCGCGGCAATGATCGAAACCGTCTGCGACGAGATCCTCGCTCACCGGCACGACGACATGTTCCCGCTGCACGTGTGGATGACCGGCAGCGGCACCCAGTTCAACATGAACGTCAACGAGGTCATCTCCAACCGCTGCTGTCAGCTGGCCGCAACTCCGCTCGGCTCCAAGTCGCCCGTGCATCCCAACGACCACGTGAACATGTCCCAGTCCTCCAACGACAATTTTCCCTCGGCCATGTGCATAGCCGCCGCCGTGGGCGTGTCCGGAACGCTCATCCCGGCTGTCACGAACCTGCGCGACGGTCTGGCCGCCAAGGTGGACGCCTGGAAGGACATCGTGAAGATCGGGCGCACCCACATGCAGGACGCCACGCCCCTGACGCTTGGCCAGGAGTTCTCCGGCTACGTGGGCCTTTTGGACGACAACCTGGAGCGGCTGAACGAGGCCATGCGCGGAGCCTGCCGCCTGGCCCTGGGCGGTACCGCCGTGGGCACCGGGATCAACGCGCCTGCGGGGTTCGCCGAGGCCGCCGTGGCCCGCATCGCCGAAATAACCGGCCTGCCTTTCGCGTGCGCGCCCAACAGGTTTACGGTGCAGGGCTCGCACGACGCGCTGGTGCACCTCTCCGGGGCTCTCAAGACCCTGGCCGTGTCACTCTACAAGGTCGCCAACGACATCCGCCTGCTCTCCTGCGGGCCGCGCGCCGGATTCTACGAGCTCATCATCCCCTCCAACGAGCCCGGCTCCTCCATCATGCCCGGCAAGGTGAATCCCACCCAGTGCGAGGCCATGGCCATGGCCTCGGCGCAGGTGATGGCCGCCGACGTGGCCGTGAGCCTGGGCGGAGCGGGCGGCTACCTGGAGATGAACGTGTACAAGCCGCTCATCATCTTCAACGTGATGAAGTCCATCCGGGTCATGTCGGACTGCATGAACAACTTCCGGAAGTACTTGGTGGACGGCATGCAGCCCAACGCGAAGCGCATAAGCGAGTTCGTGGGGCGCTCGCTCATGCTGGTTACAGCGCTCTCGCCGGTTATCGGCTACGACAAGGCCTCCAAGATAGCGCATCACGCCCTGGAGCACGACCTGACGCTGCGCGAGGCTGCTCTGGAACTGAAGTTCGTCACCGCAGAGGAGTTCGACAGGATCGTGGTGCCCTCAAAAATGACGCACCCTTACGTGGCGCAGGAGAGCTAGCCTCACCAATCACAAGCAAGACACGCACATCAGCCGGAGAGAATACATGGATACGATCACGAAGCGCGGCAAGGAACTGCTCGGCGATCCCGCACTGAACAAGTCCACGGCCTTCAGCGAACAGGAGAAGCAAACCTACGGCCTGACCGGCCTGGTGCCCGACGTGGTGGAATCCATCGACATGCAGCTCGCGCGAGTGCTCATGCAGCTGGGGCACAAAGCCACCGACCTGGACCGCTACATCTACCTGATGAATCTGCTCGACCACAATGAGACGCTCTTCTACAAGACCATCATGTCAGACCCGGCCCGCTTCCTGCCCATCGTGTACGACCCCACCATCGGCGAAGCCTGCCTGAAGTTCGGGCACATCTACCGCCAGCCGCGCGGCATGTACCTGTCCATGGACCGGCGCGGCAAAGTGCGTGAGGTGCTGCGCAACTGGCCCGTGAAGGACGTGCGCTTCATCTGCGTCACCGACGGCGGGCGCATCCTGGGGCTTGGTGACCTGGGGGCCAACGGCATGGGTATCCCCATCGGCAAGTTGCAGCTCTACACCGCCGCCGCAGGGGTGCCACCCGGCGGCATGCTGCCCATGTACCTGGACGCCGGGACCAACAACGTATCGCTCCTGAACGACCCGCTCTATCTGGGCATGCGTCGCCCCCGCCCCAAAACCGAGGACCTCTTCTCCTTTGTGGACGAGTTCGTGGAGGCCGTGCAGGAGGTCTTCCCGGACTGCTGCATCCACTTCGAGGACTGGACCGGCGTGGACGCCATGCATCTGCTGGCGCGCTACCGCGAGAAATGCTGCTGCTACAACGACGATGTGCAGGGCACGGCGGGCATCACTCTGGCGGGCATGATAAACGTCTGCAAGGTCAAAGGCACGAAGCTCAAAGACGAGTCCTATCTGTTCCTGGGCGCGGGCTCCGCCGGAATAGGCCTCAGCAACCTGCTGTGCACGGCCCTGGTGGAAGAAGGGCTGACGCTCAAGGAAGCCCAGGCGCGCATCCACATGTTCGACGTGAACGGTCTGCTGGAGCCGTCGCGCACTGATCTTGCGGACTTCCAACTGCCCTACGCGCATCCCCACGCGCCCATGAAGCTGGCCGACTTCGCCAAGGCCGTGGACGACTTCAAGCCCACCACCATCATCGGCGTCAGCACCACGGGCGGGGCCTTCAACAAACAGGTGGTGGAGGCCATGAGCCGCGTGAACGAACGGCCAGTGATCCTGGCGCTCTCCAACCCCACCGACAAGGCCGAATGCACCGCCGAGCAGGCCTACACCTGGAGTAACGGCAAGGCCCTGTACGCCGCCGGGGTGCAGTTCGCGCCGGTGTCCTACTGCGGGAAAACATTCCTGCCGGGGCAGGCCAACAACTTCTACATCTTCCCAGCCGTGGGCATGGCCATCTACGCCACCCGGGCCAAACGCGTGACCGACCAGATGTTCATCGAGGCGGCGCGCGGCGTGGCCGATCAGGTGACGGCGGAGCAACTGGGGCAGGGATTGCTGTACCCTTTGCAGTCGAACATTTTGGAGACGGAACTGAAGACGGCGGCGCGCGTGGCGACCCTGGTGTTCGACTCCGGCTTGGCAGGGGTGGAACGCCCCAAGGACGTGGAAGCGTTCGTGCGCTCGCACGTGTACGTGCCACAGTACGAGTAGCTGGCGCTGCCGAGATTCCGGGCAAGGAGCCGGGCTCTGCCCGGACCCGGCGGGCTCCGCCCTGCACCCGCAAGGGCTCTGCCCTTGACCCGCCAGGGGAGAAGCCTCCCCTGGACCGGCTATTACTGGGAGCACTTAATATTTAACATTTTGCCCGCGCGAACCGGAAGGGACCAAGGCCAGCCGCTGTTAGGACGTGGGATGGCTTTTAAGTATTTCATGCCCTGAATAATACATCATGTGAATATAGGTGGTAGACGAAACTTTCTGCAAAAGATATGAATAGGAAAGTGTGCCAAATTTTGACGTAGTTTGATGAAGGAGGCGATGTGCCGAACGCATCGGAGACCATTGATGTATCTTCAAGTCCGCGTCGTTCCCGCCTCGACAACATAGACGTCCTTCGTGGCTTGGTCATGATCATCATGGCTTTAGACCACTCACGTGATTTCTTCTCGAATTCACACGCCTATTTCGACCCTATTGATGTCACGCAAACCAACGTGGCATTTTTTTTGACTCGTTGGATCACCAACTTTTGTGCGCCGGTCTTTTGTTTTCTGGCTGGAGTCGGCGCATCGTTTTCCGCGAGTCGCGGCAAGGCCAAGACCACCGTTGCATGGTTGCTTTTCACACGCGGCCTTTGGCTCGTTTTTCTGGAACTGGCGATCATCCGCGTCGCCTGGTATTTTAACTTCGACTACACACTTCTCAAGGCTGGTGTCATCTGGTGTCTTGGCTGGTCTATGGTAGCTCTTGCCGGCCTGATCTTTTTGCCACGGTGGCTGCTCATATCTTTCTCTGTGGTCATGCTTGCGGGGCACAACCTCCTGGATGGCATAAAGCCTTCAGATCTCGGTTCTTTTTCAGGGTTGTGGACCATTCTCCACGTCAAGGGAACTATTCAACTGTTTGACGGCGTGCGCCTTCTCGTTGTCTATCCGCTGATTCCTTGGATTGGACTTATGTCCGCAGGTTATGCGTGCGGTCCTATCGTGAAATGGGACCCGGACAAGAGACGCAAATTGCTCTTTATAACAGGGATGACCCTCACCATCGGCTTTGTGCTTTTGCGTTGGATCAACGTCTACGGAGACCTTAAGCCCTGGACCGAGCAATCATCTTCCCTATTTACCTTTCTCGACTTTCTCGCCTGCGGCAAATACCCGCCCTCTGTCAGCTATTTGCTCATGACCATGGGGCCGGCCTTCTTGCTGCTGGCCCTTCTTGACCGTCCAGAAACCCCCGGCTGGCTAACCCCTGCAAAGATATTTGGGCGAGTCCCCTTTTTGTTCTATGTCTTGCATCTCCCCTTACTCCACGTCATGGCTGTTGTATGGTCAACCTGGAAATATGGCGATGCACCGTGGCTTTTTACAAATCCACCCGGAGCTGCCTGGCCATATGACTTTCAATTCGACCTTCTCCTGACGTATTCCGGCTGGGCTGTTGCAGTCCTTGTTTTATACCCGGTGTGCAGATGGTTTGCCGACTACAAAGCCAAACACAAAGACTGGTGGCTCTCGTATCTGTAATCGCTTGAGCCTTCGCCACGCATGACATTCGCGAGCCCTTCGTGCTTTGAGGCCTATGCGGGTCCGCCTCACTATTCGTTTCTGCCATATCCCGCGAAGCCCATTGAGGGTCCAGGGGGATCATCCTCCTGGCAGGTCCAGGGCGGAGCCCTGGTGGGGTCTGGGGTGAAGCCCCATTTGCCCTCTCTCCAATTCTCAACAAAAACCGCCGCCCTGCGTCTTATACGCGGGGCGGCGGCTTTGCGGGGGGCTGGCAGGCCCGTATCCAATCTATTTGTTACATGTCTTCCGTGATGTGCATGTTGCGCGCGGCGGCTGTCTCGTCCAGGCGGGTGACGGGCAACGTCACGGGCGCAGCCTGAACTGCCGCCGGGTCGGTCTCGGCCAGGGCCAGGATGTCGCGCAGGTCGTCCACGAACTGGTCCATGGTCTCCTTGGATTCGGTCTCCGTGGGCTCGAACATCAGGCATTCCTTGACGATGAGCGGGAAGTAGACCGTGGGGGCGTGGTAGCCCTTGTCCAGGAGCGCCTTGGCGATGTCCAGGGCGCGCACGCCCTTGTGCGACTGCTTATCAGCGGAGGCCACGAACTCGTGCATGCAGATGCGGTCGTAGGGGACCTCCAGCACGTCGTCCAGGCGCTTGCGCATGTAGTTGGCGGCAAGCACGGCGTTCTCGCTGACCTTTATGAGGCCCTCGCGGCCCAGGCGCAGCATGTAGGCGTAGGCTTTGAGCACCACGCCGAAGTTGCCGTAGAAGGGGGCCACGTAGCCGATGGACTTGGGGTAGTCGTAGCGCAGGTGGAAGCGTCCCGAGGGGTCCTTCACCACGCGCGAGATGGGCAGGTACGGCGCGAGCTTCTCGCACACGCCAACGGGGCCGGAGCCGGGGCCGCCGCCACCGTGGGGCGTGGCGAAGGTCTTGTGCAGGTTCAGGTGCACCACGTCGAACCCGGCGTCGCCCACGCGCATCTTGCCCATGACCGCGTTCAGGTTCGCGCCGTCGTAGTAGAGCAGGGCGTCCACAGAGCGCAGCATCTCGACGATCTTGGGCAGGTTCTTCTCAAACAGGCCCAGGGTGTTGGGGCAGGTCATCATCATGCCCGCCACCTCGTCGTCCAGCACTTCGGCCAGAGCGTCCGGGTCCACGATGCCGTCCTTGGAGGCGATGGACACCACCTCGTACCCGGCGATGGCGGCGGAGGCGGGGTTGGTTCCGTGGGCGGAGTCGGGGCAGATGATCTTGGTCTTCTTGTTGCCCTTGTCCGCGTGGTAGGCCGCCATGATCAGAACGCCGGTCAACTCGCCGTGCGCCCCGGCCATGGGGTGCAGGGTGAAGTCGTGCATGCCGGTGATCTCGGCCAGCCAGCGCTCGGACTCGTACATCACCTCGAGTGCGCCCTGGGTCAGCTCGTCGCCGCGCGGCAGCTGGGGCAGCAGGGGGTGCAGGCGGGCGAAGCCCGGCAGTCCGGCTACGTCCTCGCAGAACTTGGGGTTGTATTTCATGGTGCAGGAACCCAGCGGGTAGAAGTTGGAATCCACCCCGTAGTTCTTGCGCGAAAGAAGGCTGAAGTGGCGCACCACGTCCAGCTCCGAGAGCGACGGCAGCCCGGCGGGGACCTCGCGGATCAGTCCGGCTGGCAGCAGATCGCTCAGGTCGTGTTCCGGCTGCTTGGGCCAGACGCCCTCGCGGCCGGGCGCGGATTTGGTGAACACGGTGCTCATAGTTCGTCCTCCAGCCAGGCGGCCAGGATGTCGATGTCGCGGCGGGAGTGCTTCTCGGTGCAGGTCACCAGCAGGCAGTTCTCAAGGCCGGGGTAGTAGCGTCCCAGCGGGAAGCCCGGCACGAAGCCACGGCCGATCATGGCCAGGCAGACGTCCTGGGCGGGGCGCGGCAGGCGGATGGCGAACTCGTTGCCCACGGGGCCGTTGTTCAGGACCGTAACGCCCGGAATTTTTGCGAGTTTCCCGGCGGCGTAGCGCGCGTTGCCGATGGACGCGCTGGCCGTGCGGCGAAGGCCCTCCTCGCCCAGCAGGCACAGGTGCGCCAGACATCGCAGGGCACATAGGGCCTGGTTGGAGCAGATGTTGGAGGTGGCCTTCTGGCGGCGGATGTGCTGCTCGCGGGCTTGCAGCGTGAGCACGTAGCCGGTGCGGCCCTGCGAGTCGGTGGTGCGGCCCACGATGCGCCCGGGCATCTGGCGGACCAGGGCCTTGGTGCAGGTCATGATGCCCAGATACGGCCCGCCGAAGCTCATGGGCAGGCCCAGGCTCTGGCCCTCGGCCACGGCGATGTCCGCGCCCATGGCGCCGGGGGTCTTTATGACGCTGGCCATCACCGGGTAGGCGCTGATGATGTTCACAGCGCCCTGGGCCTTGGCGGCGGCGAACAGCGCGGAGGCGTCCTCCACGCAGCCGAAGAAGTTGGGGCTCTGCACCACCACGCAGGCGGTTGACTTATCCACGGCCTTTTCCATGGCCGCGAAGTCGGTCGCGCCGTCCACATGGGGCACGGTGACCAGTTCCAGCTTCAGGTTCACCGTGTAGGTGCCAAGCAGGATGCGGTAGATGGGGTTGACCGTCTCCGAGATGACCACCTTCACGCGCTTGGTCTGGCGAACGGCCATCATGACCGCTTCATAGATGGCGGTGCCGCCGTCGTAGACCGAGGCGTTGGAGCAGTCCATGCCCAGGAGGCGGGTCACGGCGGTCTGGTACTCGTAGATGGCCTGGAGCGTGCCCTGGCTGGCCTCGGGCTGGTAGGGCGTGTAGGCGGTGTAGAACTCGCCGCGCATGGTGAGCGCGTCCACCGCCGAGGGCACGTAGTGGTCGTAGAAGCCCGCGCCGAGGAAACTCACCAGGTTGGTGGAGTTGCGCGAGGCCAGGTCTTCAAGCTTGGCTCGGGTGGCCATCTCGGACATGCCGGCGGGCAGGTCGAAGCTCTTGGGACGCAGGGTCTGGGGGATCTCGGCGAACAACTCCTCCACGGAGTCCACGCCGACGACCTCCAGCATGGCCCGCGTGTCCGCCGTGGTGTGGGGAACGTAGGGCATCGGTTCTCCTCGCCTAGTGGCAGGATACGGCGGTTTTTTCGTAGGCGGCGGCGTCCAGCAGGCCCTGGGGATCGGCGGAGAGCTTCACCTTCATCATCCAGCCGCCGGTGAAGGCTTCCTGGTTGACCAGCTCCGGGTTGGCTTCAAGAGCTCCGTTCACTTCGATGACCTCGCCGGTCACGGGTGAGTAGAGCTCGCTTGCGGCCTTGACGGACTCGATGGAGCCGAATTCGCTGCCCTGGGTGACCTGCGCGCCAACGGAGGGCAGATCCACGAAGGTGATGTCGCCCAGCTGCTCCTGGGCGAAGCTGGTGATGCCCACGGTGGCGGTGTCGCCCTCGATTTTGGCCCATTCGTGGGAGGGGGTGTACTTCAGATCGGTGGGAAACATGTATGGCTCCTTGTCTTGCGCTCGTGTTGTCTGCCTGAAAACGCGGGCACTTTACCCGCCAGAACCGCGTGGGGCAAGGCTTTCCTTCGTGTGCGAGCTTGCATGCGGGCACGCTTGCGCGTATCAGGAGCGCCTTCGGAGGATATGCCCCATGCGAACCCTGGCAACCGCCCCCCCAGACATCAAACCCGCAAGCCCGGACTACACCCAAGGCCCCAGGCAGTGCCTGCATGTTGAGGAGCTTGGTCGCACCTGGCTTTTGAACCGTACCGGCGACCTGGAAGCAATCTGGGAGAACATGAGCCGCGAGGAGTTCGGCGAGGACGAGCGCATGCCCTATTGGGCGGAGCTGTGGCCCGCGAGCCTTTTGCTGTGCCGCTGGCTCGCGCGCAATCAGGAGCTGGTGCGGGGGCGTTTCTGCCTGGACGTGGGCTGCGGACTTGGGCTCACGGGCATAGTGGGCCAGTCGCTGGGCGCGAAGGTGGTGGGCATGGACCATCAGTGGCCCGCAGTGTATTTTTCGCGCGAGAACGCGGCGCTGAACGGCGTTGCGCAGCCCCTGTGGACCCAGATGGACTGGTGCGCCCCGGCCTTCAAGCCGAAGAGCTTCGACTTCATGTGGGGCGGCGACATCGTGTACGAAACGCGCTTCTATCATCCGCTGACGAAATTGTTTAAGGAGTATCTGGCTCCGGGCGGACGTATCTGGCTGGCCGAACCCCGGCGCAGCGTGTCGCGCCCGGTGTGGGAGCGCCTCGCCGAGGACGGCTTCGGTGTGCAGAAACTCTTCACCGAGCCCGTTCCCGTGGAAGGCTACCACGTCACGGTGAACCTGTGGGAACTCACTCTGGGCGAGTAGATAGTTCAGGCAACGCGCGACGATTCAACCGCGCAGGGGACGCCGTTTCCTGGCGCGGCAAAAGGGGAATAACGCATGGGCAAGACCATCCGATTCGGCGTGTCGCTCAACTCGGACCTTTTGGACAAGTTCGACGCCCTGTGCGAGGAGCGCAGCTATCCCAACCGCTCCGAGGCCATCCGCGACCTGATCCGGGGCGTCCTGGTGGAGAAGGAGCAGCAGATCGGCGGGGCGGAAATCGCCGCCGTGCTGACCCTGGTGTACGACCATCACTTCTCCGACCTGTCCCAGCGGCTGGTGGAGATACAGCATGAAGAGCACGACGTGATCCTGACCACGGTCCACGTGCACCTGGATCATCACAACTGCCTTGAAGTGCTGATTTTGAAAGGCGCGGGCGACGCCATCAAGCGCCTGGCCGACAAGCTGATCGCCACCAAGGGCGTGAAGCACGGGAAGCTGACTCTGACTACGACGGGCCAGGGGCTGGTTTAAGGACGGCTTTGCGGCAATGACCGACGCAGTATTCTTTTCTTTCGGCGTTGCCGGATGCCCCGGATGCCCCAGGTGCCGGGCGGCCTTTCCGGTTGACTGCAAGCGCGGACCCCGCGCATGAAGCCCCTGCGCATCGCCATGTCCCCCCGCCAGAGGTGGCGGCGGGCGATCATATTCGCCTCGTTCCTGCTGTTTCCGCTGACGCTCACCTATTTCTCCCCGGTGGTCATCCTTCAGGGAGCCATCAAGGGCGCAGTCACGGCCAGCGCGATCACCTTCGTGGCGCTTTTCTTCTCCGGGCTGGTGTTCGGGCGCGGCTTCTGCGGCTGGGTCTGCCCCGGTGCGGGGCTTCAGGAGCCTCTGGCGGCGGTGAACCCCGACGCGGTGACCAGCCAGGTGGCGGGCAAGGTCAAGTGGATGCTCTGGATTCCCTGGCTCATGGCCATCCTGACCTGCTACGGTCTGGCCGTGGCCACCAATCCGGCTGGACTTCGCCTGGAGCCGGACTTCATGATGAAGGCCTGGGTCAGCATCGACCGCCCCATGATGTTCATCCCGTATTTCACGGTGCTGGCGCTCATCGTCTGGCAGGCGCTGGCGCTTGGCAGGCGCGGCTTCTGCCACAGCCTGTGCTGGATGGCCCCGTTTCTGATCCTGGGGACGCGCGCGGGCGAGCGACTGAATCTTCCCCGGCTGCGCCTTGCTGTCGAGACTTCCGGCAGCGGCGGCTGCGACGGCTGTTCTTCCTGCGCCGCTTGTACCAGAGCCTGCCCCATGAGCCTGCCCGTTGCGGACATGGCCGCGCGCGGAGACATGCGCCACGCAGAGTGCGTCCTGTGCGGCGAGTGCGCGGACGTCTGTCCCAGGCGGGTAATCTCCCTGGGATTTCGCGCAAGCAACGCCAACAAACCATAACGCCCGGCCCCGAGCCGTGAGCACGAGACCATGAAAGACATCCAATCATCGCCTTCCGACGTTTCCATCGCCATCGACCGCGTGGGCATCAAGTCCCTGCGCCTGCCCCTGACCGTGCGCGACCGCGAGCGGGGCCGCCAGCACACCGTGGCCGAGGTCGATCTGGCCGTGGACCTGCCCGCCGAGTTCAAGGGCACGCACATGTCGCGCTTCGTGGAGGCTTTGGAGAGCTGGAACGGTGAGCTGGATTATCACGGCTTCCGCGAACTGGTGGCCGGGGTCCGTTCGCGCCTGGAGGCCCAGAACGCCCACGTTACGGTGCGGTTCCCCTATTTCGTGCGCCGGGCCTCGCCCGCCAGCGGTGCGATGTCCCAGATGGACTACGCCTGCACCGTGCAGGGCGACCTCACCGGGGACAAGTTCCGCATCACGCTGGGCGTGGAAGTGCCGGTGATGACCGTGTGCCCGTGTTCGCTGGCCATCAGCGACCAGGGCGCGCACAGCCAGCGCACGGTGGTGCGCGCACGCTGCCGCTTCAAGGGCTTCGTGTGGCTGGAGGAGCTCATCACCATGGCTGAGGGGGCTGGATCGTCGCCGGTGTACGCGCTCCTGAAGCGCGAGGACGAGAAGTACGTCACCGAGGCGGCCTTCGCCAACCCCTGCTTCGTGGAGGACGTGGTGCGGGGCATGGCCAAGTCGCTTGAGGAGCACGCCGGGGTGGTCTGGTACTCCGTGGAGGCCGAGAGCTTCGAGTCCATCCACAACCACTGCGCCTTCGCGGGGATCGAGCGGACCAAGAGCTGATTATAGTCTTGCAAAAGAAATCGCTGCCGCCGCTAGAACAGAAGAGTGGCTTGGTAGCCGGATGGGATAATTGCGGATTCCAAAGGGCGCAGCCCTTTGGCCGCCGGAGGCGTATCCTACTGCGATTTGTTGCGCTTCATACTCAGCGTATCCGAACGCTCGACATCATGGCGAACAACGCGCCCCGGTTCTGCTCGAACAGGGCCTGGGCGTGCTTGTCGTCGTCGCCGATGGCGCTGGCCGTCACCTGCACCAGCTTCCCCTTGGCCGGAACGAACAGATGGTTCACGAACTGCACGCGCACCTTGCCGTGCTCGTCCTTGAGGCGTCTGGCGTAGAGGGTGTCGTAGGCGAAGAGGTCCCCGGCCTTGCCGGGGTTGCAGGTGGGCCGGATGCCCTTGAGCGCCTGCTCGATGTAGAGCTTGACGTTCTCGCAGGCCACGAAGTCGTTCTGGGTAAGCAGAATCTCCGGGCGCGGCGGGCTTACGCAGATGCGAAAGCGCAGATCCGCCCCCTTGGACGCCTCCACGGCGAACTGGCAACCCTCCTCGGTGGTCTCGCGGACCTCGAACCCCACGGCGGCGTAAAAGCGGATGCCCGCCTGGACGCTCTCCCAGGGCTGCGGTCTGGGCGGCGGCTCCTGGGCGCAGGCCGCCAGCAGGCAGGCCGCCAGAGTCAGCAGGATGGCGTTTCGTCTGGACATCAACGGGAGCTTAGCCTGAAGCGCAGGGGCACGGCAACAGCTACGGGCGTTGACAGCATGACACGAAGTGCGCACAGTCTGTATTGAGGAGTGACAAGCCATGACCGACATCGTGGACGCCAACGTTCAGGCCCTCGGGCTCTACGCCAACACCGGGAACAACCTGGCGGCGGAGCGGCGCGTGGTGGACGGCGTGACCCAGGCCCCGGCAAGCGCCGCCGAGGCCGGGCCATTGCGTGTGCAGGCGGTGGTGGAGCACACCTACACCTTCGGGCAGAACATGCCCCCCATCCACTACGACATCGCCAACGACCAGAAGGTGCAGGAACGCGCCTGGCAGTACCCCTACCAGGGGGGCAATCTGGAGATCGCCCGTGAGATGCACGGCGTCCAGGCTTTCGAGCGCAACTTCCAGCTGAACCAGCAGCCCGTGCGGACCATCGAGCAGACCACCGGGGCGATTCTCAGCCTGAGCACCTGACTTGGCTGTTCTTCACCATCCCGGCTTCGTCCGGCCCGAGAGCTCACTGCGCCTCACTATTTGCGCCTCCCCTCTTGACTTCGCGTCATTTCATTGACACCTTCGATCCAAGCAAGAGGCTATCCGGAGGCCGAATGGTTTTGAACACAGTGGGCATCATCGGCAAAAGCCCAGCCCTGACCAGCGTCTTTTCCGTGCTGTCCAAGGTGGCCCCCACCGATTCCACGGTGTTGGTGACGGGCGAATCGGGCACGGGTAAGGAACTGCTCGTGCGGGCCTTGCACGCCAACAGCCGCCGCCATTCCAAGCCTTTCGTACCCGTGAACTGCGGAGCCATCCCTCGCGAGCTGCTGGAATCTGAGCTGTTCGGGCACGAGAAGGGCGCTTTCACACATGCCATCCGCAGCCGGGCGGGCCGCTTCGAGCTGGCCGACGGCGGCACCATCTTTCTTGACGAAATAGGCGAGATGGATCTGTCCTTACAGGTCAAGATCCTGCGCGTGCTCCAGGAGAAGGAGTTCGAGCGGGTGGGCGGGTCGCGAACCATGAAGGTGGACGTGCGCATCGTGGCCGCCACCAACCGCGACCTGGAGGCCGAGGTGGCCGCAGGGCGCTTTCGCGAGGACCTGTTCTACCGCCTGAACGTCATCCCCATGCATCTGCCGCCGCTGCGTGAGCGTGGCGAGGACATCCTCATCCTGGTCGACACTTTCCTGCAACGCTTCTGCGAAAACAAGGAACGGCCTGTGCTGGTGGTGCCGTCCCCTACGCGCGCCATGTTCCTGCGCTACGGCTGGCCCGGCAACGTGCGTGAGCTGGAAAACCTCATGGAGCGCCTGTCCATCCTGTGTGACCACGACGAGGTGCGCCCGGAGGACCTGCCCAAGAAGGTCTGGGACGGAGTGGGGCAGGCCCCGCCGCAACCGGACATCCCCCAGGCGCGCCCGGCCGGGTTCGTATGGCCAGTGGTGGCCGACCTCAAGGAGCGCAACATGGGCCTCAAGGAATTCCTGGATGAGATCGAGGAGCGCCTGCTCACCGAGGCGCTGGGCATGGCCGACGGGGTGAAGAACCAGGCCGCCGAGATCCTGGGGATCAAGCGCACCACGCTCATTGAGAAGCTCAAAAAAAAGAACATGCTGGGAGCCTAAGGCCCGCGTCGTGTGGCCTAGCACGTTTCTTGCTTTCCTCACCGCCGTGAAGCCGCGTCCACCGGCCAAGACGGCTTGGCTCCTTTGCCTGTGCATCCTCCTCGCGCCCCTGGCTCCGGCCTGGGCGCAGACCTATGCCCTGTCCAGCGACTCCTCCGCCGATCTTTTGACCATCACCTTCCCCAAGAGCGCCCCGGTTCCCGTGGTGCTTCGCACCGGCGCCAAACGAGTGGAGGTATTATTTCCGGCTGGGACCAGTCTGAAGGGCGTGTCCGGCGGTACGGTTCGCGGCAGGCATATTTCAGGCCTTAGCGTGGCGGACAACGTGCTGGTGGTGGACACAGAGACCGACGCCTTCGGCTTTGTCAGCTCACCCAAGGGTGGCAAGGCGGTGCAGCTCCAGGTGTTTTACGATCCCTCCGGGACGCGCTGGAAGCCCGCACCGGGCAAGGCCGACGCCTCGGCCCCGGCGCAGCCTGCACCGCAGACGCCTTCGCCCCAGGCTCCGGCTCCCCAGGCGGAACAACTGCCCGGAGGCGGCGTGAAGGTCCGCATGGACCTGTCCGGCACCGCGCCGCAGCAGGCCCCGACTCCTGCGCAAGGCATCCCCCAGCCCTCGGGCCAGACGCCCCCCCCCGCTGCGACGCAGCCTTCGGCTCCGGCCCAGGCTCCGTCTGCCGGGCCTGTGCCCGCCCCAGTGTCCGGCCAAATCTCCGGCCAGATAGGCGGGCAGGCCCCGGCCCCCGCGCAGCCGCAAGGCCCGGAAGCCAAACCGCAGCCAGCGCCCGCCCGGGGTGTGACCGCGAAAATCGACTTTTCCGCAACGCCGCCGCAAGGTGCGCAGGGAGCAGGGCAGCCCTCTGCCCCCGAGAAAGCTCAACCAACTCCGGCATCCCCGGCAGCTTCGGCACCGGTGACTCAGCAGATCGCCCAGGCTCCGGCCTCTCCGACTGCCCCGGCAGCTGGGGCGCAGCCCGTGGCGCAACAACCGCCCGTTCCCGCGACTCCGGCATCTCCGGCATCCCCGGCAACGCCAGCGGCTCCGGCATCACCGACTCCCGCGTCGCCCGCCCCCGGCGAGGTCCGCGCTCCCATCTCCTTCGAGACTGCCCCCGATCCGACCAAGGCCGCCGCGCAGGGCAAAATAGAAACTCCTCCCGAGGCTCCCGCCGCCACGCCTGCCCAAACACCAGCAGCTGATGCACCCGGAGCACCCGAAAAATCCGGAGCTCCGGCCGCTCCTCTCGCGCCCGGCCAGGAAAAGCCGGATAGCATGGAGGACAAGACCTTGCTGGTCTCCGGCGAACAGGCTCTGGCGCACGGCGACAACGAAAAGGCCCTGGAAATCGCCAGAATTCTGCTCGGAAAGGAGGGGCTCTCCAAGGAACTCACCGAAGGGGCTCTCTATCTTCAGGCCGAGGCCATGTTCGCCCTCAACAAGGACAAGCTGGCTGAGACCTACCCGGAACTGAGCGGGGCCATCCAGCAGGCGCTCAACTACAACACCACGTCCATGCGGGTGCCGCGCGCGCTCATCAAGCTGGGCTACATCCACCTGCGCCAGGGCAACCTCCCCGAGGCCAGGGCCTATTTCAACCTGCTGCGCAACAAATACCCCCTGGACCAGGAAGTGCCGCTCATCGACGTGTACTGGGGCGAATACTACCTGGACCAGGCCAAGCAGCGCGACGCTAAAGGCAACTACGAGCGCGCCGCCCAGGCCTTCCGCGACGTGCTCCAGAAGCATCCCGAGAGCCGCTTCGCCCGCGACGCGGCCCTGGGCCTCTCCAAGGCCCTGCTGGAACTCCAGCAGTACGGCGAGGCCGCCAAGGTGGTCGAGTATGTGGACAAGCGCTGGCCGCGCTACTACGTGGAGAATCCGAGCCTGCGCCGGGTGGCGGCGGACATAGCCTACAAGCTGGGCGACTTCGCCAGGGCCAAGGACGATTATCTCTGGTTTTACAACCTTGTCCCCAAGGACTCGGCCAACGACCTCGTACTTGCGCGCCTGGGCGACGTGAGCGTGAAGCTCGGCAAACGCGACGCGGCCCGCGAGTTTTATGACATGGCCATCCGCCTGTATCCCGGCCAGGAGGGCGCGCTCATGGCCATGATGCGCATGGCCGAGCAGGGCATCCACGACGCACCCACCCTTCAGGAAATGTACAAGGCCTTCGCCGATCCCAAGGACATAAAGCCCGAGAAGATCTACGAGATTATCGTCAACGAATACCCCAAGAGCGCTCTGGCCCCGCTGGCGCTCCTCAAGCTGACCATGTGGCGCATGTTCAAGCAGGAGTATCCGGAAACCCTTGAGCTGGTGAACCGCTTCGTCAAGGACTACCACGG
The DNA here is from genome assembly GCA_009773665.1 of Desulfovibrionaceae bacterium. Taxonomy (GTDB): domain Bacteria; phylum Desulfobacterota; class Desulfovibrionia; order Desulfovibrionales; family Desulfovibrionaceae; genus Fundidesulfovibrio. Next base: position 67,602 of record WSYE01000004.1, on the reverse strand, counting down.
CAACGAGCTGGAGAAGTCCGCCGTGGAGGTGGGCGCCCAGGCCTTCGGCAAGATGGTCGGGCCGCTCCTGGAGGAGATGAACTACAAGCGCATTCTGGAGCTGTGGCGCAAGTACCCGTTCCTGGCGGAGCGCGGTGACGTTCTCTCCGACCGGGAACGCCTGGGAGTGGCCCTGGCCCTGTACTACCAGGGTGCGCCCAAGGACGCGCTGACCATGGCCGAACCCTATCTGGAGAAAGGCCCTACGCCCGACGCACAGAAGGCCCTGGCCCTGATGCTGACCATCTACCGCGAAAATCAGGATTGGCAGGCCATCCTGGACACCCTGCGCAAGGTCTCTTCCTGGAAACTGGCCGACAACCCCCGGCGCACCCTGGAATTCGCCCAGGCCATGGCTCTGGAACACACCGGAGAGTTCTCCCGCTCACGCCTGCTGTGGGCGCGCCTGGCCGCCGACAGCCAGCTCGAACCGGCCAAGCGGGCTTACGCCGTGTACTATCAGGCCCGTACCGCCCTGGACCGCAAGGATTACGACAAGGCCCTGGTCTGGGCGCTGGATTCACGCGTCCTGTTTAAGGAGGCGGCCAAGGATGACGGCAAGGCCCGCGACGCCCTGCAACTCATGGTGGAGGCCAACCAGGGAGCCGGGCGTTACCGCGAGGCCCTGGCCCTGTGCGCCCAGCTTGAGGCCGAAGCCCCGCCGGACAGCGCGGAGTGGGCCGCCAACCGCCTGCGCATGGCCGATCTGCACCGGTTGCTGGGCGACCTGGCCTCCTGGCGCAAGGTCCTGGAGGACATGCGCGACAGCCAGAAAGACTCGCTCTACGGCAAGCTGGCCGCCTCGGAGCTGGCCACGCGCGGGATCGAGGAACGGGCGGGGCGCCTGTCCGGGCCTCCCTGATCCTGAGGGAATGCCTCGGGGCGTTCGTGATGCTCATTCGTCTTGCCTGAGCCTCTCCGACGGGTTAAATTCAGGCAGGTTTTCCAGACATGCGCCCGGAGGTCAGCACGATGATTCGCCAGCCTGTGGTATCAGGCCAGTTCTATCCCGGCACAGCCGCCGCGCTGGACCGGGAGGTCAAGGCCATGCTGGCCAAGGCCACCCCGCCAGGCACGCAGCCCACCATACTGGCCATGGTCCCCCACGCCGGATACGTCTATTCCGGCGAGGTGGCGGGACGCACCCTGGGCCAGGCCAACCTGGCAGGCGACCTTCTGCTGCTCGGCCCCAACCACACCGGGCTGGGGGCTCCCCTGGCGGTCTGGAACAGGGGGCAGTGGCTCACGCCGCTGTGCAGCCTGGAGATCGATGAGGCCCTGGCCGACGCCCTCATTGGGGCCGACGCGCGCCTCGCTGCCGACCAGGAGGCCCACGTCCGGGAGCACTCCCTGGAAGTTGTGGTGCCCTTCCTGTGCGCCCTGAAAGTGCATCCACGCGGAGTTCCGGTGGCGGTTTCGGCGCAGCGGCTTACGGATCTGGCGGGCGTTGCGCGCAGCATGGCCTCGGTCATCAAGGCGTGGCCGGAGCCGGTCAGCATCGTGGTCAGCTCGGACATGAGCCATTATGTTCCCGCTGACCGGGCCAGGGATCTCGATTCCCTGGCGCTCTCGGCCATCCGGCAGATGGACCCCGTGGGCCTCTATTCCACGGTGCGCGAGATGGGCATCAGCATGTGCGGTGTGCTGCCCATGACCCTGGGGCTGATGATCGCCCTGGAGCTTGGCGCAACCAAGGCCGAGGTGGCCGCCTACGCCAACTCGGGCGACGTGTCCGGCGATTTCGACCGGGTGGTGGGCTACGCGGGCGTGCTGGTGAGCTGAGCACCTGCGCAGTCGCCCCGCAAAGCGTCACGCGGACGTCATCCGCGCGGGCTACTTCCTTGCGGCGCAGGCCGGGATGATCCCCGGCATTATCAACGCGCCGCGCGCAAAGGAATACCAACGCATGAAAGCCAAAACGGCCTGGATTCTGGCCCTTGTCGGGCTTGGGGCCGTGTTGTGGCAGTGGGCCGCCCACGCCCAGGAGATACTGGCCTTCGCCCAGGCCTGGGCCGGAGCCACCAAGGGATTCGTCAGGGAGAACCAGATCGCATGCTGGCTGGGAATCCTGATCCTGGGGGCGGTGGCCATCAACTGTCCGCTGCCGCTGGCCGCCCTAGTCAAAGTGCTCTCTGGGTATTTTTTCGGCACGTCCTGGGGCTTCGCGCTCAATGTCTGCCTGTCCTGCGCCGGAGGGCTGCTGGGTTTTGTCGCCGTGCGGCACCTCTTCTACCACGCCCTCTATTCCCGCTTCAGTCGCCAGCTGGCCAGGGCCAACCTGGAGATCGCCCGCAACGGCTTCTGGTTCGTGCTCTCGGCCCGGCTCATCATGGCCACGCCCTTCTTCATGGTGAACGTGCTGGCCGGGCTCTCCTGCATCCGAAAGCGCAAGTTCCTGCTGGGCACCTTCCTCGGGGTGCTGCCCAGCTCCATGATCTATGCCGTGTCCGGCAGCAGGCTGGAGAGCTTCCGGTCGCTCTCGGACCTGGCCGACCCGCAGTTCGCCCTGGCTTTGGCTCTTCTTGGCGCAGCGGCTACGCTTCCCGCACTTGTGCGGCGCTCGAAAGCAATGCGGCCCTAGCAATTTTCCTCCCCCGGTGGTATTGTGGGATTGCTCCCTCAACCCCGTCCAGGAGGAATCCATGCGAAGCATCCCCATCCTTGCGGCTTTCCTGATCCTGTTCATGCTGGCGTCCGTGCCCGCCTTTGCCCAGTTCGGGCTCATCCAGCAGGGAATCGACGCGACCAAGGGCAAGAAGTCCGACGCCCACAACGTGGCCGACGAGAAGACCGCCGGGAAGGGCTATGCCACAGCCCAGACTTTCACCAACGCCGAGCGCAAGTTCTCCTACACAGTCCCGGCGGGGTGGCGGCTGGAAAGGGGCGATCCCAACGGCAAGGACCCTGTGTTCATGAAGCCCGGCACAACCTGGAGCTTCCAGTTCCACTACACGCCCATGAATGCGGACTTCCCGGCGGCTGCGTCCGTTGCCGCGTCGCTCAAGCAGTCCCAGGGCGAGGTCAAGACCGGCAGGCTGATCGAGGCCAAACGCCGCGACATCGGCGATTACAAGAAGAAGTGCGGGGCCATCGGCTGGGAGATCACCGAGAGCCGCACCGGGGGCGGCGGGTCCCACCAGCGGTTGATCTGGCAGGGGTACGACGGCCAGAACTACTATTACAACTTCAACACAACTGCCCACCCTGATCAATTCGAGGCGGCGAAATCCGAGTTGCGCTCCATCCAGGATTCGATTAAGTTTTGCCCGTAGAAAATTCGAATGAGGTGTACGTATGGAGCGTGTTCATGGGCGTGTCTGGCGTGTCCGTGGTCGGATTTCCGTTTTGGTGCTCATGCTGCTGTGCGTATGTTTTGCGCTGGGGGCATGCTCCACCAAGCCGTACGCGGTAGGGCACGCCAAGCGCGCCCTTGATCCGGACGGGTTCCCGCAGAGCGTGTCGGGAAAAAGCTGGATTATTGCGGCGGTGCGCACCGGCGAGGGGGCTGGCGGGGTGGATTACTCCTCGACCAGGCTTCTGCCGGTGCTCCTGGTGTTGAAAAATACCGGCCAGAGCCAGCCCCAGGTGATTCTGGAGGATGTTCGCGGCGTGGCGACAGGGACGCCAGGGGCCGATGGAGCAGAGTATCTTGTGTACACGCCCGAGGAGGGCGTCCGCCTGGCCACGGCCAAGCCGTTCACGAAGAAGGCCGCCAGCGCCGCGTCATCCGGTACCTGGGGGGCGGGCATCGGCGCGGCGCTGGGCGCGGGAGCGGGGGCGCTGGTGTATCTGCTGGGCGGCAGCAAGGACGCAAACCTGATCTGGCAGGCCTCGGCCGTGGGAGGCGGGGCAGGGGCCGTCATGGGCGTGGCCACCAGCAACGGCGCGATGTCCAAGCAGGCTGTGGACGCCGTCCGGGCTGACCTGGAGGGCAACGTTTGGAAGGAGGACCCCATCACCCCCGGCACCACCCGCATGGGCTATCTGCTGCTGCCGGAGAGCCTGGGCATCCGGTCGGTGCGGATGACCGTGCGCGACGAATCAGGCAGCGAGACTCACACCCTGCCCATCGCCCAGGCCTCGGAGTACAGCCCGGAGCTGGCCAGGGCCAAAGCTTCGCAGACCGCTTCCAATGAATCCACGGGGCCCACGGTCCCCAAGGCCCCAAGTGCGCCCATAAAGGGGGCGGAGCAGGAGTTGCCCGAACCGAAGCGGGTTTTGCCCCCTCTGGAAATCTGAGTCCTGGCTTTCGCGATCCATACTGAAAAGCCCCCGCCGGGAATCTCCAGGCGGGGGCTTTCGTGTCGGTTCAGGGATCGAAGCTGCTAGAACTTGTCGCGCACATCGAACGTCTTGCCGGAGAGCCCCTCTCCATCCTGCATCAACAGACGGATAAGCCCCATGGCGGATTGCTCGGGCATGATAAGGTGGCCGCGTTCCTTCCAGGGATGAAACAGCGCTCGCAGCGATTCGGCCCCGCCGCCTTCGGCTTTGCGGGCTTCGTCCTGCATGCGGGTATCCACCAGCCCTGGGCGGTAGACGAAGCTGGTCAGCCACGGCTCCTCGGCGGCCAACTGGCGGCAGAGGTGCTCCTCGGCGGCCTTGGCTGCGCAGTATGTGCCGATGCCCGGCTGGGCGACCGACGCGGCGGCGGAGCCGATGAACACGGCCAGCCCGGAGCCACGCAGAGCCAGGGCGGGGACGCAGTGTCGGATCATCTGCCACGCGCCCTTCAGGTTGGAGGACACGACCTCTTGAAAGTCGTGGTCGCTGATTTCGCGCACCAGCGGCCCAGGGCGCAGCACCCCGGCGCAGTGGACGAACCCCGCAAAGTCGCCCAGATCCAGTGCCTGCTCCACGAGCTTGGCCGCCGTGGCGGCCTGGGAGACGTCTCCGGGCATGGCCACGGCCCTGGCGCCCACCATGTCGCAGGACTGCCAGGCGGCGTCCAGTTCGTCCGCGCCGCGTGCATTCAAAACCAGCCTGGCCCCCAGCACTGCCAGAGCCTCGGCCAGGGCGCGCCCCAGGCCCATGGACGCGCCGGTGATGATGAAGGTCATGTCTTTAATTTGCATGAACGCTCCCGTAACAGAAAAGGGGGGCGATTGCCCCCCTTTTTCATGTCGATCTCAAATCGGATGCGACCTAGCGGCGTCCGCCGCGATCGCCGCCGCGTCCGCCACGGTCGCCGCCGCGTCCACGGTCACGATCGCCGCCGGGACGATCGCCGCGCGGGCGCGAGGGGGCCGAGAAGTCGTTCAGGTCGATGGTCTCGCCCTGCTCTTCGAGCAGCACGGCCTTGCGCGACAGGCGAACGCGACCGTTGGGCTCCACGGCGATGACCTTCACTTCCAGGTCCTGTCCCATGGCAACGGCGTCGGTGACGTTCTCCACGCGGGCGATGTCCAGCTGGGAGACGTGCACCAGACCTTCCAGGCCGGGCAGGATTTCAACGACCGCGCCGCAGTCGATGATCTTCTTGACCTTGCCCTGGTAGTTGCGGCCAACGTCGGCCTTCTGGTCGTAGAACAGCACCATCTCCTTGGCGCGCTCCATGGCGTCCTGGGTGGGCGCGAAGATGGAGATCTTGCCGGAGTCATCGATGTCGATGGAGGCTCCGGTGGCAGCGGTGATGGCCTTGATGGTCTTGCCTCCGGGTCCGATCACTTCGCGGATCTTTTCCGGGTTGATTTCCACCACGGTGAGCTGGGGCGCGTAGGGCGACAGCTCGGTGCGGGGGGAGGAGATCACGTCGTTCATCTTGGCCAGGATGCCAAGGCGGGCGTCGCGGGCCTGATGCAGGGCGCGGCGCATGACTTCCTGGGGGATGCCGGTGATCTTGATGTCCATCTGGATGCCGGTGATGCCCTCGGCAGTACCCGCAACCTTGAAGTCCATGTCGCCCATGGCGTCTTCGTCACCCAGGATGTCGGTGAGCACCAGGTACTCGTCGTTCTCCTTGATGAGGCCCATGGCGATGCCTGCCACAGCGGCCTTGATGGGCGCACCCGCGTCCATCAGCGCAAGGGAAGCGCCACAGACCGAGGCCATGGAGGACGAACCGTTGGACTCCATCACTTCCGACACCACGCGCAGGGTGAAGGGGAACTCGCCCGGCTGGGGCAGCACCGGCAGGATGGAGCGCTCGGCGAGCGCGCCGTGGCCGATGTCGCGGCGCGACGGGCCGCGCGCGGGCTTGACTTCGCCCACGCAGTAGGGGGGGAAGTTGTAGTGCAGCATGAAGCGCTTGGAGGTCTCACCCGCCAGGGTCTCGATGCGCTGCTCGTCGCCGGTGGAGCCCAGGGTGGCCACGCACAGGGCCTTGGTCTCGCCGCGCGCGAACAGGCAGGAGCCGTGGGTGCGGGGCAGCACGCCGATCTCGATCTCGATGGGGCGCACGGTCTTGGTGTCGCGGCAGTCGATACGGGTGCCGGACTCCTTGATGTAGGCGCGCATGGTCTTCTTTTCCAGGGCCTCGAAGATCTCGGCGGCCTTGGCGCCGATGGCGGGCTCGTCAGGGTAGGCGGCCTTGGCGGCCTCAACAGCGCGCATCTTCAGGGCCTTGCGAGCGTCGCGGCGAGGCATCTTTTCCTGGGTGCACATGGCGCCCTTGATGTCGGCCTCCACGGTGGTCTGCACCAGGGCTTTCAGCTCCGGGTTCTCGGCGGGCGGGGTGAAGATCATCTTGGTCTTGCCGGCCTTCTCACGCAGCTCTTCCTGCATGTCGATCAATTCGACGACCTGCTTGTGGCCCCAGTCCAGGGCGTCGGCCAGCATATCCTCGGAGATGAAGTTGCCGCCGCCTTCAACCATGACCACGGCGTCGCGCGTGGCGGCGAAAGCCAGGTTCAGGGAGGAGACTTCCTTCAGTTCGGTGATGGAGGGGTTCAGCACGAACTGTCCGCCGATGTAGCCCACGCGGCCGCCCGCGATGGGACCCAGGAAGGGGACGCTGGAAATGTGCAGCGCGGCGGAAGCGCCGGTAACGGCCAGGATGTCGGCGTCGTTCACTCCGTCTGAGGAGAGCACGGTGGCCATGATCTGCACCTCGTCGCGGAAGCCCTTGGGGAAGAGCGGGCGGTGGGGGCGGTCGATCAGGCGGCAGGTGAGCACTTCGCGCTCGGAGGGGCGGCCGATTTCGCGGCGGAAATAGCTGCCGGGGATGCGGCCAGCGGCGTAGGACATCTCACGGTATTCGACGGTCAGGGGGAAGAAGCCCTTGTCGAATTCCAGGGCCTGGGAGCAGACGGTGACCAGCACCACGGTGCCGCCGCACTGCATCCAGACCGCGCCGTCGGCCTGATTGGCCAGACGGCCGGTTTCCATGATGATAGGCTGTGTTCCGATGGTGCGTTCCACGCGGATAGTTTTGTCGAGAAGACCCATGTAGTAACCTCTTTGTTGAATGTGACGAAGAGGCCTACCCGGAACGTGATGAGCGCGGCGGAGGCCGGGAACCATTGCTCCCGGGCGCTGGCGCGCGGATAACGTTCGGGGTTGGCCGGTTAGGGGCCGTGCAGACTATGCGCTGCGGCCCAACGAAAAAGCGGAATCGACCCGTCCGGCAACGCGTGGGCGCTGCCGGACAGGCCGGGGAAGCACGTTACTTGCGGATGCCGAGACGCGCAATCAGCGTGCGGTAACGGTTGACGTCCTTGCCCTTCAAGTAGTTCAGGAGCTTCCTGCGCTGGCCGACCAGCTTGAGCAGGCCGGTGCGGGAGTGGTAGTCCTTCGCGTGGGTCTTGAAGTGTTCGGTCAGGTAGATGATGCGGCTGGTCAGCAGCGCCACCTGGACCTCAGGGGAGCCGGTGTCTCCCTCGTGGGTCTTGTACTCGTCAATCACTTTGAGCTTGTCGCTAGCTATCATGACCACAGCGATATCCTCCGTTTAATCTTGTTACGGCACGATTGCCGGGGGGAGTCATCCGGCGGGGTTCAAGCCGCGCAGAATCACCCAGCGCCTCGCGCCATCCCGGTCCTGGGGTTCAGCCAGGGCCACGGGCAGGCCGTCCGCATTGGCGAGAATGGCTCGCGTCTGCGGTCCGGGGATCTCCGACACGGGAAGGGCCTTTCCGTCCTTGACCATTTTTGCCTGTTCCGGGGTCAGAACAAGCGTTGGCCAATGAGGCAGGGCCTTTTCCAGCGGGATCACCCGTTGGGCCAGCCGTTCGGGTTCGGCCAGAAGCTGATCCAGGGGGATAGCATCGGCGAGTCCGAAGGGATGGCTGTACTCCCGGATGAGTTCAGTCAGGTGAGCCCCGCACCCAAGTCGCGACCCCAGGCTGTGGACCAGGGAGCGTACATAGGAGCCGGGACTCACTCTCACCCGGAAATGCATGTGCGGCAGCTCCATGGAGAGCACGTCCGCATCAAAAACCGTGAGCGGCTTGGTGATTACCGGGACTTCCTCGCCCCGGCGCGCCTTCTTGTACAGAGGCTGCCCGTTCACCTTCACCGCCGAATAGGGCGGGATGTCCTGGGTGGTCATTTCCTTCCAGGCTATCGCCGCCTCGCGGACCGTCTCGGGAGCCAGATGCTCCCAGGGGGCCTCGGACGTCACCGTGCCTTCGGCGTCGAAGGTGTCGGTGTTCTGTCCCAGGCGCAGGCGGCCCGAATAAATCTTCTGCCCTTCCGTCAGGAACCCGGCCAGCTTGGTGGCCTCGCCCAGGAGCACCACCAGCACGCCGGTGGCCATGGGGTCGAGGGTGCCGGCGTGGCCGATCTTCTTCTGCCCCAGCTGGTACTTTATGTCACGCAGGCAATCGGCGGACGTAGGCCCGTTGGGCTTGTCCAGCACCAGCACGCCGTGCATCTGCGGCGGCCTTGGGGGGCGGGGCCGGGCAGGGCGTTCGCCAGCCGGGGAGCCAGCCTGATTTTCCGGAGCCTGCGGCGCATCGCCGTCGGAATCAGAAACCAAGGATCTTCCCCAATGCGGCAATCAGGGCCGACTCGACCTCGTCGATGTCACCCTGGAGGTTCGCGCCAGCCGCGCACTTGTGCCCGCCGCCGCCGAACGCGGCAGCCACGGGCTGGATGTTCACATCCGAAACGGAGCGCAGGCTGAGCTTCAGCGAACCGTCCGCATCCTCGCGCAGGGACTGGGCCATCTTGCAGCCCTTGATGCGCAGCACGAAGTTGGTCAGGCCCTCGCTGTCGGCGCTGGTGGCCCCCAGACGGGAGAGCTGTTCGGTGGTTATGCGAATCACACCCAGCTGTCCATCGAAATGAAGGGTCAGGCCGCCAAGAACTTCGCCCCAGAGCTTGAAGCGCGCCAGCGACCACTGGTTCTGGATCAGCTCGTTGATCCTGGCCAGGTTGATTCCTTGGCGGATGATGACCGCAGCCATCTCCATGCAGCGGGGGCTGGTGTTCTCGAAAGAGAAATGTCCGGTGTCGGTCACCAGGCACAGGTAAACGGCCTCGCCGAGCGGCCCGGACAGGGATAGGCCCAGCTCCTGGGCCATGGTGGCGACCATCTCGCCCGTGGAGGAGCGGTCCACTTCCACCCAGTTCAGTTCGCCCCACTTGGGGTTGGAGAGGTGGTGGTCGATGACGAAGGTGCGGTGCGCGGCCATGGCGTCCTGCAGGGCCTTGCCGCCGCGCCGGTCATCCCCGCAGTCCAGTGCGATGATGGCGTCGAAGCCGGAAAGCGAAGGCAACTCCGTGAGGATGGGCGCGGGCAGGTTCACCCAGGAAAAATGCTCGGGCAGGCCGGAGGCGTTGTACAACACCACGTCCTTGCCGAGGCTTTTCAGCATGTGGCCCATGGCCGCCATGGAGCCGATGGCGTCGCCGTCAGGGCTGACGTGCGTTGCCACCAGGAAACGCGAACCCGCCTGGATGGCGCGCAGGATGTCATGCATGGGGCTGTCCATAAACCATGGTCTCCAGAAATTCGTCGTGCTCGAAGCGCAGGTCCGGCACAAACTTGGACTTGACCCTGCGGCCCAGGTTGAGGCGCAGGAAGCCCCTGGACTGATACAGCGCGTCCTTGGCGGCCTTGATGCGCGCGGCGTCGCCGTGCATGGTGAAAAGCACAGTGGCCACGGACATGTCGGAATTGAGGCGCACGCCGCTGATGGTCACAAGGTCAAGGCGCGGGTCCTGCATTTCTTCGATGAGCATGAGGGCCAGTTCGCGCATGATCTGGTCGGACATGCGGATGGAGCGGCGGCTGGGGCCTTCTTTTGTAGTCTTCATAGGGAGCGTCGGCCTTGTATGGGGCGGTTTCGCTGGAGGAAAAAAGTCTCCGGCGGGTAATATGGTCGTGAGTGCGGTACTCTTTCCTGGACAGATTGCGTGGGAGAGGAGAAGCCTCCGCAGGCCTTAGGGCTCCGCCCTTGTGGAATCCCATAGAGGGGCCGCAGTCTCTTGCACGGCTCCGGATTGGCGGGAGCACGCCGTGAACGGCTTACTGGCCGATCAACTCGATGTCGTCGTATATAAGTTCCGCTTCGTCAGCGGCAACCACCATGTTCAGGGCTTTCTGCAAGAGGCCCTGCGCGTGCTTCCCGTCGGGGCTTACCGTAACGGCCGCCAGCACCAGGGTGTCGTGCGAGTCGTGGTGGGCGATCTCGCTCACGGCCACATTGAATTTATTGCGCAACTTGGCCTTGAGGCGCTGTGCCACCGAGCGCTTCCCCTTGAGGGAGTCGTTTCCGTGCAGACGGAACTCCAAGGTGAGCACGCCGATGATCATGCTTTTGACGGGATAAAAAACGCCTGGGAATCTCCCCGGAGGGAGACTCCCAGGCGTCTGTATGCGTTTAGTCCAGCGTGTCCTTCTCTTCCACGGTCTCGAAGGCCTCGATCACGTCGCCGACCTTGATGTCGTTGAAGTTCTCCAGGTTCATGCCGCACTCGTAGCCCTTGGTCACTTCCTTCACGTCGTCCTTGAAGCGCTTCAGGCTGGCGAGCTTGCCGGTGTAGACCACCACGCCGTCGCGCAGCAGGCGGATCTGGGCGTTGCGGGTGATTTTGCCGTCCAGCACGCCGCAGCCGCCGATGAGGCCGATCTTGGGCACGCTGAAGGTCTGACGGACCTCGGCCTGGCCCAGGTACTGCTCCCGGAACACCGGGGCGAGCATACCGGTCATGGCCGCCTTGATCTCGTCAACCACCTTGTAGATGATGTCGTAGTAGCGCAGGTCCACGTTCTCGCGTTCTGCGGTATCCTTGACCTTCACCGAGGGGCGCACGTTGAAGCCGATGATGACCGCGCCCGAAGCGGCGGCCAGGAGCACGTCCGATTCAGTGATCGCGCCGGTTCCGGAGTGGATCAGGCGGATCTTGACCTTCTCGCCGGAGAGCTTGTTGAGCGCGTCGGCGATGGCTTCCTGCGAACCTTGCACGTCGGACTTGAGCACCAGCTTGAGTTCCTGGGCCTCGGCTTCGCCGCGCGAAGCCAGGAAGGTCTCCAGGGTGAGCTTGGTGGCCTTGCCCAGTTCGCGTTCGCGCTGCTTGTGCAGACGGGTTTCCGCGATGCGGCGGGCGACCTTGTCGTCCTCGACGCAGCTGAACACCTCGCCAGCTTCAGGCACGCCTTCGAAACCCTGCACCTCGACGGGCATGGCAGGTCCGGCGTCCTTGATCTTGAGGCCCTGGTCGTCGAACATGGCGCGCACCCGGCCCGAGAACAGGCCGCACACGAAGGCGTCGCCCTGCCTCAGGGTGCCTTCCTCGATCAGCACGGTGGCCACGGGGCCGCGCCCCTTGTCCAGCTTGGCCTCAATGATGTGGCCCTTGGCGCGCTTGTCGGGGTTGGCCTTGAGGTCCAGCACTTCGGCCTGAAGGAGGATCATCTCCAGCAGTCCGTCCAGACCCTCGCGCTGCTTGGCGGAAACGTACGCGAAGATTGTCTCTCCGCCCCATTCCTCGGGAACGAGCCCGAGTTCGGCCAGTTCGCGCTTCACGCGGTCCGGCTCGGCGCCGGGCTTGTCGATCTTGTTGACCGCAACCACCATGGGCACGCCAGCGGCCTTGGAGTGGTTGATGGCCTCGCGGGTCTGGTCCATCACGCCGTCGTCGGCGGCAACCACCAGGACCACGATGTCCGTCACCTTTGCGCCACGGGCGCGCATGGCGGTGAAGGCTTCGTGGCCGGGGGTGTCCAGGAAGACCACGTCGCCGCGCGGGGTGGTGACGTGATACGCGCCGATGTGCTGCGTGATGCCGCCAGCTTCGCCCATGACCACGTTGGTGGAGCGGATGGCGTCCAGCAGTGAGGTCTTGCCGTGGTCGACGTGGCCCATGATGGTCACGACGGGCGGACGAGACTGCAAGGACTCGGGCACATCGGCCTCTTCGACGTCGATGAACAGATCTTCGTCGAAGCCGATCTTCTCCACTTCGTAGCCGAACTCGGCGGCCACCAGCAGGGCGGTCTCGTAATCCAGGGACTGGTTGATGGTGGCCATCATGCCCATGGACAGGAGCACCTTCATCAGATCCTGAGCCTTCAAGCCCATCTGGCGCGCCATTTCGGCGACGCGGATGGCGTCTTCCATCTTGATCTTGCGTTTGATGGCCTTCTGCGGCTGGGACTGAGCCTGCGCGGCCATGATCTGGGCAACCTGGTCGCCGCCCTTCTTCTTGGTTTTCTTGCCGCCACGTCCGGTGCGGTCCTGAATGTCACCGCCACGGCGCTTGCCACCGGGGCCGCCGCGTCCGGAACGGTTGCCGTCGTCAGCAGCAGCCTTGCCGCCGAACTCCACGACGCGCTTGTCCTTACGGCGCTTGCGGTCGTCGGATTCAGGCGCGGGAGCAGCGGGCTGCGGGCGGTCGAAACCGCCGGGGCCGCCGGGACGAGGCCCACCGGGGCCGCTGGGACGAGGCCCACCGGGTCCGCTGGGACGATAGCCGCCGGGACCGCCAGGTCCGCCAGGACGCTGACCACCGGGGCCACCAGGACCGCCGGGTCCGCTGGGGCGGTAGCCGCCGGGACCGCCAGGACCGCCGGGGCGCTGTCCGCCAGGTCCGCCAGGGCCTCCGGGACGGGGAGCGCCCGGTGCGGGACGGGGTTCCGGCGCACGGGGTTCGGGCATGGAAATGATACGCACCTGCGGACCGATGGGGACCTCGCGCTTCGGCTTCTTCACCCGCTTTTCGGGCTCGGCGCCTTCAGCCTGGGGAGCGCCGTCCTGAGAAGCCTGAGCGTCAGTCTCGGCGACGGGCGCTCCGGTTTCCCCGGACGCTTCCGCCATGGGAGCCTGCTCACCGGCTTCGGCCTGGACGGTCTGCACCTCGGCGGCCTGAACGGGTTCTGCCTTGGCGGGCGCAGCGGACTGCTCTGCCGGGGGGGCCTGCTCGGGCTGAGGAGCGGGCTGCTCTTCGACCTGGGCGAACTCGTGCTCGTGCACCACCGGAAGGTCCTGCTCTTCAGCCTGGGGAGCCTGCTCGGGCTCAGGCTGGGAGATGATCCTGGCGGGAGGGGTATCGATCATTCTGCGGCGCGGCTTGGGCTGCGCGGTCTGCCTGGCGGGCGCGTCCTGATCCTGCTCCTTTTCCTCGGGGGCGGAGGAGGGAGCGGAATCGGGCGCATCGGCCAGGGCCTCAGGCTCGGCGTGGGGCGCGCTGGCACGACGCCGTCTGACCACCACTCCCGGCTGGGACTGGCTCTGGACGACTTCGGACTTGGCAAGCCCCGACTTCAGTTTGGCGCGAACCTGGGTGATTTGATCGTCCTCCAGGGTGGCCATCTCGCTGGACACACGGATATCCAGCTCCCGCAGGGCCTGGTAGATGTCCTTGTTGCTGACCCTCAGCTCCTTAGCGAGGTCTCGGACTCTAAGCTTCGTCACGTTTGCCTTCCCCCTTGCCTTTCCTCACGGCGGCAGCGCGTTTGGGGAATTTAGCCTTACAGGCTTCCCCAGCGCAACAGTAGTAGCCCCTTCCGGGCAGGATATACGCCTTGTCGGGCGTCCATTCACCCCGCCACACGTGGCGGGTCAAGTCATGTTTCTGGAACCGGACTCTGCAGACCATACAAGTCCGCACCGGTCCCTGGAGATCGTTATTTACCAGCTTCTTCATCGGCCTCGCCGGCCTCGTTGACCTGGGCGGCGTCGACCGCCGGGCTCTCTTCAGCCGTGACGGGGGCCTCTTCCTGGCCTTCTTCCAGATCGTCAGGCGAAAGGTCGTCTTTCTCTTCGCCCGGTTCGATCTCATCGTCCCCTTCGTCCTCGGGCTTGGGCTGCGCGGGCAGCAGAAGCCTGATGGCGGCGCGCAGGTGGTCGCGCTTGGTCGGGGTCATGCTCTCGATGCGGTCCAGGTCTTCGTCCGAGGCCTCGGCGAGCATGGCCACGGTGTCGAATCCGGCGGAGAGGAAGTTCTCCATGTTCATTTCGGCCACGCTGGCCAACTGCTCCATGCCAGCGCGCGCGGCGTTCAGCTCGGAGTAGCGCGAATCGGTGAAGATATCGATCTTCCAGCCCAGGAGCTTGGCGGCAAGCTTCACGTTCTGGCCCTTGCGGCCGATGGCCAGGGTGAGCTGGTCGTCCGGCACCACAACTTCCAGGGTCTTGTCGTCCTCATCCACCATGATGCGGGTGATGCGGGCGGGGGAGAGGGCGTTGGCGGCGTAGGTGGCGATCTCGAGATGCCAGACCACGATGTCGATGCGCTCACCGTGCAGTTCCTGGACGATGTTCTGGATGCGCGAACCGCGCACGCCCACGCAGGCGCCCACCGGATCGACGTCGCGGTCCTTGGAGGACACGGCGACCTTGGCCCGGGAGCCCGGATCGCGCGAGACGCCGAGAATGCGCACGGTGCCGTCGGAAACTTCGGGCACTTCACGCTTGAACAGGGCGGCCATGTAGTCGGGGTGGGTGCGCGAAACGACGATCTGGGGACCGCGTCCGCTGGGCAGCACTTCGATGATGAAGGCCTGCACGCGGTCGCCGCGCTTGTAGCGCTCGCGGGGAATCTGTTCTTCCTTGGGCAGCATGGCTTCGGTGCGTCCCAGGTTGATGATCCAGCCGCCACGGTCGCGGCGCTGGATGATGCCGGAGACGATCTCGCCCTTGCGGTCCTTGTATTCCTCGTAGATGATCTCCTGCTCTGCGTCGCGCATGCGCTGGATGATCACCTGTTTGGCGGACTGGGCGGCGATGCGGCCCAGGTCTTCAACCTTGAGCTTGAAGCCAAGTTCGTCGTCCATCTGGACGTTGGGATCGACCTGCCTGGCGTCTTCCAGGTTGATCTCGGACAGGGGATCTTCCACCTCGTCCACCACGATCTTGAACTGGAAAACCTCGATTTCGCCGGCCTCGTCGTTGTAGCTGACTTCGATGTCCATGTGCTCGCCGAATTTGCGGGCAACCGAGGAACGGACAGCTTCCTCGAGAGTGTCGATGAGCAGGTCGCGGTCGATGCCGCGGTCCTTGCTGATCTGGTCGATGGCCTTGCGAAGCTCCATACCCATACGGGGTCCTCCGAATGCAGCCTTACGCCTTGTCGCGCGCGGCTGCTTTGTCTACCTTGGAAGTCTTTCTGGCCCTGGCCTTGCTGGCTTCGGGCGTATCGAACTCGTGGACCAGCCGGACTCTCGTCACGTCGCTCCAGGGGAAGCTCACGGGCTCACCCTCGAATGTGATCGTTAGGGTCTCGCCCGAAAGGGACACGAAGGCCCCCTTGAGGCGCTTGCGCCCCTCCAGGGGCTTGCCCAGCGGCTCGGCCAGGGTGATGTCCAGGTCGCGTCCCACATAGGGGGCGAGCTGGGAAGTTTCAAAAAAACGCCGCTCCAGGCCGGGGGAGGAAACCTCCAGCTGATAGGCTCCGTGGATCACCTCTTCCATGTCCAGGGCCAGCCCCAATTGACGGCTGACCTTGGCGCATTGCTCCACGTCCACGCCCTCGGCGGATTCAATGAAGAGACGCACGGTGGGACGTCCGTCCCCGCCCGCGATCTCAAGACCCCATACGGAAAGGCCGAGGCTCTCCACGAAGGGGGCGGCCAATTCCCGGATTCTGGCTAATTCTATTATTTTATCTTGGCTCATAGCAAAAAAAAAGTGGACCGAACCGAATGGCCCACCCCTGTAATCGTCTGAGATTTCACCCAGACGTCATGAGGATTTTTTTTGGAGCGGGCGACGAGATTCGAACTCGCGACACCAAGCTTGGGAAGCTTGTACTCTACCAACTGAGCTACACCCGCACGCAAAGTACGTCATATTATGCGGATTGGGGTGTGTGTCAAGCTTTTTGCTGCGACTGCGCCCTTGCCCCAACCCCGCCCGATTTGATACTGACGGGGCGATGCAGCAGCAGCCAATCATTCTGGGTCGTTACGACAAAGGAACGGGCGAAACCGGCGATTACGGTCTGGCCGCGTTCCTGTTGCTGGCTCTCGGGGCCGCGCTTCGTTTCTACCAACTGGGCGACCCGTCCATGTGGACGGACGAAATGCTGGTGGCCCTGAACGCCTCCAAGTCCGTTCCTTATATAATCAGCCTTGCAGAAAATGTAGAGGTGCATCCACCTTTTTTTTATTTTTTCACAAAAGCCATGCTCACAGCCGGAGCGTCGGATTTCTGGCTGAGGCTTCCGTCGGCGGTGTTCGGGACGCTCTCGCTGCTGGTCCTCTGGAGAGTAGGGGAGCGCCACCTGGACAGCCGCTTCGCCTCCCTGGCCGCCCTGGGCTTTCTGGCTGTGCATCCCCTGCACATCTGGATTTCGCGTCAGCTGCGTCCGTATGCGCTCATCTCTTTGTGCGCTGTCCTGGCCCTGGGATTTCTGCTGCGCTATCTTGAAGAGGGGAAGGGGCGCTCCGCCCGGCGCACGCTCTACGCCTGCCTGCCTCTGGCGCTCAGCCACTACCTGGGTTTTCTGGTGCTGGGGACGCAGTGGCTGGTAAGTTTCGCCGCCTCGCTTGTTCGCGGCGTGCCAAGCGTCGCTTCCACCATATGGTTCGGCCTGGGAACCGCCCTGTGCGCAGCGCCCGCCGCCTGGTTCTTCTGGGACGCCAAGATTCGCCGCCAGGAAGCGGTCATCGAGGCGGGCAAGGGCTATGGTCCCGCCTGCGAAAAAGTGCTGGCCGCGCTCAAGGGCGTGCTGGCCTTCGGGATGGACCTTCCGTTCGCCTGGGTTGCGCTGGCCGCGCTGATGGCCGCCGGGACCCTGGCGCTTCTGTTCCGGCGCAGGGCTGCCGTCGCGCTGGCCGCGCTGTTTATACTGCCTCCGGTGGCCCTGGTGCTGGCCCAGTACGCCAGCCATCTCTACGCGGTGCACCTGAGCTTCCTGCTGCCCGTGGCCGTGCTGCTGGCCGGGGCCGGAGCCGAGGGCCTCGCGCCCGGAGCCTTGCGTCGTCCCTTCGCCGTGGTGCTTCTCAGCCTGTGTCTGGCCGGGGCCTTCGTCGGACTCAAGGGCAAGGCCTTCTACGACTCCAAAGGCATCGTGGCCACTTGGTGGCACATGGGATTCTATAAGGATATCGCCAACACCTTGAGCGCCAACTTCAAACCCACGGACATGATCTCGTTTCACGACATGGGGCTTTTCGAGTCCGTGAACTGGTACGCATCGCACCTGGACGGGGTCGGCGCGCCCGCGAACCAGACGCTCGGGCCGGACAAACCTTCGGTGATGGCCGTGTTCGTCACTAACTATGGAGAGTTCGGCCATTTCTTCAAGTCCGAGGCCCAGTTCAAGGAAATGTTCGGCGATGCCGGGTCCATGGCCCAGCGCGACAACATCCGTCTGTATCAGGCGGCCATCGCCAGACAGCCGGAAATGGCGCTCTCCGGACCGACTTTCGTGGCCGAGCTCACCGGAAAGCCCACAGACGTGTACGCCCACGCCTGGACTCTCAAGGACCTCTCGGTCTGGCCCTACTTCGGCTGCGCCCTGTTCCCCACCAAGCCCCGTCAGCCCGGAGAGGTGGTCTACCGCTTCACCAGGGAGGAAGCGGAAGGGGAGAACGCCGGGGAGGCCCTGTCGCGCTTTGCGCTACTGGCCGATTTCGAGTTGGACGCGCCCGGCAACCTGCTTAAGGTGGAGTACCGTTTTGACGACGAGCCCTGGTCCGTCCTGATCGAAGAGACAGGAACCAGCAAGGGGACCTGCCGTCTGGCCCGCTTTAAGCGTGACGCGACGTACACGCACCTGTGGCTGCGGGCCACGCTCATGGCCGGGGAGAAGACCGCCACATCAGAGATGAGCGCGCTGGGGCAGGCGAAGCTCTCCAGGTTGCTGCTGTGCGCCGACCAGGACGGCGCCCGCTTCGGCAGTTCCACATTGGCCCTTGCCGAGTCGGGCCTGGGGACGCTGGAGCGTCTGCCGGGCGAGGTGCTGATGCGCTGGGGCATGGGGCAGGGGACCAGTCTGGAGTATCGCCTGGACGAGGCACGGCCTCTGGCGCTGAGCTACCGCTTCACCAACCGTCTGCCTGGCCAGAACGTGGAAGTGCTGCTGGACGGGGAGCGCGTGGCCCTGCACGAGAACCTGGAGCCCGGCCAGGAAGTGACCCAGCGGCTGGAGCTTCCCGGCAAGGCCGGAGCAGGGCGCGTCGAACTGCGCTACACCCGCTGGAACCACAAGGACGCCGAGTCGACCTTCGCCCCCGGCGACCCCCGCCAGATCGCTGTGGCCTTCCTGGACCTCGCCCTGGAAGCGCCGGGACTGACGGGTGCTGTGATTCTCCCGCAGGTGCTGCCCAAGTAGGGGCGGGCATCGCAACCGCTAAATGTCTGGGGCATCGCGCATAAGGGCGGTGCCCTTTTTCTGATCCCTCAGCATCACTCGCCCCACACGCGCGCTTCCCATTCCTCCCCCCTCACTCCCTGGCACGCTTCCTGCTCATTCCGGCCCGAGGAGGAGCGCCACCATGCAACAAAGCTCAATCAGCGCGCTTTTCGGGGCGTTAAGCAACGAAACGCGGCTCAACATCATCGCCAATAATTTGGCGAACGTGAACACTGCCGGGTACAAGGCCGACAAGGTCTCGTTCCAGGACGTGTTCCAGCGGATGGCCTCCGACTACAGCCCGGACGCGCGCAACGACCTCCAGCAGAAGCAGCTTCTGCCGCGTCCTTTGGTAGTGGCCAAGCCCAGGCTGGCCGAGCAGACCCTGGACATGACCCAGGGCAGCCTCCAGCCCACGGAAAACCCGCTGGACATGGCAATTTCCGGTCCCGGCTTCTTCCGGGTGCAGACCCCGGACGGCCAGTTCCTTACGCGCAACGGGCAGTTCTACCGCAACAACCAGGGCATGCTGGTCACCAACCAGGGCTATCCCGTCATGGGGCAGTCGGGAAACATCACCATCCCGGACGGGAAGGTGGTCTCCGTCTCTCCCGGCGGGCAGGTGCTGGTGGACAACGTGATCGTGGGCGCCATCGACATCGTGGACGTGGCCGACCCGAAGCTCCTCAAGAAGTACGGCCAGAGCCTCTACACCGGGGCGGACGGAGCCCAGCCGGTCACGCGGCCTATTGATTCCAGCAGGACCTCCGTGAACCAGGGGTATCTGGAGAAGCCGAACGTGGAAGTTGTCTCGGAGATGGTGGGCATGATCGAGGCCCAGCGCTCCTTCGAGGCCTATACCAAGATAATCACAAGCACTCAGGAAATGGACCGGGAAGCCGTGACGAAAGTCGGCGAGACCCGGTAGTTAAGGAGGATACGCCGCCATGATGCGTTCACTCTACACGGCGACCACCGGCATGGTGGCGATGCAGCTCCAGATAGACACGATGTCCAACAACCTGGCCAACGTGAACACCCTGGGCTTCAAGAAGAGCCGCGCCGAGTTCGAGGACCTGATGTACCAGACCTTGAACGTGGCGGGCACCCAGAACGAGGGCGGCTCGCGCATCCCCACCGGCCTTCAGGTGGGCATGGGCGTGCGTCCCACCACGGTGCACAAGTTCTTTCAGCAGGGCGATTTCCAGAACACGGGCAACCAGTTGGACATTGCCATCTCCGGTCAGGGCTTCTTCAGGCTCCAGGACCCGGAAGGCAACGACGTCTACACCCGCTCCGGCGCGTTCAAGCTGAACCAGGACGGCACGGTGGTCAACGGCAACGGGTACACGCTCCAGCCCACGTTCACCATCCCGCAGACCGCCACCAACGTGGTCATCACGGAGAACGGGGTGATAAACGCCACCGACTCCAACGGCAACGTCCTGGCGACCACCACCATCCCGCTCTACACCTTCATCAACCCTGCGGGCCTCACGGCCCAGGGGCGAAACGTCTACAAGATCACCGACGCCTCGGGCGCCGCCCAGGAACTCACCCCCGGCAACCAGAACGCCGGAACCCTGGTGCAGGGATTCCTTGAAATGTCCAACGTGCAGATGGTGGACGAGATGGTGGGCCTGATCGTGG
Source organism: Desulfovibrionaceae bacterium (assembly GCA_009773665.1). GTDB lineage: Bacteria > Desulfobacterota > Desulfovibrionia > Desulfovibrionales > Desulfovibrionaceae > Fundidesulfovibrio. The sequence goes on along the minus strand of WSYE01000004.1, from coordinate 47,229 downwards.
GCCAGCGCGCCTATGAGGCCAACTCCAAGTCCATCTCCACGGCCGACGCCATGTTGCAGACGGCTGTGAACCTCAAACGCTAACGGCGGTACATGATCATGTCACAACCCGCACTCCCCATTCGACGCGTCGGCTATTTCCTGGCCGCAGTGTGCGCCATGGTTGCCTTCCTGGCTGCCAGCTCTTCTTTTGGAGCTGGTGGAGGCGTCATGGACTGGAAACTCAAGATCGCCCCGGCGGCGGCCATCACGGGCGAGCGGGTGATGCTGGGCGAAATCGCCGAGCCCGTGGGCCAGATCGACGCCGAAACCTGGCGCATCCTGGCCTCCACGCCCCTGTGGTCGTTCCCCGGTCGCGAAGGCCAGCTGACCTTCACCCGCAAGAAGATTCTGGACGACCTGGACCGCCTGTTCCCCGGCGCGGAGCAGAATTTCGCCGTGCCCGAGCAGGTGGTGCTCAAGAAGGGCGGGGGCAAGCCCGTCACCGTGTCCGAGGTGGACAGGATGATTGTCGACTATTTGACGGCCAACATGACCGGCCTGGACGGCGAGCTTGAGGTCAAGGAGATCACCCTGCCGGGCCAGCTGTTCATCGACAAGGACCTGGAACGCTTAAGCGTCGAGGGCGTAGGGGCCATGACCCCAGGCCGCGTGAACCTGCGCCTGACCGTCACCGCCCAGGACGGGCGCGTGCTGCGCCAGATCGCGGCCAACGCCTTCGTGAACGTGTGGAAGGTCATCCCCGTGGCCGGGCGTCCGCTCAACCTGAAAGAGGGCGTGCTGACCCCCGAGAAGATCACCTACGAGCGGCGAAATCTCGCCCTGGTGCGCGGCGTCCCCTGGGAGCCCAAGGACTTAACGCCCATGCGCGTCAAATCCTCCCTTAACCAGGGCACGCCCCTGACCTCGGAGACCGTGGAGCCCATGCCCGCCATCCTCAAGGGCGCGCAGGTGTACTGCCTGTGGCGCGGCAACAGCATCCAACTGGTGATGCCCGTGACCGCCATGACCGACGGGTCCAAGGGTGGACAAATAACGGTACGCAATGTGCAAAGCGGCAGGGAACTGGCCGCCGTGGTCCAGGACGCCAAGACCGTCGTGGCCAGATAGGGAGAGAAAGCCATGAAGACCAAGACATTAGCCCTGTGGGTAGCCTGCGCTCTGGCCGCCGTCGGATCAGCCTGCGCCCCTCCGGCCCAGAAGCAGCCAAGCCCCATGACCTCGCTCACCCCGCCGGTGATCCAGGCTCCGTCGCCCGCCAACAATCCGGGGTCGCTCTATTCCCAGGCGGCACAGCCCAATTACCTCTATGAGGACAACCGGGCCAGGCGCATCGGCGACATCGTCATGGTCAACGTGGTGGAGAAGTCCAACGCCAAGAACAAGTCCAAGACCAAGTCCAACGGCAAGAACTCCATGGACATGGGCGTGGACAACTATTTCACCCAGCACTCCATCACGCCTTTCCCCGGCAACGGCCTGCTCAAGGGCGCGACCGGGCTTGACGTGGCCGCCATGGCCGGAATGCAGGGCTACGTAGGCACCGGGTCGCCCATCGTGAAGACCGACCGCAACAACCAGTTCGACTCCGACGGCGAAACCAGCCGCGAATCCACCGTAACCTACACCATCGGCTGCCGCGTGGTGAACATCCTGCCCGGCGGCGTGATGCAGGTGGAGGGCGCGCGCCAGGTGCGCGTCAACGACGACACTCAGATCATGGTGGTGCGCGGCCTGTTGCGCCCCATGGACGTAGGCCCGGACAACATGGTCTCCTCCTCGGCTCTGGCCGAGGCCCAGGTGGACATGTTCGGCACAGGCGTGCTGGCGGACCGTCAGAAACCTGGCTGGCTCTCGCGGGTGCTGGACAACATCTGGCCGTTCTAGTGTCCCGGTTTTGAAAACGTGAAGATGTTTTCCGAAACAAACAACGACAACGGCTGCGAAACAACAAATTGATGCACGCGAACCACGCGGCGCGACACTCGCAAAAGCGCCGCACGTCCACTCGGGGGAGGGGGCGAAGGTTCCAGGAGCACTCGACATGAACAGGCACTCACTCGCAATCCTGCTGCTGACGGCACTCGTCCTGGCCGGGCTGGCCTCTTCGGAGGCACAGGCGGCGCGTCTCAAGGACGTGGCCTCCTTCTCGGGCGTGCGCACCAACCAACTGGTCGGCTACGGCCTGGTGGTCGGCCTTGGCGGCACGGGCGACAAGCGCGGCTCGGACTTCACCATCCAGTCCATCTGGAACATGCTCGACAAGATGGGCGTGCGCGTGGACAAGAAAACCCTGCGGCCCGCCAACGTGGCCGCCGTCATGGTCACAGCGCAGATGCCCGCCACGGCGCATCCCGGCACCAAGCTCGACGTGACCGTGTCCTCGTTGGGCGACGCGTCCAGCCTTTTGGGTGGCGTGCTCCTCATGACGCCCATGAAGGGCGTGGACGGCGAAATCTACGGCCTGGCCCAAGGCCCCGTGGCCGTGGGTGGCTTTTCCGCCTCGGGCGCTGGGGCTTCGGCCACCAAGAACGTCACCACCGTGGCCACCATCCCCGGCGGGGCCAACGTGGAGCGCTCCGTCCCCTTTGATTTCAACGGCCAGCGCGACCTGACCATCAATCTGGGCTACCCTGACTTCACCACCGCCATGGCCATCGTGAAGAAGATCAACCAGTCCCTTGGGGGCGGCTTCGCCCGCGCTTCGGACGCCTCCACCATCAAGCTGGAGATCCCCGAGCAGCACAAGGGCAACATGGTCCCCCTGATGGCCACCGTGGAGAACCTCGAAATCACCCCGGACAACAAGGCCCGTGTGGTGGTGGACGAGAAGACCGGTACCGTGGTGGTGGGCCTCAACGTGAAGCTGACCCGCTCCGCCGTGACCCACGGCAACCTCCAGATCACCATCCAGGAATCCGCCGAGGTGTCGCAGCCCCTGCCGTTCGCTCCCGTGGGAGCCGAGACCGTGGTCGTTCCCGAGACCACCATCGGAGCCACCGAGGAGAACCGCAAGCTGCGCATGGTGGAAGGCGCGACCCTGCAGGAGCTGGTGGAAGGCCTCAACGTGCTCAAGGCCACCCCGCGCGACCTCATCAGTATCCTGAAGACGCTCAGGTCCGCAGGCGCGCTGCACGCCGAACTTGAGGTAATCTAAGCCATGAGCCTGACCCCGGACGTGGCCGCCCAGACATCCCTGGCACTTTCCGCGCGCGGCGCGGCGCAGGCCAGGGCCATGTCCCAGCCCCTGAATCAGGCCAAGGTTCAGGCGAACGGCCAGGCCGGGGGGCAGGCTTCACAGGCTCCGAAGATGCCCGAAAAGTCCTTCGGCAAGATCCTCGAATCGCTCACGCCGGAAAAGGCCGCCGCCGCCGGGATGTCCCCGGAGGCCCAGAAGACCCTGACGGCTCAGGCCATGAACAAGCGCTTCGCCCCCGGCCCAAGCGAGGAGAAGAAGCTGCGCGAGGCCTGCGAGGGCTTCGAGTCCGTGTTTATCGGCCAGATGCTCAAGGAGATGCGCAAGACCGTCCAGAAGGACGGGCTGCTCCATCGCAAGGAAGAGGACCAGTACGTGGCCATGTTCGACGAGGAGCTCTCCAAGACCCTCACCAAACAGGGCGGCATCGGCCTCGCGGACTTCATGCAGCAGCAGCTCGCCACCAGGGCGGTAGCCAACACGGCAAGGCCCGTTCCCCCCGCTGAGGGAGGGCTGCGCAGGTCCGCATCGGACACTATGGCCTTGGTTGCGCCAGGCAAGCCCATGCAGAGAAACTTCCGGGACAAGGGCTTGAGGCCCTTGCAGGCCGCCGGATCGCTCCAGGGCAACGCGGTGGTACTGTCCTCGGACGCGGTGCGCCCTGGCATGCCCGCCAGCACGAGTACTCCAGCGGTTTCCGCTGATGCTCAGGCGACCAAGCGTCCCGGATCGCTTGCCGGAACCCCCTCGCAGCAGCTGGGGATGCCCGGATCGCAGTATTTGCAGGGCAAGGACGCCCAACTCGCCGCCGCAGGGGAGTTCATCTCCCCCGTCTCCGGCGAGCTTACCTCGGAATACGGTTGGCGGCGCGACCCCTTCACCGGGCAGCGGGCCTGGCACGGCGGCATGGACATCGCCGCTCCCGAAGGCACGCCTGTGCGCGCGGCCAGGGATGGCACGGTGGTGTTCTCCGGGCGTGAGCGCGGCTACGGCAATCTGGTGGTGGTGGAACACGAGGGTGGAGTGCGCACCTACTACGGCCACAACAAGACCAATGAAGTGGCCGAAGGCCAGAGCGTGAAAGCTGGTCAGGTCCTTGCACAGGTAGGGCAGACGGGCAGAGCCACCGGACCGCATCTGCACTTCGAGGTGCGGGTGGACGGAAGGTCGGTGGACCCGGCGAGTCAAGGCGGAGCAACGGTTGCAGCCGCCACGGGACCTGAAATCCAGGTACCGGTTCTCTAAAGGGAGATCGCCATGAACAAGCGCATTCTGGAAAATCTTACCCGGCAGCATAAGGCCCTTCACGTCCTTAAGCATATACAAGAGGAAGAGTTTTCCTACCTCCGGGAGTTCAAGCCCCAGTCCGTGGGGGCGTTGGAATTCTCCATCCAGGAACTCATGCGCCAGCTCATGGTGGAGCGTAAATGCGTGCGCCGCATGATTGCCGAGGTCGTGCCCGGCGCGACCCGCCTGACGCAGCTGACGGAATTTTTCGGCGAGGAGTGGGCGCAGGTGGAAGATGTTCTGTCCAAGATCGACGCCCTGGAGCAGATCTGCGCCAAGCAGGCAGAGAAGAGCTACGCCATGGCCCTGGCCCTTTTCGACCAGTCCAGCGGCTACGTGGACTTTTTCAAGCAGAAGCTGACCCCCACCAAGCAGTCCTACGGCCCGCGCGGCGTGTTCGCCAAGACCAAGCCCGCTCCGGCCATGTTGAGGGGGGCCCTGTAAATGCCCGGTATCGCGTCGCTCCTGAATATCGGCCAGAAAGCCCTCAACGCCTCCCAGGTGGGCATCGAGGTTACCGGCCAGAACATCGCCAACGTGAATACCGAGGGGTATTCGCGCCAGCGGGTGATATTCCAGGACGACCTGTACATCGATTTCAAGCCCGGCCAGATAGGCACCGGCGTCCAGGCCGCTGAAATCCAGAGGATGTTCGACAAGTTCATCGAGAGCTCCTACAACAGCAAGGCCTCGTCCGCCGAGCGTTACAACGCGCTGTATCAGTCCATGCGCTCGGTGGAGGCCATCTTCAACGAGGCCAACTCCACCGGCGTGTCCGAATCGCTCACCAGCTTCTTCCAGGACTGGCAGAACCTGAGCCTGGATCCGTCCAATTTTCCTCTGCGCCAGAACGTGCTGTCCGACACCCAGACGTTGATGTCCATCCTGCGCCAGGCCGACTCGGACCTGGACACCATCCAGCAGCAGGCCAACTCCTACATCTCTCAGGATGTGAGTAACTTAAACCAGTTGCTCGAAGACATCACCAGCATCAACAGGCAGTTGGCCGTCCACGACAACCCGACCCAGAACAACGCCAACGGCCTCTACGACGAGCGGGCCAGGAAGGTGCGTGAACTGGCCGGGATCATAGACATCTCCATGATCGACAACGGCGGGCCCAACGTCACCATCATGGACAAGGCCGGGCACACCCTGCTGGATGGCGTGAACTACTACGAGGTGAAGCTCGAAACCAACAAGGTCATCAAGAACCTGATTCCGGGTTCGAGCTTCGACGGCACCGTGAACTTTTCCGGCTCCGACGATTTCGAATACACCGTCAAGGTGGTGAACGGCGGCAACGTGTCCTCCGGCTCCTCGGCCGCGCAGTTCCAGGTGTCCCTGGACGGCGGCACCACCTGGCTGCGCGACGACTCCGGCGCGATCAAGACCTTCTACGCACGCCCCGACGAGCTGTCGGTCACGGCAGGCAACCTGAAGCTCTCCTTCGGGCAGCTCTCCAACGGCGGAGTGACCCCCACCGGTCAGCTCCAGGTGGGTGACACCTTCACCATCGTGCCCAAGTCGGGGTTGTTCTGGTACCAGTCAGCGGCGACCCCCATCAACATCACGCCGCAGATCTACTTCAACGGTCAGGACAACGCCACGCGCGTCACCGGAGGCAGCCTCGCCGGAAACTTCCAGCTGCGCGACTACAACGTGGGCCGCTACAAGGAGCGCCTGGACGCCCTGGTCAAGACCCTCGTCTGGGAGACCAACCGCGTCCACAGCCAGGGCTCGGGACTCAAAATGTTCACCGACGTCACAGGCACCTACTCGGCCAGGGGCTCAGACATCGCCCTGGGCTCGGACTCCTCGGGGCTGACATTCTCCTCCAAGCTCTCCTCGGGCGCGTCCATGATGTACGTGTTCAACTCCGCCACCGGAGAGGCCGTCTCCAACGGCTTCCTGGATTTCGACGCCAGCACGGCGGGGCTACAACTCTTCGACCCGAGTCAGCACACCCTCGCGGACGTGGCCGGAGCCATCAACGGCACCTTCGGCAACTTCCTGACGGCCTCCGTGGTCAACAACCAGCTCCAGGTGAACGCCAAGAGCGGCTACAATTTCGGTTTCGGCACCGACGCCACCGGCCTGTGGGCGGCGCTTGGAATCAACACCTTCTTCGCGGGCGACACCGCCCGCACCATGACCCTCAACCCCCTGTGCGGGTCTGACTCGGGCTTCCTGAACGCCGGACACATAAACGGCGCGAACGAGTCCAACCCGGGCGACAACAGCACGGCCCTGGCCATTGCCGGGCTGCGCAACAAGTCCGTGAGCATCCGCACCACCTTCGACGCGCCCACGTCCCAGTCTCTCCAGTCCTATTACAACAGCCTGGTGGGCGTGGTGGGCGTGGACACCGAGAACGCGAAATTCAACTTCGACTTCGAAAACACCTTGGCCAAGGACCTGAACAGCCGTCAGCTGGAAGTTTCGGGCGTGAACCTGGACGAGGAAATGTCCAACCTGGTGAAGTTTCAGCACTCTTACCAGGCAGCGGCCAAGATGATCTCAACCGCCGACCAGATGTGGCAGACCGTGCTGGGTCTGAAGCAGTAAGGAGGGCGTCATGGCACTTCGCGTCGCCCAACAGATGATTTACAGCTCGAGCGTGAGTTACATGAACTCGAGCCTGACGCAGCTCATGGAGTCCAACCTCCAGGCGTCCAGTCAGAAGAAGATCAATCGTCCCTCCGACGACCCGGTAGGCATGACCCGCGTCCTGGGCTACCGGGACAACATCGCGGCCATCGACCAGTTCGAGACCAACATTTCCATGGCCGAAGGCTGGCTGAACCTCGCCGACGCCACCATGGTGCAGGTGAACACGGTCATTACCCGCGTCAAGGAACTGGCCGAGCAGGCCGCCACGGGAACGCTCTCGGCGGACAACCGCGCGCAGATCGCCTCCGAGGCGCGCCAGCTGTTCAAGCAGCTTATCGCCATGGGCAATACCGAGTTCGACGGCAAAGCAATCTTTGCGGGCCACAAGACCAATACCCAGCCGTTCACCGAGAGCCTCTGGCTGACCACCAACCAGCCGGGCGTGGTCTCCAACGCCGGATTCACCATCAACGGCTTCAACGAGACCACCACCGTGGTGCAGTACCTCCAGACCGGCGCCCTGGCAAACGGCAGCCCGTACCGGTATTCCACGGACGGTGGCACCACCTGGACCAACGGGACGGTCAGCGATCCGGGGGCTCCGAACAAGCTCCAGCTTTCGCTCGGCGGGGTATCCCTGGAGCTGGACCGGGGCACCAGCGTCGTGGCCACCAGCGCCACCAACTACAACGATTCCAACGGCACCTGGATGTGGATTCGTCCCACCGCCGTGTACAAGGGCGACGACGAGGACCGCATCGCCGTGGACCCCCTCCAGGGCATCGGCTCCACCGTGACCGGCTCCGCGCAGGGCGTGTTCCCGAACAACGTTATCGTACGTATCGACCAGACCGGAACACTGGCCTCCAACGTCAGCTATTCCTACAGCCTGGACGGCGGGATCACCTGGGACCTCTCCAACAGCTCAACGCCGGACGCCAGTCCCGGCGTCGCCAGCCTGAACATCCCCGGCGGCGTGCTGACCCTGCAATCCAACAGTGGCAACCAGCTGGTCGCGGGCAACATGTTCGTGGTGCGCCCGCGCAAGGCGCTCATCAACTTCGACATCTCGCCCACCGAACGCATCGTGGTGAATGGCATCGGCAAGAATATCTTCGGCGGCGTCTACCAGGACCCGGCCAGCAACTCGGCTCGCCCCGTGGTGATCGGTGGGAGCTCCGGGGCCACCAACCTGTTCGAGACCGTGGGCAAGCTGGTGGGGTTCCTTGAGACCAACAACCAGGGCGGCGTGCAGCAGGCCCTTGCGGACCTGCGCTCCTCCAGCCAGGTGATCCTGAACTACGCGGCAGACGTGGGCGCGCGCGAGAACAGGATGCTGGTCGCTTCCGGAGTGCTGGACAACCTGAAGGCCAACCAGTTCGAGCAACTCTCCGTCACCGAGGATGTGGATATCTCCGAACTGATGACCAGGCTTGCGCAACAGCAGCTGGCGTATCAGTCCGTGCTGAAGTCCTCCTCCATGATCATGAACCTGAGCCTGATGAATTATCTGTAGCGGAAGCGGGAAGGATGCGTTGACAAGCACACGGGTCCGCACTAGGTTGCCCCAGTATCGGGAAGGATAAGAGGCGGGAATGCTCATACTGACGCGTCGGCCAGGGGAGTCCATCCATCTGGGCGACAAAATAAAAGTGACCGTACTTGGTGTGCAAGGCAAGCAGATCAAGATCGGCCTGGAAGTACCCCAGGAGATGGCGGTATACAGGGAAGAAGTATACCTGCGGGTACTGGAGCAGAACCGCATGGCACTTGAAGCGGATCAACAAGACGTTCTGGCGGCGGCGGCATTATGGCAAAAAAGCAAGAACGAGTGATCCACAGCCGTATCGGCAAGCTGAGCATTCCACCCGAGCGGGTGCTGCATTTCCCCCGTGGAATCATCGGCTTCGAACAGGAACGCGAATTCACCCTGGTGCAGATCAGGGACGACTCGCCGTTCGTGATCCTGCAATCCATGAACGACCCGCGTCTGGGGCTCATGGTGGCGGACCCCTACAGCTTCATCAATGACTACGACGTGGTGGTGGGCGAGGCCGAGCGAAAGCTTCTGCAAATCGACAACATCCGGCAGGTGCTGGTGCTGGTCACCGTAACCATCCCCCCTGGAAAGCCCGAGAATACGACATTGAACCTCACCGGTCCCGTGGTCGTCAACCTCCAGGCCAGAATCGGCGTGCAGGTTCCCCAGACCGACGTGAAATATCCGACCCATTATCAGCCCGGCGAGAACCTCTCCAAGGAACCGGCTTCCACCGAGGAAACCAAGGACTGACGCCAGATCGCTCAGGACGATTCGATCAGACCCAAAACCGGATGCCCGCGCATCCGGTTTTTTTGTGTTCGCAGGCGGGGAGGCGAGGGGAGGCGGACACTGATCGCCCGGAAAGGGGCGCTTTCGAGGCGCGATCGTAACTGATTTCCATTGAGCCATTCTGTACTGAGCTCTGCTTCAAGGTTGTCCGCCAGTGTAAAGAATGGAAACTATCTGTTCTGGAATGCGAATAATCATCACTGGTTGTCGGCCTGAATAGAGCGCTGTAAAAGACGCCGCGACCTGCGTCCGAGTTGTCCGAAAATTCGGAAGAGGGGTCTTCATCCGGAAAAGTGGACTCGGGCCGAAGGCGCGCGATTGTTACAGGATTGTCGCTAAACAGCTGAAATCGCGCGGTATCAGCAAAATTCCGGCATTGCGGACGAAACAGAAGTGTTCCGAAGGGCGCGGTTCTAACATGCTGTTTTAACATGAGTATTGTTGCTTGAATGACTTGGCACGGTTGTTGTTAAGGTCGGTGCAGACCGAATCCCTCCTTGACCGGGGAGGGCTGACGGACTCCCTCCTTGACCGGGGAGGGCCGCCGTAAACCTCAGCTTACCGGGAGATAAATCAGAATGGTCAGCCAATCGCTCAAGCAGGCTTTCGCGACCGTTGTCGGCAGCGATAATATCATGGACGCCGAGGCAGACAAGCACTCCTATTCGTATGACGCCGCCGTCCTCGATCCCGTGCTTCCTTCCTTGGTCGTTCGCCCCACCACCATGGAAGCCATGGGCAAGGTGGTGAAGCTGTGCAACGACAACGGCCTGCCCATCACCGTGCGCGGCGCGGGGTCCAACCTTTCCGGCGGCACCATCCCGTCCAAGGGCGGCGTGGTCCTTCTGACCAACGCTTTGGATAAGATCCTCGAGATCAACGAAGAGGACATGTACGCCGTGGTCCAGACCGGCGCCATCACCGCCAAGTTCGCCAACGCAGTGGCCGCCAAGGGCCTCTTCTACCCCCCCGATCCGGGTTCCCAGGCCGTCTCCACTTTGGGCGGCAACGTGGCCGAGAACGCTGGCGGCCTGCGCGGCCTGAAGTACGGCGTCACCAAGGACTACGTCATGGGCGTCAACTTCTTCGACGTTGACGGCAACTGGTGCAAGTCCGGCTCCAAGACCGTGAAGTGCGTCACCGGCCTGAACATCCCCCAGCTGATGGTCGGCTCCGAGGGCACCCTGGCCGTCATGAGCGAGTTCATCCTGAAGCTCGTTCCCCCGCCGCAGACCTCCAAGGCGATGATGGCCATCTTCCCCGACATCATGACCGCCTCGCGCACCGTGTCGGCTATCATCGCCGCCAAAGTCGTGCCCTGCACCCTGGAGTTCATGGACAACTTCACCATCGGCGCGGTGGAAGGCTACGCCAAGGTCGGCCTGCCCCTGGACGCCGGTTCGCTCCTGCTGATCGAGGTTGACGGACACCCCGGACAGGTCGCCGACGACGCTGAGAAGGTCGAGAAGATCTGCAAGGACAACGGCTGCACCCGCATCCAGGTGGCCAAGGACGCCGTGGAACGCAACAAGGTGTGGGAAGCCCGCCGCGCCGCGCTGTCGTCGCTTGCGCGCCTGCGCCCCACCACCGTGCTGGAAGACGCCACCGTGCCCCGCTCCAAGATTCCGGCCATGATGGAAGCCCTGGACAAGATCGCCAAGGACTACAAGCTGACCATCGGCACCTTCGGCCACGCTGGCGACGGCAACCTGCACCCCACCATCCTGTGCGACCGCCGCGACAAGGAAGAGTTCCACCGCGTGGAGCAGGGCGTCGACGCCATCTTCGCCGCCGCTCTGGCCCTGGACGGCACCCTCTCCGGCGAGCACGGCATCGGCCTGGCCAAGTCGCGCTACATGGAACTTGAGACCAACAAGGCAAGCGTGATGTACTCCAAGCGCATCAAGGCCGCCGTGGACCCCAAGAACATTCTGAATCCTGGAAAGATCCTGGGGGAGTAAGAACATGGCCGACTTGAATCAAATGCTCAAAATGCTGGGCGAGCTCGACGACCAGCTGGTGAACTGCATGCGCTGTGGCATGTGCCAGAGCGTGTGCCCCGTGTTCGCCGAAACCGGCCGTGAGGCCGACGTTGCCCGTGGCAAGATCGCCCTGCTGGAGTTCCTCGGCCACGAGATGATCTCCGACACCAAGGGCGTCAAGGATCGCCTGGACAAGTGCCTGCTGTGCGGTTCCTGCGCGGCGGCCTGTCCCTCCGGCGTCAAGGCCGTGGACATCTTCCTGAAAGCCCGCGCCATCGTCACCGCGTTCATCGGCCTGTCCCCCGTGAAGAAAGCCATCTTCCGGGGCATGCTGAGCAAGCCCAAACTGTTCAATAACCTGCTGGCCATCGGAACCAAGTTCCAGGGCCTTTTTACCAGCCCGGTGAACGACATCATCGGGTCTTCCTGTTCCAAGCTGCTGTCGCCGGTTCTTGGAGATCGCCATCTGCTCTCCCTGGCCGCCAAGCCTCTTCGCAGCGTCGGCAACCTGAACACCGCTCCGGGCAAGAGCGGCCTGAAGGTGGCCTTCTTCTACGGGTGCGTCGTGGACAAGATGTTCACCACCGTGGGCGAAGCCATGCTGAAGGTGTTCAAGCATCACGGAGTGGGCGTTTACATGCCCATTGATCAGGTCTGTTGCGGGGTTCCCTCCCTGGCCTCGGGCGATATGAAAAGCTTCGAGGACCTGGTGAGGATGAACCTGAAACTCTTCGGAAAGGGTGATTTCGATTACATTATCACCCCCTGCGGAACCTGCACCTCGGCATTCCACCACGTGTGGCCGCTGATGTGTAATGATTTCAGCCAGGAAGAGCGTGCACAGATCGAGATGCTCGCCGGCAAAGCCATGGATATCAACGCCTTTATCGCTGACAAGTTGGGCGTTTCCGTGGTCGAGTCGTCGGTCGGCGCCAAGAAGGTCACCATCCACGATCCCTGCCACCTCAAGAAAAGCTTGGGGGTGTCCGGGCAGGTGAGGACGGTGCTGAAGGCCAATCCGAACTTGGAAGTGGTGGAGATGAGCGGGTCGGACATCTGCTGCGGTTGCGGCGGATCGTTCAACCTGCAACATTACTCCGTTTCGACCAAGATCGGAAAGAAGAAGCGAGACAGCATCGCGGCCACCGGGGCGGACATAGTCGCTGCCGGTTGCCCGGCCTGCATGATGCAGATTGCGGACATGATGTCCCAGGCCGGAGACCGCATCGCCGTCAAGCACCCTGTGGAGCTGTACGCCCAAACCCTTGGGTAAACCGATCAACCGTTTCGTAAGGAGGATGAGTGATGGAACCCTGGATTCAAATTTATGACCCCATCAGCAAGAGCATCGGGCTGTCCGCGTTGGTAGCGGGCCTTCCGATCTACGCTCTGTTCTACCTGCTGGCCGTGAAGCGCATGAAGGGCCACGTGGCGGGCGCCATCGCCTCCTTGCTTGCCCTTGTGGCCGGCATCGCGTTCTGGGGCATCCCGGCGTCCACCGCCATCGCCTCCTACACCTACGGCTTCGTGTTCGGCCTGTTCCCCATCGTCTGGATCGTCATCACCGCGATCTGGGTCTACAACATGACCGTCGAGTCCGGCGAGTTCGAGATCATCAAGAACTCCCTGGCTTGCATCACCGATGACCGCCGCCTCCAGGCCGTGTTCATCGGCTTCGCCTTCGGCTCCTTCATCGAGGGCACCGCCGGCTTCGGCACCCCCGTCGCCATCACCGCCGCCATGCTGGCCGGTCTGGGCTTCAACCCGCTGTACGCAGCCGGTCTGTGCCTGATCGCCAACACCGCCCCCGTGGCCTTCGGCGCGGTCGGTATCCCCATCACCGCTCTGGCCAAGGCCACCAGCCTGAACGAAATGGCGATCTCCCAGATCGTCGGCCGTCAGCTGCCCTTCCTGGCCGTGATCGTGCCCATCTGGCTGTCCGTCACCATGTGCGGCTTCAAGCGTTCCATGGAAGTCATGCCCGCCCTGCTGGTCGCTGGCGTGGCCTTCGCCGGAACCCAGTTCCTGATGTCTAACTTCCACGGTCCGGCTCTGCCCGACATCCTGTCGGCCATCGTGACCATCGTCGCCCTGTGGGCCTTCCTGCGCGTCTGGAAGCCCAAGGCCGTGTTCCACTTCCCCGATGAGCCCGCGCCCACCGGCCCGGCCGTCTGCAACTATTCCTCCGGCGAAATCGTCCGCGCCTGGACGCCTTACCTGATCCTGGCCGTGCTGGTGCTGATTCAGGGCTGGCCCTCCATCAAGCCCGAGCTTGCCAAGATGATCAACATCCCCATCGAGTGGCCCATGTACCACAAGATGGTGGCCAAGATGGTCGGCGACAAGGTTACCCCCCTGCCCGCCATCTACTCCTTCCAGCCCCTGGCCGCTGCCGGCACCGCCATTCTGCTGTCCGGCATCCTGGCCCTGTTCGTGATCCCCAACTACGGAGCCGGTCGTGCGATCAAGTGCTTCGGCACCACCATCGTCCAGCTGCGTTGGCCCATCGTGTCCATCGGCAACATCGTGGGCCTGGCCTACGTGATGAACGCCAACGGCATGTCCACCACCCTGGGCCTCGCCCTGGCCGGCACCGGCATGCTCTTCCCGTTCTTCGCCCCGATCCTCGGCTGGCTGGGCGTGTTCCTGACCGGTTCCGACACCTCGTCCAACCTGCTCTTCGGCAACCTGCAGAAGGTCACTGCCCAGGCCATCGGCGTCAGCCCCGAGCTGTGCGCTGCCGCCAACACCTCCGGTGGTGTTACCGGTAAGATGATCTCGCCCCAGTCCATCTCCGTGGCCGTGGCCGCCACCGGCCTGCACGGCAAGGACGGCGACATCTTCCGCTTCACGCTGTGGCACTCCGTGGCCATGCTGATGTTCATCTCCTGCCTGACCATGCTTATGGCTTACCCGCTCAAGTGGATGCTGCCCGTCTAGGCTAGCGCCCCACCAAGCCAACCCGCCCGGGGGGGGCCAATCGGCCCCCCCCATCTTTTTTTGTTGCCATGGTTGCCGTTTCGGTCGACTGCTTGTAAAGCTCTACTTACACTCCTCAATCATGCAAAGAGGTCCAGTCATGTCCACTCAACCTTCCCGGAACAGCGGATTCAGCCTCTTCTTCCGCCGCTTCTCGATCACCTGGCGCTTTGTGCTGCTCCTCATTTTGTTCTCCATATTCGTGGGGGGGGTTGTCACGGTGTTCTACCTGGGCATGAAGCAGGTGCTGGACCACAACATCCAGGCCGCTCAGGACATCATGCTCGACGGTGAGAAGCAAAAGCTGGCCGTGGCGTCGGATACATTGGCTTTGTCCATTGGAGAGGCATGGTGGACCCGATCCGTTTCGAGAAGGACCAGTCCGGTTATTATTTCGTTTACGAGAACACCGTGAACGTCGCGTTGCCGCCCAACAAGGCCAACCAGGGCAAGGACCTCGGGGACGCCAAAGATAAGAACGGCATCTTTTTCGTGCGCGAACTGATGAACAAGGCCAAGGCGGGCGGCGGATTCGTGGAATACGTGTTCCCCAAGCCCGGCCAGGGAGACCAGCCCAAGTTGGCCTACTCGGTGATGATCCCCGGCACCAGCATGTGGCTGGGCACCGGCGTTTACATCGACAACGTGGACAAGGCCAAGGCCACCATCCGCGCTGAAAGCGAGGAGCGCATCCGGTCCATCCTCAACCGGATCTTCCTGGGCATCGGCGTGAGCCTTGTCTTCCTCATCGGGCTGTGCGCACTCATCATCGCCACCATCACACGACCCATCAGGGAAGCCACCGATGCGGCCCAACGCTGTGCCAAGGGCGACCTGGACATCTTCCTGGACGCCTTGGGCAACGACGAAGCCGCTCGTATGCAGGCGGCGCTCAACTCCATGGTGGCCACCTTGCGCCAGAACATCCAGGACATCGGCGCCAGGACCCAGGAGGCCCAGGAAAAGGCCGCTGCCGCCGACGAGGCCCGCCAACTGGCCGAGCAGGCCATGGATAAGGCCGAGCAAGCCCGCTGCGACGGCATGGCCATGGCGGCCAACCGGCTGGAATCGGTTGCCGAACACATCGCCCAGGCCACGGAGGCCATCTCTCACCAGGCCGACGAGATAAGCTCACGCGCAGACGAACAGAGCGACCGCATCCGAGTGACTGCCACCAACATGGACCAGATGGCCGACGCGGTCATGGACGTGGCCCGCAACGCCTCTTCGGCTTCCATGCAGGCCGACCACGCCAAGAACAAGGCTCAGGAAGGCCGCAAGGTTGTCGCGGACTCTATCGAGGCCATGCGCCAGGTGGGCGGACAGGCTCAGGCCCTCAAGGTGAACATGGACGAGCTGGGCACCCGCTCACAGGACATCAACCGCGTCCTGACCGTGATCTCCGACATCGCGGACCAGACCAACCTCCTGGCGCTGAACGCCGCAATCGAGGCGGCGCGGGCTGGCGATGCCGGACGCGGCTTCGCCGTGGTGGCCGATGAAGTGCGCAAACTGGCCGAAAAGACCATGACCGCCACGCAGGAGGTCGCCAGCAGCATCTCGGCCATCCAGAATTCCGCCAAGGAGAGCATTTCCAATACCGAGCGCGCCCTGGAGACCATCGAACTGGCTGGAAAGCTGGCCGATCAGTCCGGAGCGGTGCTCACGGAGTTGGTGAGCGGCGCGCAGACCTCCGCCGAGCAGGTGCAGAGCATCGCGGCTGCGGCAGAGGAACAGTCCAGCGCGTCCGAAGAGATCAATAGCTCCCTGGAGTCAGTGAGTACCCTGACCGCAAAGACTCTGACCAGCGTGGAGAACGCAACCGGAGCCATCAAGGGGCTTTTGGCGCAGGCCAACGAACTGCGCCGAATCATCGAAGAATTGAAATCCGAGGCCGGATGCACCACGACCGCCCTGGAGCGGTAGGACAGACCGCCCTCGCGGCGGGGTTTGCCGAAGAGAACATGAAAGGGGAGCAGGCTGACGGGCCTGCTCCCCTTTTCGGTTTTTTGCTTCGCGAGATTAAAAGCCGGTAATTACAGAACCATGTTGTGCTTTTTCAAAAGCGCGTACAGGTGCGAGCGCGACAGCCCTGAGGTGTCCAGCATGGCCTGCAAATCCTTGCCGGTCTGGAAGGCCAGGGCGTCCAGGTATTCGCGCTCCTTGGACTCCTTGAAGGCTTTGAGCGTGGGCAGGGAGGCGTCGGCCTGGAACATGGGGCGGTATTGCAAAGCGACGGACGGAGTGTCGTCGCGGCGACCACGTTCGATGTTGGCCTTCATCACCTGGATGCGCACCTCCACGGGCAGATGCTTGGCGTAGAGCGTCGGCTCCATGCCAGCCGCAGCCAGGGACCGCTCCAGCACGCCGAACAGTTCGCGCACGTTGCCCGGCCAGGAATAGGCCATGAGCATGTCCGAGTAGTCGCTGCCGACGCCCTTGGTGGGCAGCCCATAGCGCTGGCAGAGGACGTCCAGGTAGGACAGGGTCAAGAGCTTGATGTCCTCCTTGCGTTCGCGAAGCGCAGGCAGGGAGATCACGAAGGTCTTCAGGCGGAACAGCAGGTCCTGGCGGAATTCCCCCTTGGCGGCCATGGCCTCCAGGTCGCGGTTGGTGGCGGCGATGAGCCGGAAATCGCTCTGCACCTCCACGCTCGACCCCACCGGACGGAAGCGTTTCTCCTGGAGCACCCGGAGGAATGCCTTCTGGATACCCATAGGCATCTCGCCCACTTCGTCCAGCAGCAGTGTGCCTCCGTCGGCCAGCTTCACAAGGCCGGGCCGGTCCTGGTCTGCCCCGGTGAAGGAGCCCTTGCGGTGGCCGAAGAGAGTGCTTTCCAGAAGCGTCTCGGTGAGTGAGGCGCAGTCCACGGCCACGAACTCGCCGTCGGCGCGGGTGGAGTTCTGATGGATGGTGCGCGCCAGCAACTCCTTTCCGGTACCGGTCTCGCCGGTGATGAGTACCGGGCCGGTCAGGCGCGAGGCCTGGGCCACCAGGTCCAGGCAGGCTTCCATCCTGGGGCTCGACCCGATGATGGATTCCCGGCGCAGGGACACGGTGGAGACCTTCTGCCCCTTCTCCTTGTGGTACTTGAGCGCGCGGGTCAGCGAGAGCATGGTCTGCTTGATGGGCGCTGGTTTCACCAGATAGTCCCACGCGCCCCCGGACACGGCCATTTCAGCGCCGTCGGGGTCGCCAAGGCCCGTGAGGATGATCACTTCCGGGGGGCTGTCGCCGCGCCTGATCTCTGGCAGGGCCTCCAGGCCGTTTCCGTCGGGAAGGCGGATATCCAGAAGCACCACGTCCACGGCTTCGTTGCGAACGAGAGCCAGCCCCTCCGCCAGCGTGCCCGCCCCCAAAAAGGTGAAGTGCATGCGGCGCGAGAGGCTTTGGAACGTGTCGCGGATTTCCGGGTCGTCGTCGATTACGAGGATTGTGGACATGAGGCGGGTCCGGTCTCCAGAACCTGGCCGATGGCGCGCGCCAGATCCTCTCCGTTGTAGGGTTTGAGCAGAACGGTCCTGATGTTGCCCGCGCGTTCGGCCTCCGTCAAGGAGCTGCGCCTGCCGGACACCAGGATGACGGGAATGTCGGGCGCCGCCACGTGCATGCGCTCGGCCAGCTCCACGCCGGACATGCCGGGCATGTCGAAGTCGGTGACCACGATCTCCACCTCGCCGGGAGCCATTTTCAGATACTCCAGCGCCTGGGCCGCGCTGCCTTTGGCGGTCACGCGGTAGCCCATGAGTTCGAGCACCCTGGGGATGACCCGGAGCTGGTCCTCGTCGTCCTCCACGAAGAGCACGTGCTCGCAGCCCTTGCGCACTGGGCCTTCGGGCAGGGCGGCAGGGGTGGTGGGGTCGAAGTCGTCGTGCTTGGGCAGGTATATCTCGAAGCTGGCCCCCTGGCCGGGCTGGCTTGCCACCCGAAGCCCACCGTGGTGGGAGGTGACGATGCCGTGCACCACGGCGAGGCCCAGGCCTGTGCCCTCGCCCTTGGCCTTGGTGGTGAAGAAGGGGTCGAAGATACGGTCCATGATCTCCGGCGGGATGCCGGGGCCGGAGTCGGTCACGGACAGGCGCAGGTAGCGGCCCGGCGCGATGTTCAGCATCTCCGCCTGAAGGTCGTCCAGGTCCACCTTGGAGAGCTGGATGGCCATGTGTCCGCCGGTGGCCCGCATGGCCTGGAAGGCGTTGGCGCACAGGTTCATGACGATCTGGTGGATCTGGGTGGGGTTGGCGAAGGCGATGGCCGGGTGCACCTCGATGCGCCTGCTGAGCGTTATGTTGCGGGGCAGGGTGGCCGCGAAGATTGCCAGCGCGTCCTGCGCCACCTCGGCCATGTCGGTCGGGCTGAAGCCTTCCTGGGAGGGGCGGCTGAAGGTCAGGATCTGCTGCACCAGCTGTGCGCCGCGCCGGGCGGCCTTCAAGGTCCGCTCCAGGTCCAGGGCGGTGTCCGAGCCCTCGGGGATGTCCATGAGGGCCAGCTCGGTGGAGTTTATGATGGAGGTGAGGATGTTGTTGAAGTCGTGGGCGATGCCTCCGGCCAGCGCGCCGATGGCCTCCATCTTCTGCGACTGGAGCAGCTGGCGCTCCAGGCTGATCTTGGCGGTGACGTCCTCGGCTGTTCCCAGTACGCCCACCACCTCGCCCGCTTCGTCATGCAGGGGAACGATGGTCATCTCCAGGCTCACGCGGGGGCGGCCAGGGAAGGCCAGGGACCATTCGCGCCGGTGCACGGAGTGGCCAGAGGTCAGCACGCGCCGGTTGACCTCCTCGGCGGAGGCAACAGCATCGGGCGGCAGGATGGCCGACACCCGTTGGCCCACGATCTGCTCCGGGCGCTCCAGCCCGAAGAAATCCAGGAAGGAGCGGTTCACGCCGAGATAGTTGAGGTTCTTGTCTTTCCAGTAGACCAGCTGCGGGATGTTGTTCAGCACAAGCTGGAGCATGGCCTCTGAACGGCGCAGGGCACGCTCTGCCTCGCGGCGCAGGGTGATGTCCTGGATGGCTTCCACCACGCCCGCCACCTCACCCTTGGCGTCCTTGTAGGTGGCCTTGCTGACTATGACGCCGTGCGTGTTGTCCAGTGCGTCCAGCATGTCGGTTTCGAAGCTCAGGATGCCGGGCTTGGCGAGCAGATGCCGCTCGGCCGAGTCGAAACGCCTGGCCAAGGGGTGGTCCGGGTTTTCCAGCAAATCGTGGCGCGCCACGCCGAACCACTGCTCGAAGGCCAGGTTGCAGCCCAGATACCGCCCATCCACGCCCTTGTAGGACAGCGGCAGAGGGATGGTGTCCATGAGGATGCGCAGGAAGGACAGCTGGTTCTTGATCTGCATTTCCACGGAGCGCTTCTGCACGATGGATGTGGCCAGCAGCACCAGCACGAAGACCAGCAGGAAGAAGCCGGACAGGCTTATCCACACGATCTGCTTGTTGATGGTGTAGAACGACAGAGGCTCGTTGATGAGCGTGGAGCCCAGCGGCAGCTTGTTCTCGGGAATTTTGAACCGCTTGAGCACCGGATAGTCGAACAGGTAGGGATCGTTGAATTTGTTCACCACCGGGATCTGGGCAGGAGTCTCCCCGGCCATCACCTGCAAGGCCATCTTGGCCGCCAGCGCGCCTTCCTCCTGTCCGGAGTGCAGCTTTCCGCCCACGATGCCGTGGCCCAGCATGAACTGCCAGGCGCTGTAGATGGGCACGGGCGAGGGCTTGGACAGTATCTCGCAGACCTCTTCCACCGAATAGACCTGCTTCTCCGTGCCCAGGTAGATGGGGATGAGGAATATCATGTCGCTGGCCGTGAGGGTTTCCGTGCGCTGCAAGAGTTCCGGCAGGGTGGCACCTGCTTGTTGATGGACTGGCTGGTCAGCGAATAGTCGCCTACCACCACCACGCGTTTCACTTCAGGGCTCAGTTCGTGTGCCAGCTTGAGGTTGGCTTCCAGGTCGGGGTGTTCCACCACGCCGGTTATGTTCTTGCGCCCTTTGAGCTGGGCGGGGTCGAAGTCGTTGACGCCACAGAAGATGGTCGGCACGTCAGGGAAGAGCTGGTCCTGGTGCTCCAGGAAGAACTGGAAGGCGTTGTCGTCGGATACGATGATGGCGTCGAAGGACGTGGTGCGGTATTTCTCCACGTACAACCGCTTCAGGGTGGCGACCATGTTGTCGTCGGCGAAGCGCTTGGAGTCCATGTATTCGATCTGGAGGTCGTAGGGCACCGTGGATTTGTCCAGGGTTCCCCGAAGGCCCTCGAGTATCTGGTCTGACCATGCGTAGCCATTATGGTAGGAGTTGAGGTAGAGGATCTTCTTCTTATTGGTTTCCACCTGGGCATGCCCCAGGCCGGAGGCAAAGAAGATGAGGATGCAGGCCGCGAGGGAGAGGATTTTCATATGTGAGCCGCCGCGCCGGGCGCGGTGTGTGACGGTTTAAGCCGCGCGGCCCCTGATGCGGCGCACGGCTGACCGAACCTAGAACAGGAGTGGGGCGCTTATCAAGCGCTTACGGTCTGGCGTTTGAATCCTGCGCTGCCGCCGGGGCGGGCGGGAGAGTCTTCGCACTCGGTCTGCGGCACGGCCTCGTCCAGAAATTCCATCACCAAACGGACCGTAGGCAGATGGTAAAGCATGCTCACGTGGCTTATGGGCGCGGTTTCGGCCTGAATCCAGCCCGGCTCGGAAATCTCCAGGGAGGATGTGGGCAGCACCATGTTGTCCAGCGGCGAGAACAGGTTGAGCTTGGGCATGTCCGGCGGGCTCTTCAACTGGTTTATGCGCGTGACCAGCGGCCCGTTATGGATGATGCTGCGTCCAAGGCTGCCGAAAGCCAGGGCGGCCAGCTTGCTGCCGTGGTTGGGAGCGCCCAGAATGGCCACGGCCTGGACCAGCCGGGCCGTGTCCGGGTCGGCGATGGCCGCGCGCACTAAAAGACCGCCCATGCTATGCCCCATGAGCACAATGGGCTCGCCCCCGCACAGCCCTGCTGCCTCGCGCACCACGCCCTTGATCTGCTCGGCCAGTTCCCAGAAGTCATACTTCACGGTGTTGTAGCTCAGACAGAAGACTTTTTCGTAGCCGCAACGCCTAAGCATCCACTTGTACAGGTACCAGGCCGAGGCGTTGTGGTAGAGGCCGTGGATCAAAAGTACCGGCGGGCGGGTGCAATGGGGCGAGGGCGCGGGCTTCCAGAGCTTTTTCGCGAAACCCACGGGATAGGTGAGGTAGGCCATGAGCTGGCTGGAGACGCTGGAGAGAAAGCCCGCCACCACGCACCACAAAAGCCCCTTGGTTCCAGGGCAGGCCTGCGGGTGGGACGGGTGGGGGGTGTTGGTCGCTTCGTACCAGAAGAAAATGTAGGTCAGGGCGGAAATTGTTGTTCCGGCGCCGAGTATGCACAGCAAAAAGGTCAGCAACATCAGAGACTCCCGTGAGTTGGGGCTGTTTAGCCCGCAAACAGGCTTCCTGTACGACAGATATGCATCTGTGGCAATATGGGGTCAATTGTTACAAAACGCCTTCGTGCTTGACGCCGCGTCCTTGAAAGTGGACTGTCTCAAAATTGTGCAGTCATCAAAGGAGTATCAGGTGGTTGAAATATTTCGGCATCTGAGTGTCTGCTTCACCGGGGGGGTATTCGGCGGGCTGGTAAACGCCCTGTTCGTCTGGGGCCTGGGGGCGCTGGGAGTCGTCGCTTTTTTTGGAATGGACATAGCCCCGGCCTGGACCCTGCCCTGGCTGTACCAGCGAATGGTGTGGGGAGGCATCTGGGGCTTTCTGTTTGTGGTCCCGGTGATGACCAGATCCGTGTGGGTGCGCGGGGCGCTGCTAGGGCTTTTCCCGAGCCTCGTGCAGTTGCTGGTGGTGTTCCCCAACGTGCTGGACAAGGGCATGTTCGGCCTGGAGCTTGGCGCGCTGACCCCGGCTTACGTGCTGGTGGCCAATTCGGTCTGGGGCGTGGCGGCGGCTTTCTGGATGACCTGCGCCCAGGAGCGGGTCCGTCGGCGCGGCCGGTTGTAGCCTGGTGGTTCAAAACAATGAAAAAAGGGTTGACCTGCGGAGCGGACGCATATAAAATCTTCCCTTCGTGAGGCGGGCGGGTAGCTCAGTTGGAAGAGCATCGGCCTTACAAGCCGGGGGTCACAGGTTCGAGCCCTGTTCCGCCTACCACGATACGCGCGGGAGTAGTTCAGTTGGTTAGAACGCTGGCCTGTCACGTCAGAGGTCGCGGGTTCAAGTCCCGTCTCTCGCGCCACTAGAAAGCAAGAACCCGGAGATTCTCCGGGTTCTTTTTTTTGTCCTTACCAGATCCGGGCCGTCGCATTTTACTTTTTTCCCGACTTTCGCGTTTAGCCCCTTGACCTTTTCCAGCAGCGCATATAAATCACGCTTCCCCGCGACGGAGAAGACGTCGCAGGGCTGCGCGGGAGTAGTTCAGTTGGTTAGAACGCTGGCCTGTCACGTCAGAGGTCGCGGGTTCAAGTCCCGTCTCTCGCGCCACAAAGCTTCGGGGTAACACCCCACCCAATACCGGTCAGGACCACCATCCTGGCCGGTTTTTCGTTGGCGCACACGGGAGTGGGAGACCCTCGCCCCGGCGCTGGGCTTTCCCGTCTGGACGGTGTACGCTCATGAGCATGTCCACGCGTTACCCCCTTCTTCTCGGTCTGCTCTTTTCAGTCTTCTGGATAGTCCTGGCCGTGTCCCCGGTTTCGCGCGATGTCTGGTGGGCGGAGAACATTCCGGTGCTGATGGTTTGCGCGTTCCTGGCGGCCACGTACCGACGGTTCCGTTTCTCCGGCCTGGCCTATACGTTCATGGCCGTGTGGCTCTTCCTGCACACCGTGGGCGGGCACTACACCTTCGCCAATGTTCCGTTCGGATGGGTGACGGACCTTTTCGGGTTCGAGCGCAACCATTTCGACCGCATCGCCCACTTCTCCGTGGGGTTTTACGCCTTCGCGCTGGCGGAATACCTCCAGCGCAAGCGCCTGGCGCATCCGGTGGTGGTGCTGGCCTTCAGCCTCGCGTCGGTGATGGCCCTGGCCTGCGCGTACGAGATTGTCGAGTGGTGGTACGCGGTCCTTGTGGGCGGGGACGCGGGGGTCGAATTTCTGGGTAGCCAGGGAGACCCCTGGGACGCTCAGAAGGACATGTTCGCCGACACCCTGGGCGCGGTGTTTGCGCTGGCCGTGTTCGCCGCGCGTGAGAGGAGAGGACTCTTCAAAAGAGCGCTTCACGACGGACGCATGCCGGTATAGTTTTCGCTTCTACGTGACGGAGGGCACGCCGCACGGCTCGCTCGAAGTCGCCGGGCATGCGCGGGGGTAGTTCAGTTGGTTAGAACGCTGGCCTGTCACGTAAGAGGTCGCGGGTTCAAGTCCCGTCTCTCGCGCCACAAAGTTCCGGGGTAACGCCCCACCCAAAACCGGCCAGGACCACCATCCTGGCCGGTTCTGGGTGCGCCTTGTTTGCGAGGTCTCTTGATTATTTTGAGGATTTACCTCAATGAACTGTTCACAGGGGTGGCTTTTTTATGTTGTTGTATGTCCTGGGAGCAAGAAATGGATTATAAGTTACTTCTCGAAAAATTACTTACAGCCAAGGGAATTGTTTTTTTGGTTGCTCTGGGTTTTGTGGCTTTTTTTGTTTATAAAAACTTTGATTTTGTCACAGAAGTTACTTTTAAAGTGGATAGAGGGAATGTCAAAGATGTGAAGGAGGGTAAGAAGGAGACTGAAGAAAGACGCTCCACTCCAGTGCTAGAAGTGGAGAATGTTCAAATGCCGAGTGTCTCTACGAAGAGTCCTTCATATATGTTCGTAGAATTGTCCAATTCAAGTGCGGTTGATGCAATGAATGTGAACGTAATATTGTATCTTGGGAGGTCGACGTTACATAGTTTTGAGATTATTTCTCCTGCAAAGTACAATGTTGACAAAGATTCAGGTCTAAGTGTGTTGTCTGTGTCTATTGATTGCATTAAGGCGAAGAGTAAGTCATATATTTATTTGTTAATCAATGGACAGGCTTTTGACAAAATTGTTTTGAACGCGGATGGAATGAGTGTACCCAAGGAGTATGGGTATTCTGACTTTTCCAAGGGTAGCTTGTTCGTTTCTGATGCAATGATATCATTTTTCAGGTTCTTGTTCGGCGTGGTCGTTTTTGTTTTTACAGTCGCATTCGTAGGCTATGTGTTACACCTTTGTAGTGTAGTTCATAAGAGATTTTTTAAAGAGTAGTTGCTGAAACGCCTGATGTCTTTCTTTAACTAACTACAGCCAACCATTTTTGCTTCAGACGGTATATGAGGCGGATGTTGCCGGTTGACAGCACCTCCCCGCCACCGTAAGCGCTTTCCTTCACAAGACACTCCAGGAGCGCGAAAAATGAACAAAACCGTCCATTACATCATCGGCGACGGCATCGGACCCGAGGTCTTCGCCGCAGCCCGCCCCGTCATCGACGCCGCCGTGGCCAAGGCCTACGGCGATTCCCGCAAGCTGACCTGGAAGGAGCTCCTCGCAGGCGAGAAGGCCTTCAAGGAGACCGGGAACTACCTGCCCCAGGAGACCCTGGACACCCTGGCCCAGGCCGAACTCGCCATGAAAGGCCCCCTGGGCACCCCCGTGGGCGGCGGCATCCGCAGCCTGAACGTCACCATGCGCCAGGTGCTGGACCTCTACGCCTGCATCCGGCCCATCAAATACTTCCAGGGCATCGAGTCCCCGGTGAAGCGCCCCGATCTGGTGGACATGATCGTGTTCCGCGAGAACACCGAGGACGTCTACGCGGGCATCGAGTGGGCCTCCGGCTCCGACGAGGCCAAGCGCCTGATCGAGTTCCTGCGCTCCCTGGGCAAGAACGTGGACGAGACCGCCGGTGTCGGCATCAAGCCCATGACCCCCATGGGCTCCAAGCGCCTGATCAAGAAGGCCATCGAGCACGCCATCGCCCAGA
This sequence comes from Desulfovibrionaceae bacterium, assembly GCA_009773665.1. Lineage (GTDB taxonomy): Bacteria > Desulfobacterota > Desulfovibrionia > Desulfovibrionales > Desulfovibrionaceae > Fundidesulfovibrio. The sequence continues at coordinate 21,879 of WSYE01000004.1, read as the reverse complement.
GGAAGCCCAGCGTGACCATCGTCCACAAGGGCAACATCATGAAGTTCACCGAGGGCGCTTTCCGTGCCTGGGGCTACGAGATGGCCGCCGAGGAGTTCGCCGCCGAAGTGATGACCGAGGCCCAGGCCAAGGAAGGCATGACCAAGCCCGTGCTGCTGAACGACCGCATCGCCGACGCCATGTTCCAGGAAGTGCTGATCCGTCCCCAGCAGTATTCGGTGATCGCCACCACCAACCTGAACGGCGACTACCTCTCCGACGCCCTGGCCGCCCAGGTGGGCGGGCTCGGCCTGGCCCCTGGCGTGAACATGAGCGAGAAGCTGGCCTTCTACGAGGCCACCCACGGCACTGCCCCCACCATCGCGGGCATGGACAAGGCCAACCCCGGCAGCCTGGTGCTGTGCGGCGCAATGATGCTTGATCACCTGGGCTGGTTCGAGGCCGCCAAGAGCATCCACGACGCCATGGACAAGGCCATCAGCGCCAAGACCGTCACCGTGGATCTGGCCAGCCAGATTCCCGGCAGCAAGACGCTTGGCTGCACCGCCTTCGGCGAGCTCTTGCAGAAGAACCTGTAGGCGCGGCGCTTCGGCGCGTGCCTTCGGGGCGCGAATGCTTGAGGCGTCCGGCCTGCTCCCATTGCGGGGCAGACCGGACGCCTCTTCGCTTTTTCTGCAGTCGCTCTAGGCGAGTTTCGCCAGCGCCCACACGTACGCTGCGGATGCGGCCAGTTGGCAGACCGTGACCGGAACGCCGTAGCGCAGGAACGCCGCGAACTGGACCGGGCGTCCGTGGGAGGCGCATATGCCCACGCTGACCAGGTTGGCCGAGGAGCCGATCATGGTGGCGTTGCCTCCCAGCGTGCCACCGAACATCATGGCCACGAACACCGGCAGCGCACTGTCCGGCCAGTCGGTGAAGCCAAGGCCAAGGGCTTCTTCAGGCACCATCTGCATGAGCACCAGATATCCCTTGGCCATGAGAATGGCCGCCGCAACCACGGGGATGTTGGCCAGAAAGCCCGAGGCCAGCCCCACCGCGCCAAGCAGCGCGAAACCGGCCAGCAGCAGGTTGTCGCCGAAGTTTGCGTGCATGGCCCGCGAAAGCCCGCCCATGATGCCGGTCTTGGTGAACACCTCCACGAAGCACATCATGCAGAAGATGAAGATGAGGGTCTTCCAGTCGATGTCCTTGAAGATTGCTTCCACCGGCTCCACCTTGGAGGAGTAGATGGCCAAAAGGGCCAGCGACGCCCCGATGATGGCGGCGGCCGGGGGGACGATGGGTGTGGGCAGGATGTCTCCGGTCAGGAACAGGCCGACCATCACCGCCAGCGTGAGCAGCGCGAAGAGGCAGAAACCGGGGCGCTCGAGCGGCTTGGGTTTGAGTCCGGGCGGCAGTTTGCGCCGGGTGCGCCAGACCTGCGGAAACAGGAGCGGCATCAGGGGGATCAGCACGGTGATGGCCATCACTCCGCCCAGGCTTACCTTCCTCAGGTATTCCACGAAGCTCAGTCCGATGGACTGGCCCACCAGGAAGGTGGCGGGGTCGCCCACCAGGGTCAGGAGCCCAGCGGCGTTGCTGAGCATGGCAGTCAGGATCATGGGGCCGACGAAATCGACCTCCAGCTCGTCGCACACCCGGATCAGGATGGGGGCGATGAGGATGACCGCCGTGGCGTTGGGCAGGATGGCGCAGACCACACTGACCATGGCGGTGAGCATCAGGAGGAAGCGTCTGCCGCTGCCCCCGGTCATGATGAGAAAACGCGTGCCCACGTTCTCGAAGATGCCGGTGGGGCCGAGCACCCGCGCCACGACCATGCCTCCGAACAGGAGCGAGAGCGCTCCCTCGGAGGCCACGAAGGTGTTCAGGACGTCCTTGTGGGTGATGGCCCCGAGAACAGTCAGGATGGACAGCCCGAGCAGCCCGGCCAGGGTCATCTCCAGCAGGTTGAAGGCGATGCAGAGGATGACCGCCGCAAACACGGCATAGACGGAATATATCTGAAAATCGTGCATGGAGTGACGGCCTCCGTGTGAGCGGGTTAGCGTGCGTGGCCGGTCACAGCGGTGGTGCCCAGATGAGTCCGCCGTCTTTCCAGAGCCGGTTCAGGTCCCGCTCGAGCTTCAGTGGGCTGCCCGCACCCAGGTTGCGGGCGAACATCTCGCCGTAGTTACCCACGGATTCGATCACCCGCACGCTCCAGTCCGGGGGGAGGCCCAGCGGCTTGGCCATGGCAGTGGCGCGCTCCAGCAGCTGGCGCCCGGCCACGCTGCGATTCGCAACGTCAGCGATGTTGACCTGGGTCAGCCCGCACTCTTCGGCGGCCACAAGCAGGGACAATACGCCCCGCAACACCGTGGTCCACTGGCTGTCGTCCTGACGCGTCGCAGGGGATATGGGCTCCCTGGCGTTTTGCTGAGCGATTATTTCGATGAGCTTTTCGCCGTCCGGCATGAGGCTCCGTTCTGCGGCGAGCACGATCTCATCCCCGAGAACTCCTTTGCACTCTCCCGACACGAAGCCCTTCCAGGCCAGAGTCGGGCTATCATAGAGGACTGGCTCAAAGGTAACGGCGTTCCTGACGGCGATCTCCTCGATGTCGCGCACATGGGTGGAGCCCCGGACCACGCCGATTCTGGCCTTGTCCAGGGCAGCGCGGGCAGCGGAGGCATCTTCCTTCCTCACCGCAATCGCCTGCCTGGTGAACAGCAGCGGCCCGGCGAATGCCACGTTGAACGCCGCCTCGCGCCCGATGGTCCAGGTCGTGTTGCGGGCCAGCAGGTCGATCTCCTTGCTCATGAGCGAGGTGAAGCGCGCCCGCGCGGTCAGGGGAAGGTAGACGCATTTGGCGGGATCGCCCAGCACGGCCGCAGCAACAGCGCGGCAGAAATCGACGTCCATGCCGGACCACGCCCCGTTGGCGTCCTGCATGGCCATGCCGGGGATGTTGTCCCCCACGCCGCAACGGATGACGCCGTTTTTTTTGACGGCCACGAGCGTCTCTCCGGCCATGCACGGCGCGACGGCCAGCGATAGAAGCGAGGCCAGCAAGAGCAGTATCTTCACGTGCATTAACCTTCGTGTGCGGCTGTACGTGCCGGATGAGGTTCCGATTTCGTGAGGAATGTACTCGCTTTATAGAATATGGAGCGCGTTGATGCAATGATGCTTCGCTTCCTGCGGGAAGATTTATTGGAACGATGTCCCGTGCTTCAGCTTTCTGTGCGGGCAGTGGCAGACGAGCATCGTCGGGCAGGTGAGGGAGGATGCGCGGGCGCGTTGCCGCAACGCGTTCATTTGGTGGGGCGTAGGGGGGAGAGCAGAATTGTCCACGCGGGTCAGGTCGGGCAGGCGGCATATGCAGTGCGCTGTCAATATCCGGCGGCGTCCGAGGGTGGAAGGCGGGGTTTAGGCAGGGGGAAAACAAAAAGACCTCGCGGGACGCGGGGGAGCGTGTCCCTTCGCGTCCGGCGAGTGCTCGATATGTGTCTTGCCGCGCGTACGCGGCGTCTCTAGCGTAGGAAGTCCAGGTCGCTTGCGACCAGTTTCTCGGCGATGCGGCGAGGATTGAGGTTGTAGCTCCCCGATTCCACCTGTGCCCGCAGCGCTTCCACTCTGTCCACCCGAATGTCCGGGGATGCCTGGGCCGCCTTGGCGGCTTCAGCCACCAGCTTGGCATCAGACGAAACAGAAACCCTATCGCCCGAGGCGGACTGGCTCTTGGCCTTGGCTTTGGCCTTGGCGGCAGATGCCGCTTCCGTGCCTTCACCCTTATCCACCTTGGACTGTACGTACGGGTTGGAACCTCCCAATATGTTCTTGATGTCCATGTTCCCCTCCTCGGCGGGAATTTCCCGCCGAGACGCCCGCTCGGATTCCTTGTTGGATGAAGCTGCCTCCCCAGACAGCCTACCCTGCGGGCATCTCTCCAACGGGCCTTTGGCCCGTTAAAGCATCGTCTCGTCGACCTTTTCCAGCGCGATGTGCCAGAGCTTCTCCAAAACACGCACCCTTTCGGCTCCGGTCACTTCCTCCGCCTCGTTTTCGCCCAGGACCCGAAAGATCTGCAAGTCCATATCCTCGGGCGGGTAGGCGAAATGGAATTTCGTCCTGAAAGCGGATTCCAATTCCTTCTTGATGTCCACCACCACGGGGTTCTCGGACCCGGTGACGATCAGGCTCTCCACGATCTCCGCAGCCACTCTGTGAACCAGTTCCCGGCGTTTGGCCTCGCGTGAGATCTCCACCTGATCCTGTGCCCCGGCTGCCTGGAGCGACCTTCTGTACCGCGCCAGCCTTCGAGCCGTGGTGATCTGCCGCCCGTATGTGCGCAGCATGTTGCGAAGCAATGCTGGGTTGGCGGCCATCTCTTGATTCTCCTCACTCGTCACGACACCTATCGGCCAGGAGGGATGAGGACTTTAGGGTGGGCGGCGAAATAAAACCGGAACGCCCAAACGCCTTGAACCCTGGGCCGGATTCACATAGAGACGCGCTATGCAGGCATCAGTGCGCGAAGTTCTCGTGGTGGTCAAGTCCGGCGACGTCAAAGCCCTGGAACTGGCCGGTCAGATCGTTTCCCGGCTCGACGGGCTCGGTTCGTCGGGGCGCATCGTGGAAAACCGTACCGACCAGGAAGGCTGCACGGACGCCTTCTGCCTGGCCAGCGGCGGGCCGCGTCCGCAGCTTGCCGTGGTGTTGGGCGGCGACGGCACGATGATAAGCGTCGCCCGAAAGCTGGCAAGCGTGGGCGTGCCGCTCATGGGCATTAATCTTGGCCGCCTGGGGTTCCTGACCCAGCTCACCGGGGACGACTGGCGCGAGCCGCTTGAACTGGTGGTGCAGAAGGGCTTCGCGGTGAGCCAGCTCATCATGCTCACCTGCGAGGTGGCCCGCAACGGCAGGCAGATCTTCCACAGCGGCGCGGTGAACGACGTGGTTGTGCGCGGCTCCATGGCGCGCCTCATAAAGGTCGGCATCGTGTTCGGCGGAGAGCGTCTGGGCGGCTTCAGGGCGGACGGCATGGTGGTGGCCACGCCCACCGGGGCCACGGCCTATTCCATGAGCGCAGGCGGACCGCTGGTGCATCCGGACCTCCAGGTGCTGACCATCACGCCCATCTGCCCGTTCCTGTGCGATTTCCGGCCCATGGTGCTGCCCACCGACCGGCCGCTGGACATGGGCGTGGAGGAGGCCACGGCGGACGTGGTGCTCACCTGCGACGGACAGGCCACCTTCCCCTTGCAGCCCGGCGACTGGGTGCGGGTACGCCGCTCACCCCACACCCTCAAGCTGGTGGCCGTGGGCAGGCACTCCTACTTCAACAAGCTACTCGACAAAGGATTCATCAGAGAACGATGAGCCCGGTCAGCTTCCCCACCATGGGCTCGCCCAGCGAGCTGCGCTACGGCAAGGACCCGCTTCTCGACGCATGGCTTCTGCACTTCATGAGCGAGAACCACATCGAGTACTCCATCGACCCCCTGCGCAACGCCTCTCCGGAGCAGATGCGCTTCATGGCGGCTCTGGGGCCGGACGAAATCTACGTGCCCTGCTCGGACATGATGCTCGGCCATCTCCTGGAGAAACACCAGGAGCCCTCCCTCATGGACGCCTACTCCAAGGTGTGGCGCGACGTGTTGGAGCTGATCGAGAACCACTGCCCCGGCGAGTACGAGAAGATGATGATCCTCTCGCTGTGCGACCACAAGTACCGCCAGGCCGTGAATGCACCGGTGCTCATCCCTTCGCGGCTCCTGAAGCGCCTGACCTCCATCGTGCTGGCCCAGGCCGGGCAAGACGACCCCCACCGTGAGCGCAAGCGACTGCTGAACCGCCGCGCCAGCCAGTTCATGGACACTCAGGCCATGAACGCGGCCCTGAACACCTGTCCGGGCATGGCCGTCAACTGCGCCACCATCCGCGACATGCGCTTCGAGCTGGACATGCTGGAGATTTCGCGCCTGCTGTGCCTCTCCGTGTGGAAAAGAATCTGGGAGGAAGACCATTTCGCGCCCCAGCCCCAGGAGATCGAATCCGAGCTCCTGAACTGCGGACCCTTCGACGTGCTGCGCCGCGCCCTGGACCCTGGGCGTCCCAAGTCCATGAAGATCCTCTACATGCCGGATACGGCGGGGGGGCTCCTGTTCGACATTCTGGTGGTGCGGGTGCTTTTGCGCATGGGCCATCGGGTGATCCTGGCCCTGAAGGACGGCTTCTTCTTCGACTGCCCCACGGTATGGGACTCCGACGACGACCCTGTGCTGGCGCAGGCCCTGGCCGGTTCGCACCTGCTGGGCGACAGCCGCGCGGGCAAGAACGCGCTTTTGCAGGCCTTGAAGGAGACGCCTTTCCTGGTTATCTCCGACGGCAGCCGGGAGCGCCTGAACCTGTACAAGACCAGCGTCACCTTCGCGCGCGCCTGGAAAGAGTCCGATCTGGTAATCGCCAAGGGGGAGCTGAACCACCGGCGCATCATGCTGACGCGCACCAAGTTCACCCGCGACGTCATCTGCGTGCACCACGGTGCGGACGGGCTGCTCCACGTCGACCTGAAGCCCAAGCCGTCGGGGCTACGCACCTTCACCGAGCCGGAGATCACGGCCAAGGCCGAGGCCATCATCGCCCGCATGCGCGCCGAGAAGGCCGCCGGGAAGACCATCGTGTTCTATTCGGCCATCGTGGGGTCCATCCCGCATGAGACGGACACCGCCATCAAGGTGGTCACCACGTTCGTGAAGCAGCTTCGCGCCCGGCTCACCGGAACGCACATCATAAACCCCGCCGAACACTTCGAGGAAGGCATGGACGCCGACGACCTGATGTTCATGTGGGAGAAGGTGCAGCGTTCCGGGCTCATCGGCGTGTGGCGGTTCCAGTCAAGCTCCGACATCGAGCAGGCCTTCGAGATGATGGGCCGAAGCGTCCCCCCGGTCTGGACCGGCAAAGACGCCACGTTCTCCACCGGCTGCACCAAGGAGATGCACATCGCGCTGGACGTGCAGCGCTCCCACCCGGAGATGCAGATAATCGGGCCGGACCCGGAGAAGTTCTTCCGACGGCGCGAGTACGGCGTGGGCAAGTTCATCGACGCGGCCATCGCGGCCCGGTAGAAGGTGAGGACATGACGACCAAAGAACCGAAAGAGAAACCCTGCGGGGGCGAAGCCCAACCGGCGAGCGGCGGCGGGCTGGGCGGCGTCAGGCCGCCAGTGGTGCGGCTGCGTCTGTGGCTGGAGACCGAGGACGGCATGTTTTTCGGCACGGGCCGGGGCATGCTGCTGGAGGCCGTGGACCGTTTCGGTTCGCTGAAAAAGGCCGCCGAGCACCTGGGGATGTCCTACCGGGCGGCCTGGGGTAAGATCCGCAAAACCGAAAAAGTGCTGGGCGTCCAGCTTATCGAGCAGGCGGGCAGCCGCAAGGGCGGTCACACGCTGACGCCGGGCGGGCGGCTGCTCATGGCCAAGTTCGGTGAATGGTACGAGGCAGTGGAGGCCTCTGCCGTGGGCAAGGCCCGCGAGCTGTTCCCCTGGGCCTGCATGAGCTTCAAGGAGGCCCATCCCCCCCGCGAGCGCGACGAGGACGAATCCTGATTCCGCCGACCTCAAGGCCGGACTACCCAAATATCAGCCGCAGCTGCCTCACCCCCACGCCGCCGAAGACCACGGCGTCATCGTCATAAATATATTCGCGCAGCATGCTGAAGCCGAGCGTGGCGTACAGCCGTTCGGCCTGCACGTTGCCGATCTCGCAGTAGAGCTCGATTCCTGATCCGCCTGCGGCGCGGACCTCCTGCATCACGCGCTCCATGAGCCCTCTGGCCACTCCGGCTGCCCGGAAGGGGCGGCGCACGGCCAGATATTCCAGCAGCCACATGCCTTGCGGCTCGGGGTCGTCGCCGGAAGAGAGCCAGTAGAGCAGGCGTTCCTGGCGCTTGAGCGCGGCGTCTACGAGCTCGGGCGTGATGTTAAGCTCAGCCGCGACCTCCCTGAAGGGGGTGGGAGAATACGGGAACTCCCCAAAGGGAACAGCCGGGCGCGCGGTGGCCGTGCCGGAACAGACGCCGTCCACCAGGGCCACAAAGGTGTTGTCGATGCGCCCCCAAACCTGCCCCGGATGCATGGCGAGGCGCGCCATCACGCGCAGGATCAACTGTTCCGGCAGGTCCAGCAGGGAGTCTAGGATGCCGCGCTTGTGCTGGGCGCGGGTGGCCATGAGGATCATTTCGGCCAAACAGGGAGCGTAGCCTGGGCCTGCCCGGTAGATCGAGAGCGGTTCCGTGTTGTTGACTGGCATGGCTAATCCTACCACGCCGGGAGGGCATGGGGCAATGCGAGAGCCGGACGCTGCTTCCGGCTCCCCTTCAAGTCAGATATGTCGTGTCAGCGCCCTTTGCACTGGTTCAGGGCGTTGTTGCAGTTGGCCACGCACACGTAGCGCTGGTTGGCGTCGGCTATCTGATTGCAGACCCCCACGCAGTTCTGCCAGTTGTTGTTGCAGTTCACTTCCTGGCGTCTTTGCTGGCGATCGTCGTCGTTCTGGTCATAGTAGCCTCCGCCGTGGCGTTGCTGGCTGCGCTGGTTGTAATATCCACGGTTGTTGTCGTAGCCGTCATCGTAATAGCCGCCGCCCGAGGTCGGGACGCATCCGGCAGCCGAAGCCAGCACGCACAGCAGGAGAAGGGGGAGCAGGGTGGTCGGTCGCATGGGGGCCTCCTGAAAAAGTGTTCGTCATATCATACCCAACATGAACCGGCATGCAAGTCAATGTCGCCTGCCCATTGACCATGCCCCGCATGGGCTGTAAGACCAGACCCCGCTACCCACTACTTCCCAGGAGCCTCACGTCATGGCGGTATACGAGGCGGTCATCGGCCTTGAAGTCCACGCCCAGCTTCTCACCAAGAGCAAGATTTTCTGCGGCTGTTCCACCGCGTTCGGCGCGGACCCCAACGAAAACGTCTGCCCGGTCTGTTCGGGCATGCCGGGCATGCTGCCCGTGCTCAACGAGAAGGCCGTGGAATACGCGGCAAAAATGGGCATGGCCATTGACTGCACCCTGAATCCGGTGTCGGTGTTTGCCCGCAAGAACTATTTCTATCCCGACCTGCCCAAGGGCTACCAGATCTCCCAGTACGAGCTGCCCATCGCCGAGCACGGCAAGGTGGACATCCTGCTGGACGGACAGGTCAAGACCATCGGCGTCACCCGCATCCATATGGAAGAGGACGCCGGAAAGAACATCCACTCCTCCACGGACAACGCAAGCTACGTGGACCTGAACCGCGCCTGCGTGCCGCTCATCGAGATCGTCAGCGAGCCGGACATGCGAAGCGCCGAGGAGGCCGTGGCCTACCTGAAGGAGCTGCGCTCCATCCTGGTCTATCTGGGCATCTGCGACGGCAACATGGAGGAGGGCTCGTTTCGCTGCGACGCCAACGTCTCCATCCGCCCCAAAGGCCAGGAGGCCTTCGGAACGCGCGCCGAGATAAAAAACGTCAACTCTTTCCGCAACGTTCGGCTGGCGATCGAATATGAGATCCAGCGCCAGAAGGACTGTCTGGAGGACGGCGAGGCCGTCATCCAGGAAACCCGGCTCTACAACCCGGACAAGAACATCACGGCCTCCATGCGCGGCAAGGAAGAAGCCCACGACTACCGCTACTTCCCAGACCCCGACCTTGTCCCCTTGAAGCTCGACCCCGCCAAGGTGGACGCCTGGAGCGCCGAGTTGCCGGAGCTGCCGCGCGCCAAGCGCGAGCGCTTCATGCGCGACTTCGGCCTCTCCGTGCAGGACGCCGACGTGCTGACCGCCGAGCGCGAGAGTGCCGAATACTTCGAGCAGGCTCTGGCCGCTTACGACCAGCCCAAGAAGATCGCCAACTGGGTCATGAGCGAGCTCATGCGCGAGATGGCCGAAGCCAAGCTCAATGCCAGGCAGGTGGCCCTCAAGCCCGCCGAGCTGGCCGCGCTGGTGAAGCTCATCGACGACGGCGTCATCTCCGGCAAGATCGGCAAGCAGATCTTCCCCGAGCTGTTCGCGCAGGGCGGAGACCCGCAGGCCCTGGTGAAGGCCAAGGGCCTCGTGCAGATTTCAGACACTTCGGCCCTGGAAGTCGCCATCGACGCCGTGATCGCTGCCAACCCCACCGAGGCCGAGGCCTTCCGGGGCGGCAAGACCAAGCTCATGGGCTTCTTCGTGGGCCAGATCATGAAGGCCACCAAGGGGCAGGCCAACCCCGGACTGGTGAACGAACTCTTGGCCAAAAAACTCAGCTAGGACTTTAACTCCATGACCGACCATATCCAGTTTTCCCCCGAGAAGGACGCCCTGATTCTCCTCGACCAGCGTATTCTGCCCGGACGCGAGGAGTATTTCCCCTGCACCAACACGCAGGAGACCATCTACGCCCTCCAGACCATGGTGGTGCGCGGCGCGCCCGCCATCGGCGTCACCGCCGCCTACGGCTGCTACCTTGCCTCGCGCGAGGTCGCGTCCGACCGCGACTGGAAGGCCGCCTTGGAGAAGCTCCTCATCGACCTTGAGGAAGCCCGCCCCACCGCCGTGAACCTGCGCTGGGCCGTGAAGCTCATGCGCGACGCCTGGAAGGCCGACTCCGGTCTGAGCCTGCCTGCCCTGTCCGCCAAGTGGCTGGACATGGCCAAGGAAATCCACGCCCAGGATATCGAGATCAACACGGCCATGGGCCGCTTCGGCGCGGACCTCATCGACGACGGCGACACCGTCATGACCCACTGCAACGCCGGGGCCCTGGCCACCGCCGGATATGGCACGGCGCTTGGCGTCATTCGCGGCGCCTGGGAGCAGGGCAAGAAGATCACCGTGATCGCCAACGAGACCCGCCCCTTCCTGCAGGGCGCGCGCCTCACCGCCTACGAGCTGGCCAAGGACGGCATCCCCGTCAAGGTCGCCTGCGACAACGCCTGCGCGCTCCTCATGCAGCGCGGCATGGTGCAGAAGGTCGTGGTCGGCGCGGACCGCATCGCGGCCAACGGCGACGCCGCCAACAAGATCGGCACCTTCGGCGTGGCCATCCTGGCCAAGCACTTTGGCGTGCCCTTCTACGTGGCGGCCCCGGCCAGCACCTTCGACCTGGCCTGCCCCTCTGGCGCGGACATCCCCATCGAGGACCGCACCCCCCGCGAGGTCACACACATTGGCGATCACCAGATCACCCCGCAGGGCGTCGGCGTGTTCAACTACGCATTCGACGCCACCCCCTCGGAGCTGATCGCGGGTATCGTCACCGAGCGCGGCGTCATCCGCGCGCCCTACGTGGAGAACATCGCCAGGATTATTGGCGGGAAGTAAGTAAGAATTAGGATGCCTCCGGCGGCCAAAGGGCTTCGCCCTTTGGAAACCCTCTCCGCTTCGCATTTCAGCGCGGCAGACTGGAGTTTCTTCGGAAACTGGATGCAGAACGCCCACTGCATAGGTTTTCCAACGAGGCAAAGCGTTTCCAGGCAAGAGCCGGGTGCAGGACGCCTTCCTCTTCTGGACTTGGAACACGGCAGGCTGGAGTTTTGACGGGAATTTGGTGCAGGACGCCGTCTCCGCTTTGCATTTCTTAACGGAGTATGGATTTTCGACGGGGGCTGGGTGCTGTCACGGTCGGGTTCTGGCGGGCGGGCGACGAATCGTCTTCAAATCGGTTCTAGCCCGCCCGCCAGGACACGAACGGGACAGCACCCAGCACCCGCCCCGACGACTTGCCCCGACCCGGCACGCCCAGGCCTCCGGCCCGCAGCATCCAGCCCTTTACGCCGCCAGCAGCGGTGGTACACTCTCTCCCCAGTGGGAGCACTCCAACATGAACCTTCGCATCAACGGAAAATCCACCACCCTGCCGCACCCCCAGACCCTGGAAGCCTACCTGGCCTCCCGGAATCTGGACCCTGCCGTCGTGGTTATTGAACTGAACGAATCCATCGTCCCCAAGGACAAATGGGCGCAAACCCTCCTCGCCGAGGGTGACAGCCTGGAGATCGTGTCCTTCGTGGGAGGAGGCTGATATATGTCCGACAAGCTCATCATCGGCGGCGTTACCCTCCCGAGCCGCCTCTTCCTGGGGTCCGGGAAATATTCCTCCAACACGCTCATCCCGGCCATAGTCGAGGCCAGCGGCGCGGGCGTTATCACTGTGGCGGTTCGCCGCGTGGACCCCGAGGCCGGGCAGGAGAACATCCTCACCCATATTCCCAAGACCTGCATCCTGATGCCCAACACCTCTGGCGCGCGTAACGCCGCCGAGGCCGTGCGCATCGCACGTCTCGCCCGCGCGGCAGGCTGCGGCGACTGGATCAAGATCGAGGTGATAAGCGACAACCGCTACCTGCTGCCCGACAACCAGGAGACCATCGAGGCCACGCGCATTCTGGCCGCCGAGGGCTTCACCGTGCTGCCCTACATGTCGCCGGACCTCATGGCCGCCAAGCGCATGGCCGAGGCCGGAGCCGCCGCCATTATGCCGCTGGGCGCGCCCATCGGCACAAATCGGGGCTTTCGCACCAAGGAGCTCGTGCGCATCATGATCGAGGAGCTTGAGCTGCCGGTCATCGTGGATGCCGGAATCGGACGGCCCTCCGAAGCCTGCGAGTGCATGGAGATGGGCGCGGCCGCCGTGCTGGTGAACACTGCCGTGGCGTCTGCGTCGGACCCTGTGGCCATGGGGCGCGCCTTCGGGCAGGCCGTGGCGGCTGGGCGCGCGGCGTTCCTGGCCGGACCGGGAGCCGTGCAGGAGAGTGCGAAGGCGTCGTCGCCGCTGACGGGATTTTTGCACGAGTAAGTATTTAATATGCCTCCGGCGGCCAAAGGAACAAGTTCCTTTGGAATCCCTTATAGCTTCGCATTTCAGCGCGGCAGACTGGAGTTTCAAAATCGTCTTCAAATCGGTTCTAGCCCGCCCGCCAGGACACGGACGGGAGAGCACCCAGCCACCGTCCTGAGACCTGATAATAAGAGTATCACCATGACATTCTACGACGAATTACGCCGCTACGACGGCTTCGACTTCGCGTCCTTCTTCGCCTCGGTGACGGACGCCGACATCGCGCGCATCATCAACAAAGAACGCCTGTCCCGCGAGGACTTCCTGGCGCTTCTTTCCCCCCGCGCCGCGTCCCATCTGGAGGCCATGGCGCGACGGGCCAGCGAACTCACCGTGCGCCACTTCGGCAAGGCGGTGCTCCTGTTCACGCCGTTGTATCTGGCCAACCACTGCACCAACCAGTGCGTCTACTGCGGCTTCAACACCAAGAACGCCCTGGAGCGCCGCAAGCTGACCCTGGAAGAGGTCGAGGCCGAAGCGGTCGAGATCGCCAAGAGCGGGCTGAAGCACATTTTGATCCTCACCGGAGACGACCGCAAGCAGACTCCTGTCAGCTACATCGCAGAGTGCTCCAAGGTGCTGAAGAAGCACTTCACCAGCATCGCCGTGGAGGTCTACGCCCTCACCCAGGACGAATACGCCGAGCTGGCCGCCGTGGGTGTGGACGGCATGACCATGTTTCAGGAAGTCTACAACGAGGAAATCTACGCCGAGCTGCACCCCAAAGGCCCCAAGCGGGTTTACCGAAACCGCCTGGAGGCCCCGGAACGCGCGGCCGCGGCGGGCATCCGCCAGATCACCACGGGGACGCTGCTGGGCCTGAACGACTGGCGCACCGAGGCGTTCTTCACCGGCGTGCACACGGATTATTTGCAGCACGCCTACCCGGATGTGGAGGTGGCCATCTCGCCGCCGCGCATGCGCCCGCACCTGGGAGGCTTCCCGCCTAAGGTGATCGTGTCGGATGCGGACATGGTGCAGTATATTTTGGCGTTCAGGCTGTTCATGCCGCGCGGCGGGGTGACGCTCTCCACGCGCGAGAACGCGAAGCTGCGCGACAACCTGCTGGGGCTTGGCGTCACCAAGATGAGCGCGGGCGTGTGTACGCAGGTCGGGGGCAGGGCGTCCGGCCAGGAAGACCCCGGCCAGTTCGAGATATCCGATGAGCGCAGCGTGGCCGAAATGGCCGAGATGCTGTACTCGCGGGGGTATCAGCCAGTGTTCAAGGATTGGCAATACCTGTAGGATGACCGCATGAATCCCTTCATCCAGGGCCTGTCGCGCTATCTGTCGCCGGGCGATCTTGAGCGCGTGCGCTCCATGCGCGTGGGCATCGCGGGTGCGGGCGGGCTTGGCTCCAACTGCGCCTGGATGCTGGTGCGCTCGGGCTTTTCAAACTTCGTCATTGCTGACCACGACGTGGTTGACGCCAGCAACCTGAACCGTCAGTTCTTCTTTCTCCGCCAGATCGGCATGCCCAAGGTCGCTGCCCTTCGCGACAACCTCCTGGACATCAACCCGGACGCGAACATCCAGGCCGTGCAGACCCTCATCACTCCCGAAAATGCCGCTTCCCTGTTTGCGGATTGCGACGTTATCGTCGAAGCCTTCGACGCGGCCAGCGCCAAGCGCATGATCGTGGAGACCTACCTCCCCACGGGCAAATTTCTGGTGGCCGCGTCCGGGCTTGCGGGGTATGGCGATGCTGACCGCATCGTCACGCGGCGCGTGCGCGACAACTTCGCCATAGTGGGCGACATGGCCAGCGCGGCTACCGAACAGTGTCCGCCCCTGGCCCCATGCGTCACGGTAGCGGCGGCCAAGCAGGCCGATCTGGTGCTCGAATTCGCATTGCGGAGGCAAGAGCGATGAAATCCATGCGTAATTTTTTGGCTGGCGGCATTTATGCCATCCTCTCGGAGGAGCACTCCAATGGCCGCTCCAACCTGGAAGTCGCCGAGAAGCTCCTGGAGGCGGGCATCACCGTCATCCAGTACCGCGAGAAGGACAAGAAAGCCGGGGCCATGTACGACGAGTGCCTGGCCCTGCGCGACATGACTCGCGCCGCCAAGGCCACCTTCATCGTTAACGACCATGTGGACCTGGCCCTTCTAGTGGACGCCGACGGCGTGCACGTCGGCCAGGAGGACCTGCCCCCCACGGCGGTGCGCAAGCTCCTCGGGCCGGACCGGATAATCGGCCTCTCCACGCACGGCCCCACTCAGGCGCGCGCCGCCCAGACCTCCGGCGTGGTGGACTACATCGGCGTCGGGCCGATTTTCGCCACCAAAACCAAGAAAGACGTGTGCGACCCCGTGGGGTTCGAATACCTGGACTACGTGGTGGAGCACATCCCCATGCCCTTCGTGGCCATCGGCGGCATCAAGGCGCACAACCTGCCGCAGGTGCGTGAGCGCGGCGCCCACATGGCCTGTCTGGTCACCGAGATCGTGGGCGCGGAGGACATCTCCGGCACCGCCAGGAATCTTCGGAATTTAATGAAGGCATAAACCATCATACTTCTTCGGGAGGACGGCGTGGAGATCAAGGATTTTAAGACCATCGAACCTGTTCGCTTCGACAACGAAGTAGCCAAGGGAATCGCCGGGCGCGTGCTGATCGGCAAGGCTGACGGAGCGCCCAACTTCTGCATGCGTCTTTTTGAGATCGCGCCCGGCGGCCACACCCCGCGTCACACCCACGACTGGGAGCACGAGATGTTCTACCACAGCGGGCAGGGCGAAGTGTACGGCAACGGGCAGTGGAACCCGGTCGGGCCGGGCAGCGCCGTGTTCGTGAAGCCGGGCGAAGAGCATCAGGTGAGAAACACCGGCACAGAACCGCTGATGCTTTTGTGCCTAGTGCCCTCGGGTGCGCCTGAACTGTAAGAAGAGAGAATTAAATATGCCTCCGGCGGCCATAGGGCTTCGCCCTCTGGACACTCTTTCCGCTTCGCATTCCAGCCGCCAGGACACGGACGGGACAGCACCCAGTCGCCGGGCAGGGCGCGATCGGGACAGTTCTCGGCACCCGCCGTACCCGGACGGGACAGCATCCAGCCCCGCCCCCTGCCCAAGTAACCGCGCACGTACGCGAAGCTACTTTCCGGCCCTGGGGGATAAGCAACGTTAGGCCCCTGGCGGGAGAGTCCAGAGAGGGCAGAGCTCTCTCTCTCTGGCCGCCGGAGGCCAGATAATTTAATCAAAAAGGCATGCCATGAACACCGCACTTATCCTGATCGACCTCCAGATGGACTACTTCGCGGGCGGCCCCATGGAACTCGTGGGGGCCGAGGCCGCCGTGCTGAAGGCTGGCCGCGCACTGGGCTGGTTCCGCGAGCAGGGCTGGCCCGTCATCCACGTGCAGCACCTCTCCGCGCGCCCCGGAGCAGGCTTCTTCATCCCCGGCACGCCCGGCGTGGAGATCCACTCCGCCGTGGCTCCCCGTGAAGGCGAAGCGGTCGTCCAAAAGAATTTCCCCAACTCGTTCCGGGCCACGGAACTCCAGGATCGCCTGGACGAGGCCGACGTGAAGCGGCTGGTTATCGCCGGGATGATGACCCACATGTGCGTGGACGCGACCACCCGCGCAGCCTTCGACCTGGGGTACGAGTGCGTCGTGCTGGCAGACGCCTGCGCCACGCGCGCCCTGGAGCACGGCCACGTGAACGTGCCCGCCGCGCATGTGCAGGCGGCCTTCATGGCGGCGCTGGGCGCGGTGTACGCCACCGTGACCGGCGTGAAGGACATGGCCGGGGAGCTGCGGTAATCGCCGTTTTTCAGAGGGCTTGACAGAACGTCATGCGATAGTGCAAAGTACCCGTCCTCAGCGGAGCCCCCGACCTCGGGGATTCAAAGGGCCACCCCCCTTGCCCGCCGGGGCCTTAACCCGGGACATACCTCCAATGCCAGCCACTCTCGCCATTATCGGTCGCCCCAACGTGGGCAAGTCCACCCTGTTCAACCGCTTCCTGCGCAGGCGCAAGGCCATCACCCACGACCGCCCCGGCGTCACCCGCGACCGTCTGGAAGGCCAGGCCGTGCTGGCTGGCGTGCCGGTGAACATCATCGACACGGGTGGTCTGACCCTGGAAGACCCGCAGGGCCTGGAAGTGGACGTGCTGGAGCAGGCGCGACGCGCCGTGACCTCGTCGGATCTGGTGCTGCTGGTGGTTGACGGCCGCGAGGGCATCACCTCGGAAGACCAGCGCGTGGCCCAGCTGCTGCGCCAGTCCGGCAAGCCCGTGCTGGTGGCCGTGAACAAGGTGGACGGCGGCGAGAAGGAAGACCTCTTCATGGCGGACTTCCACTCCCTGGGCCTCGACCTGGCCCCGGTCTCCGCCGAGCACGGCTTTGGCATGCGCACCCTGGTGGACGACATCATCGCGCGCCTGCCCGAGGTTGTGGAGCCGGAAGAGCGCATGGAGACGGAGCTCACGCTCTCCATGCTGGGCCGCCCCAACGCGGGAAAAAGTTCGATTATTAACGCCATGGTGGGCGATTACCGCATGATCGTCAGCGATCAGGCCGGAACCACCCGCGACGCCGTGGACGTTACCTTTGAGAAGGATGGCAAGCGCTTTGTGTTCGTGGACACGGCGGGTGTGCGCCGCAAGGCCAAGATCGACGACGCCCTGGAGCGCATCAGCAGCCTGACGGCGCTGGGCAGCGGCAGGCGCGCCGACGTGACCATCCTGGTGGTGGACGGCCCCGAGGGCCTTGCCATGCAGGACAAGCGCCTGATCTCCTACCTGGACAAGGAGAAGGTCCCCTTCCTCATCGTCATCAACAAGGTTGATCTCGTGGACGCCAAGGGGCTGGCCGAACTCAAGCAGGCCGTGAGCGAAGAGCTGCGCATCTGCAACCACGTGCCGGTCATCTTCACATCCGCCGTCAAGGGCAAGGGGCTGCGCGACATCCTGCCCACTGCCCAGGCCATCCGCGCCGAGTGCCACATCCGCATCGGCACGGGCGAGCTGAACCGCCTGCTGCGCGAGGCCTTGGAGCGCCACCAGCCGCCTCTGGTGAAAGGCAAACGCCCCAAATTTTACTACCTTACCCAGACGGGGACCGTCCCGGCTACCTTCGTATTCTTCGTCAACGATCCCGAGCGCATCAAGGATAGCTACGCCCGCTTCCTGGAAAACCAGCTGCGCAAGCTTTTCGGCATCCGCCACGCGCCTGTGAAGTTGCTTTTCAGGGGCAGCCGCCAGAGGAACGAGGACGGCGAGATCGAGAACAGGCCCAGGCCCAAGCCCCAGAAGCCGGGCAAGGACAAGCCCTATCCCTCGACCTACGTGAAGCCCGCAGCGCCGAAAGCTGCCGTGGCGAAGTCTGGCGAGGCCGGTGCCGAGGCGGGCAAGTCCGCCGGTGAGAAATCTACTGGAGACAGGCCCGACAGGGACCAGTCCCGTGGAAGGAAGCCTGCCGCGCCGAGATCGGGCGGCTCGAAAACCGGCGGCCAGAAATCTGGTGGGCAGAAATCCGGTGGATCGAAGACTGGCGGAACGAAGTCCGGGAGCCAGAGATCAGGCTCTAACAGGGCCGGTTCGTCGCGGTCGCGCTCCAAAGGGTAGGGCAGGGCTGCCGCCTGTCGCGCACGCCTTGGGCTCACGTGCAAATAAAAGATATGGTTCTCTTGGGTTAGGTTCATATGCTGTATGAACCTGTCCTGAGAGCGCCGCGCTAGCGCCAGGAAAAGGCCGGGTCTACGCTGAAGGAGCGGGCCACGTCCTTCACGATGGGGTCGAACGCGGCCTTGAGGGGCGCGGCGTAGCTCAGTTCGAAGCTGGCCAGCACCCCGTGGGCCAGCAGGGTCTTGCGGTAGAAGATCATCGCGTCCCTGACGCCCGAAATCACAAAGAAATCCTTCCCCAGATGCTTGTAGCTGACCTGCGTCCCGGCGTCCTGAAGGGCCTGGGCGTAGGCTTGGCCGATGCTCTCCCCGAGCACGTCGTTGAACGACGCCCAGCAGGCCAGCCGCGCCTGTCCATCCGGCGAGCTGAAAACCTGCCCGTCTCCGCTGTCTGATTCTCCTTGCCCAGTCAGGTGCTTTTTAGGCCAAGCCACGACATAACCATACTTGTGGTTCGTGTAGCAGTCGTACACGCCGGTCTGGCCGCACACAGCGTTCAGCCGCGTGGCGACTTCGGGCGAAGGCCCGCCTTTGCCAGCCCAGCCCTGGACAACCATCGCCAAAACCAGCGCCAGCGGAGCTAGAGCGGCCAGCCCTGCGCGTACTCGCATCATGATGCCTCCATATCAGCTTTCTACGACCCGCTTGGTGGCGCGGGGTCTTCGCCGGGCGTCACTTCCCGTGGAGATTCGCCAAGACGCATGCTCCATACGCGGAATGGGTATGCCGATCCGGCCTGGACGTCCGTGTAGCCCGTGAACACCAGCCCTTGCCCGTCCGGTGTCCAGGACGGTGCGAAGGCGGTCAGGTTCTCTGCCGTGAGCCGCGTGGTCTTGCCGCTCTTAGGGTCGTACAGGAACAGCGCCGAGCTCAAATCCGGCACTTTCTTGTGAAAGAGCTTCGTGCCAGGGACCATCATGGAAAACAGGATTTCCCCGCTCCCGCCAGGGCGCAGGCTGAAGCGGTCCGCGCTGGTGACGGCGTCCTGCTTTCCTCCCGTGACGTCATTCAGCGCCACGCGCCGCGCCTCTGAGCCGTCAGGCTTGAAGAAGCGCAGCCAGCGCATGTCCTGGGCGGTTATGAACGCTCCGTCCGGGGTCCAGGCCAGTTCGAAGAGTGAACCGTCGCCGGTTGTGGGCAGTTGCACGGGTTTTTCGCCGCTTCGCACCAGCCAGAGGCTCTGGCGTCCGTCCTCGCCCATGCGGGTGAAGGCCACGCTCTGTCCGTCCGGCGAAAACCGGGGCGTCTGAAGGTAGCCGCCCGGCTTGGCCAACAGCGTCGTCTTCCCCGTGGCCACGTCATAAACAGCGATACTGGCCTTGGCTGCGTCTTCGCCGTGCTCCACCCATGCGGCGCGGAGTCCGCCCGGCGCGTGCGAGGGTTGCCGCCCCTGGCCGATCTTGCGAGGCTGGCCGGATTGTCCGTCCAGGAGCATCACCGCACCTTTCAGGCCGTATATCAGGGGAGTGGAGGGCTCTGCCGCAGACGTCTGCTGGGCAGGCGCAGCAATCTGGATGGCGCAGAGCAGCGCGAGGTTCAGCAGTCGTCGGAACATGGGCGTCCTCCCTCGGCAAACGAGTCTTGAGGGGACGATAGACCAGGGGAGAGGCGGCGTCCAGGCAGGGCTTTGTTATCGCGCCTGCCGTGCGGCACGCCAGGACACGATTGCCGCAGCCAGCGCGGACAGCCCAAAGATGACGAAACAGGCCTTGAGCGCGGGCAGCGCTTCGGGGCCGGTCTGGCCTGTATGGGCCTCGCCCAGCACCAGCGCCAGTAGAAGGCCCGTCACCGACAGCGACAGGCACATGCCCATCCCGCGCATGGTGGACATGAACCCCGAGGCCATGCCCTTATGGGCCGGGTCCACGCTGGACATGATGGCGTTGAAGTTCGGCGACACGAACAGCGAAAAGCCCAGCCCCAGCACCACCTGCACCCCGATCATCCACAGGGTCGTGGTGTCGATTCCGGTCCCCGTGAGCATCAAGAGTCCCACCCCCATCACAGCCAGACCCGCAGCGCTCACCCGCGCCGGGTGCGCCATGTCCGACAACCTTCCCGCCAGCGGCGAGGCCAGTGCCTGCACCGTGGGTTGCACCAGCAGCAGATACCCTGCGTCGTGGGGGGCCATCCCCTGCACGCTCTGCAAAAAGAGACTCAGCAGAAAGCTTGTGGAGAATGCAGCCGCATATCCCAGCACCGATGCCACGTTGGCCAGCGCAAACGCCGGATTGCGTCGGATGTACCCTACGTCCACCATGGGGTTAGCGTGACCCTCCTGAAATTTCACGAAGCGCCACAGCAGCAGACCAGCCGCCGCCGAAAGCGCCGCGCCCCACCAGGACGGCTGCACGGAGAGCCCAAGAATCAGCCCCAGCATGGCCGGGATGAACAGCGCCGTGTCAGCGTAGCCCACCGTCTCCGACCGTTGCGGCCTTACTTCCTGGTAGCTCCTGAAGATGAGCGCGAAGGCTGCCACCCCCGCTGCCGCCGACAGATAAAAAATCACCCGCCAGGACAGCCACGAGGTCAGTGCGCCGCCAGCCAGAGGCCCGAGCGCCAGCCCCGCAAAAATAAACGTCAGATTGAAGCCGATGGCCCGGCCCGTGCGCTCCGGCGGCACGATGGTCACCAGGATGGCTCCGCTGACTCCGAACGTGAGCGCGTCGCCTACGCCCTGGAGCGCCCTGGCGAAGAGCAGCACCCCGGCGCTGTCCGCCAGGCCTGCCGTGAGCGAGCTGACCGAGAACAGCACGCTGCCCGCCATGAACAGGCCCTTTCGCCCGATGAAGTCCGAGGCGCGGCCCACCGGCAGCATGCAGGAGGTGGAGAATAGCAGGTGGACCATCATCACCATAGCCATCTCGCGCGCTGAAAAAGAAAACGCCCGGCCGATGGTGGGCATCGCTACTGACAGCGCCCCGTACAGGAACGGCGTCAGGAACGACGCCAGCCCCACGGCGATCTGCGCTTCGAGCGAGCGGCGTTCGGAGGCGTCCATGGTGAGTGTGAGGCTCCTGGGACGGGTTGGGGTGGAGGAGGGAGATGCTGGGGCTCTGCCCTAGACCCCGGCGGGCTCCGCCCTGCACCCGCCAGGGGAGAAGCCTCCCCTGGACCCTGCTTTCCGCTTCGCGTCGTGCGCGGGCGGTCTGCGGCGGGGCGGTGATGCAGGGTATCCGCCGGGAACGCCCAAAGCGGCTTATCCCGGCGGCCAGCCATCGCCGAAGACGGCGATTTCAAGAAACAAGACCTGAATCGTATCCCCTCGGGACGCGAAGCGGCTTGAGCGGGAACTGGTTACTGTCCCGCCCGTGTTCTGGCGGGCGGGTGCCGAGGGCTGGAACGGTCGCGTCCTGCTCGGCGGGCGACGAATCGTCTTCAAATCGATTCTAG